>NZ_JALLIO010000005.1:0-249699 GCF_023242305.1 Curtobacterium sp. MWU13-2055
TGTCCTTTGCTGTGTGGGCACCCCGGCCGACGGCCGACGTATGCTCCTGTGCGTACGCTGAACAACGGCCATGTCTGACCGGAGAGCGCCCTGGGCTTTTGCCCTGTGCAACTCATTCGGTGCACCCCCGCGATCGGTTTGGAACGGGTTTCCTGAGGTTCACGGGACCGGCATTTCGTAGCGTGGGGGCATGGCTCCTGCACAGCTCTCCACCACCGACCGACTCCGGGCGGTCGACGCCTGGTGGCGTGCCGCCAACTACCTGACGGTCGGGCAGATCTACCTGCTGGACAACCCGCTGTCGGGGCGGCCGATCGAGCCCGACGACATCAAGCCCCGGCTGCTCGGACACTGGGGCACCTCGCCCGCCCTCAACCTCGTGTACGCGCACTGCAACGCGCTGATCGCCGAGACCGGACGGGAGTTCCTCTACGTCTGCGGCCCGGGCCACGGCGGCCCGGCGATGAACGCGAACGCCTGGCTCGACGGCACGTGGGGCGAGCTGTACGCGGACGACGACCTGCAGCGCTTCTTCCGGCAGTTCTCGTTCCCCGGCGGGATCCCGTCGCACGCGGCACCCGAGACGCCCGGATCGATCAACGAGGGCGGCGAGCTCGGCTACTCCCTCGCCCACGCGTACGGAGCGGCCCTGGACAACCCCGACCTGGTGGTCGCATGCGTCGTCGGTGACGGTGAGGCGGAGACCGGCCCGCTCGCGGGGTCGTGGCAGGCGCACACCTTCCTCGACCCGGTGTCGGACGGTGCCGTGCTCCCGATCCTCAACCTCAACGGATGGAAGATCGCGAACCCCACCGTCCTCGCCCGCATCCCCGGTGCGGACCTGACCGCCTACTTCCGTGGCCTCGGCTACGAGCCGATCGTGGTGGACTCGAAGCGGGTCGACGACGACCCGTACGCCGTGCACGCCCTGTTCGACGGCGCTCTGCGTCGAGCGCTCGCATCGATCGACGACATCCAGGCCGCGGCCCGGGCCCAGGCCGAACGTGCGGCTGCCGGGCAACCCGCCGGCGCCGCCGACCTGCGCCCCCGCTGGCCGATGATCATCCTCCGCAGCCCGAAGGGGTGGACCGGGCCGAAGGAGGTCGACGGCCAGCAGGTCGAGGGGACGTTCCGCGCCCACCAGGTGCCGCTGTCCGAGGTCCGCGAGAACTCCGCACACCGCGCCCAGCTCGAGGAGTGGATGCGGTCCTACCGACCCGAGGAGCTCTTCGACGCGGACGGGAACCCCGTCGGGATCATGACGACGATCCGTCCCACCGGCGACGACCGGATGAGCGCCACTCCCCACGCCAACGGCGGGCGCATCCGGACGGCCCTCGACCGGCCCGCGCTCGACGCGTACGGGGTCCCCGCCGGCTCGACGGCCTCGGCCACCGGCACGCTCGGCCCGTGGCTGGCAGCGCTGATCACGAAGAACCCGTCGTCGTTCCGGCTCTTCGGCCCGGACGAGACGATCTCGAACAAGCTCGACGCCGTCTTCGACGTCACCTCGCGCGTGTGGCGGGCACAACGCGCGGTCGGCGACGAGCACCTCGCTGCCCGTGGACGCGTGACCGAGGTGCTGTCCGAGCACCTGCTGGAGGGCATGCTCGAGGGTTACGTCCTCTCCGGCCGGCACGGGCTCCTGAACACCTACGAGGCGTTCGCCCACATCATCGACTCGATGGTCGGGCAGTACGCCAAGTGGCTCGAGTCCTCGACCGACATCGAATGGCGTGCGCCCGTGTCGAACCTGTCGATCCTGCTGTCGTCGCACGTCTGGCGGCAGGACCACAACGGGTTCTCCCACCAGGACCCCGGGTTCCTCGACGTCGTCGCGTCCAAGCAGCAGGACCTGGTCCGGATCAAGCTGCCCGCCGACGCCAACACGCTGCTCGCCGTCGCGGCACACGCCTTCGAGACCACCGACCGCATCGAGGTGATCGTCGCCGGGAAGCACCCCGAGCCCGTCTTCCTGTCCCTCGAGGACGCCGTCGCCCACGCGGACGCAGGTCTCGGGGTCTGGGACTGGGCCGGTACCGAGCAGTCCGTCGGTCGCGTCGACGTCGTCCTCGCCTGCGCCGGGGACGTCCCCACGGTCGAGGCGGTCGCCGCCGCGGACATCATCCGGCAGCACGCTCCCGGGGTCGGCGTCCGGGTCGTCAACGTCGTCGACCTGCTCGCCCTCGGCGATCCCCGGAAGCACGAGCACCCGATCCCCGACGAGCGGTACGACGAGCTCTTCCTGCCCGGGACCCCGACGGTGTTCGCGTTCCACGGGTACCCGTCGCTCGTGCACCAGCTGACCTACCGCCGCAACGGCCACGACGACCTGCACGTGCACGGGTTCCTGGAGCAGGGCACGACGACGTCGCCGTTCGACATGCTCATGCGGAACGAGATGGACCGCTTCGCGCTGGCGCACGACGCCCTGACGCGGGTCGACGCGGGTGCACACGCCGAGTTGCTCGACCGGCTGTCCGTCGCACGGGACGCGGCCCGCGAGTACGCCTACTCACGGGGCGAGGACCACCCGTCCGTCGACGGGTGGGAGTTCTCGGGGTGGCCGCAGGACCCGTCTGCCTGATCCCTCCTGCACAGGCCGGGAGGCCCGGATCACCGTCCACAGGACCGGTCACGCCCGCCGCGTGGCCGGTCCTGTGGCGTCAGGGTGGTCCACATGGATGTCGCGTTGACGAGTGCGGTCGTGTCGGTGGTCGGGGCTCTCGTGGCCGTCGGCGCGTTGGTCGTGTCGGTCGTCGACGGGCGGGCCGGGCGGCGAAATACCGAGTTCTTGGGGCACCGGGATCTCTGGTGGCAGCGTTGGTCGTGGGTCGCCGACCGCGCGACCTCGGACGACGTGCGGCAGCGAGAGGCCGCTGCTGTCATGTCGGTCGCCCTGACGACCCGCGACTGGACGACCGCTGACGACCGCTGGGTCCGCCAGGCACTCGATGACCTGAAGACAGCGACGAACGAAGGGACGAACGATGATCTCGAAGCTCAGTGACCGGGACTTCAAGTACTGGCTGGACGGACGTGAGCTCACCACGCCAGCGCTGCTCGCCGATCCGCACTACGGCCCCATGATGCGGGCGAAGGGCGCCGAGGAGGAGCTCCGCCAGGCACGGATCGAGTGGCGCGAACGGCAGGAGCGCGCCCGCGCGCGGAAGCTCAAGTACGAGGCGTCCTTCGGTGAGAGCTGAACCGACGCCCTGCGAGCCTGCCACGCTGAGACCGTGACCGACCTCGTCATCCCGGCCCCGAGCCTCCCGACCGTCCCCACGACCACGGGCGCACGCTTCCCCGTCCGACGCGTCTTCTGCGTCGGTCGGAACTACGCGGCGCACGCACGCGAGATGGGTCACGACCCGGACCGCGAGCCGCCGTTCTTCTTCACCAAGCCGGCAGACGCCGTCGTCGTCGACGACGCGGACACCCCGTACCCGCCGCAGACGGCGCAGCTCGAGCACGAGGTCGAACTGGTCGTTGCGATCGGCACCGGCGGCGCGGACATCGGCGTCGACGACGCGCTCAGCCACGTCTGGGGCTACGCGGTGGGCATCGACCTCACCCGACGCGATCTCCAGGCCGAGGCCAAGCGTCTCGGTCGGCCCTGGGACACGGCGAAGGGGTTCGACGCCTCGGCACCGATCGGCGCGATCGTCCCGGCGCAGGGCATCGACCCGACGGCTGGTGTGATCGAGCTCGTCGTCGACGGCGAACGACGCCAGGTCGGTGACCTGGCCGAGCAGATCTGGTCGGTGGCAGAGACGATCGCGGCGCTGTCGCGATCGGTGACGCTCGCCCCAGGGGACCTGCTCATGACGGGGACGCCCGAGGGGGTCGGGGCCCTGCAACGCGGACAACTCGTCGTCGGCACGATCGCCGGCATCGGCACGGTCCGCACCCGCATCGTCTGACCGGCGTTTCCGCAGTGTGACGCGCCGCTGGGAGGGCTCGCAGACACGCCGGGTATCCCTGGTTCGACGCCAGGTGGGGATCGCGGCGTCACACACACGGGGCAGGACCATCGCGACGGGCGTCTGCAGCTGCTCCGGGATGACGGAGGTACGGCCGTGATGGAACACGATCTGCTGGCGACGTCGTGGACGTGGGCGGGCGACGAGCCCATCAGCGAACGGGTCCACGCGGTCGGTGCCGCTGGGTTCGCCGGGCTCTCGTTGTCGCTCGACGACCTGCACGAGGTGCGTGCGACGACGGGCTTCGCCGAACTCCGCCGCATGCTCGACGGTGCGGGGATCGTCTGGGTCCAGTTGGGGCCGCTCGACCGCTGGTGGACCTGCACGAGCCGGGCCGACGACGACGCCGCCGACCGCGGGGTGGTCCTCGAGGCCGCCGCGGCGCTCCGTGCCTGGCAGGTGATCGCTCGTGCTGACACGACGTTGCCCGGCGCTTCACCGATCACTATGGCCGACGACTGGACCGTGCTGGCCGACCAGGCCGCGGCCGTCGGCGCGCAGCTCGTCCTCGAACCCGAGCCGTGGTCGAACCTGCCGACGATCGAACGGGCCTCGCGGTTCGTCGTGGCGGCGGGTCACCCGAACGGCGGGCTGCTGCTCGACGCGATGCACACCCTGCGGGGCGGGTCCACGTTGGCGTCGATCCGCCAGGCGGTCGCGCCCGCGACGCTCGCGGCGGTCGAACTGAGCGACGGGCTCCTGCACACCCCGGCCGGCATGACCCTGTCCGAAGAAGCCCGCGAGGCACGGTACCTGCCCGGCGCGGGCGCGTGGGACCTGCCGGGGCTCGTGCGCACCGTCCGGGAGCTCGGCTTCGACGAGCCGTGGGGCGTCGAGGTCCGGACCCCCGGCCACCGGGCGATGCCGATCGGCGACGCCCTGCGCACGGCCGCTGCGGCGACGCGCGCCGTGCTCGATGCGGCGGACGCGTACGGCGCACCGGCCGCGCCGGCGATGCCCTCGTCACCGGCTCCGACCTCGGCGGTCGACTTCGAGCCGCCCCACCCGAGGACCGATCCGCGGGGCAGGACACACTGGGGGTCGCACCGCCCGGCCGGACGCCGGGACGCCGACACAGGCACGCCCGCGTAGCCTCCTGGAGCATGAGCGACCAGACTGCACACGACGACGACCTCCTCCGCCGCTCGCAGGAGTCCATCGACGAGGCCAAGGCCGCTGCGGCCGAGGTGTCCGAGCCCGGCGAGGACGAGCTCGTCGACGAGGACCTCCCCGTCGCGGACGACGCCGAGCCGTCGGACGGACCGGCACCGGCCGCCTGACGCTCAGTCGATCTCGACGACGCGGACGGTGACGTCGGAGGGCGATGCTCCGAGGGAGTGGCGCGCTGCGGTCACGACGGCGTCACGCACGGCCCGGATGACCGTGATCGTCGGCACGGCCCGGTTGGTCGTGACGACCACGCGGATCCGCGCCCCGTCCGGGCGGTCCTGCACGAGCACGGCCCCACCGTCCCGCGGGATTTCGAGCACGGAGCGGACGTCGCGGACGAGCGTGGCGAGCCCGGGTCCGGGCGGCAGGACCGACCGGACGCCCGGCACCGCGAGGACGACGGAGGTGAGTTCGCGGGAGAGCACCCGGACGTCCGCGGTCACGGTGTGCCCCCGACCACGACGTCGGCGACGCGGACGACGACACTGCGGATCCGGAACGGTGCGTGCGCGCCGAGCACCGACGTGATGTGTGCCCGGAGCGCCTCGGCACGGTCCGACACCGATGCCTCGAGCGTGGCCACGATGGTGACGTCGACGTCCACGGCGCCGCCGGGCACCCCGACGTCCCCGCTGAACCGGGTCCGCCGGACGACGACACCGGGCACGTCGTCACCGAGGGTACGGACGAGTCCGCGCAGAGCCCCCTCGGTCACGACCAGGTGCGCGGCCGGATCGTCGTCGGGGACCGGGATGTCGCGTCCGGCGTGGGCGGTCGTCCGGATGGACGCGAGCACCGAGCTGATCCAGCGTTCGTCGCCGTCCGCCGATGCCTCGGTGTCGAGCAGGTCCCGTGATGCCACCCGCAGGGCCTGCAGCCGCTCCAGTGCGGCGACGGCTTCGGGATCACCCTCGATGTCCGCCCGGACAGGAGTCCGGTCGGCGTCGAGGTAGTCGGAGAGTTCGTCCAGCGTGAAGGCACCGTGACGGTCGTCGACGTCGTCGGTCATCGCCACCCCTCCATCTGTTCGAGCACGTGTCGCCGCGCACGTGCGAGCAGCCCGCGGACGGTCGGCGCGGGCAACCCGGTCGCCTCGGCGATCTCGGCGTAGGGCGCCCCACCCACCTCGCGCATCACCCAGACGGCGCGCTGTGCATCCGGGAGTGCCTGCACGATACGCGCGAGTTCCCGCACCTGCATCCGGGTGGCGACCACCTCGTCGACGGGTCGTTCGTCCGGGGCGTCGACCATCGCTTCGAGGTCGGCGTGCGGGTGCCGCCCGCGGAGCCGGTCGAGGGCCTTGTTGGCCGCGATCCGGAAGAGCCAGTTGCGCACCCGATCCGGGTCCTCGACCCGGTCGATGCGCTGCCAGGCCTGCAGTGCGGCTTCCTGGACGGCGTCGTCGGCCTCGCCGTCGCCGTACCCGAGGATCCGAGCCGCGTAGGCCCGCATGTGCGGTCCGTACCGACGGATCAGCACCCCGAACGCGGCCGTGTCGCCGTCGGCGCTGCGCTCGACGAGCGAGGCGTCGGACAACGCCGCGAGGGCTTCGTCGCTGGACAGGAGCAGCTCCTCTTCGCGGATCTCGGATTCTCGTGTGACGAATCGGGTGTTCGTCACGTCCTTAGTACGTGCCTACCAGGTACGCCTCCGCGCGCCTGGTGCGAGCGCGCCGTGGCCGGCCATCCCTGAAGGGTCGGTCACGGTGCTTCGACGGCGGCCCGTGCGCTCCCTGATCCGGTGCACGGGCCGTCTTCTCCCCCGCCCCGGCGGCTACTCGTCGGTCTCGTCGGCGAGGAAGTCCGCGTAGGTCGCTTCGGTGTCGGTCACCACGGCCCCCGGATCGACCGGGATCCGTGCGGCACGATCCCCGTTGATCGCGACGCGTTCTTCGGCCGTGTACGGCGGCAGGTACTTGCTCGAGCTCATCCCCAGGCCCTTTCGTCCCGGCGAACGTAACAGTCGGCGGCGGACCGGCGGCCGGACGGGTGGAAACGTCCCCCGCCCGAGCGCCGGACGGGGGACGGAATTTCGCCACGGGCGGACCCCATGCGCACGCATCAGCGCGTTCGCGAGCCGGCACATGGCGGCCGGTCCGGCGAGCAGGTCAGTGTTCGCGCACCACGTCCTCGGGGTCCTTGTCCGGACGCCAGCCCCGCCAGGACGGCTGCCGCAGGCGTCCGTCACCGGTCCACTCGGCGAACTCGACCTCGCCCACCCGCTTCGGCGTCACCCAGTGCGCGTCCCGTGCGTCGATCCGGGCCACGTCGACGAACGGCGAGGTCTTCCGGTCGAGCGGTCGCAGCGCTGCGGCGATCTCGTCGAGGTCGCGGTCACGGAACCCGGTGCCGACCTTGCCGACGTACTCGAGACCGTCCGGACCGGGCACGCCGAGCAACAACGAGCCGATCCCGCCCGCTCGACGACCACTGCCAGGCTTCCACCCACCGACCACGACTTCCTGCGTGGCGTGGTGCTTCAGCTTCAGCCAGGCCTCGGACCGCCTGCCCTCGGCGTACTTCGAGCTGCGCTTCTTCGCGACGACCCCTTCGAGGCCCTGCTCCTGCGACGACGCCATCACGCCGTCGAGGTCACCCTGCGAGGCTGGCGGCACGTCGATCGCCCCGCCGGGCTCGACGACCGTCTCGAGCGCTTGCCGCCGGGCGTCGTACGCGAGGCGGGTGAGTTCGTGCCCGTCGGCCTCGAGCACGTCGAAGACCAGGAACCGCACGGGGGTCGTCTGCTGCGCCGCCCGCACCTCGCGCGCCTTCGTCAGGCCCATCCGGTTCTGCAGGAGCTGGAAGCTCGGGCGCCCCCGGTCGTCGAACGCGACGATCTCGCCGTCGAAGACGCCGTCGACCCCGGCACGGTCGCCGAGTTCCTGCAGTTCCGGGTACTGCTCCGTCAGGTCGTTGTCGTTCCGGCTCCGCAGCGTGACCGAGCCGTCCCGGACGGTGGCGAGCGCACGGACGCCGTCCCACTTCATCTCGAACGCCCAGTCGGCCGGGTCCAGCCGGGGTGCGTCCTTCGCCAGGGTGGCCTGCATGGTCCGTCGGTCCCCCGGAGGGGTGTCCGCAGGGCTGGCTCCGCTGATGCGCCGCTGTCCGTCTCGGTGCGCGGCAGAGGGACGGGAGGCCCGCCCCGCGTCCGTCGCGCCGCCGGCGTCCGCCAGCTTGTCGGGTTGCTCCTTCGTGCGGTGGATGAGCCAGTTCTTCTCGTCGCCCGCTCCGCCCCGACCGCGGGTGTGCAGGAGCGCCAGTCGGCGAGCGCCGCCGGTCCGACCGTGCAGGGTGACGATGACCTCTTCGCCCTCGCGCCACTTCTCGAGCTCGTAGGTGCCGTCGTCCCAGAGCGTGACCGTGCCGCCGCCGTACTCGTCCTTCGGGATCGTGCCCTCGAACGCGCCGTACTCGAGCGGGTGGTCCTCGGTCTGCACGGCCAGGTGGTTCTTGCCCGGGTCGGTCGGTTCGCCCTTGGGCAATGCCCAGCTCACCAGCACACCGTCGTGCTCCAGCCGGAAGTCGTAGTGGTCGCGGGTGGCGTGGTGCTCCTGGATCACGAACGTCGGGGTGCCGTCCTTCCGGACCGTGGGGGCTCCTTCGGGCACCGGTTCCGGCGTCTTCGATGCGTCGCGCTTCGCGCGGTAGGCAGTGAGCCGGTCGCGAGCCGGCTGCTCGGCCTCGTTCGCACGCTCGGTCCGGTCGCTGTCCCAGTGACCGTGGTCGTCGCGCCCGACGGCCAGCGAGGCGGAGGCGACCGGGTGCAGGTGGTCCCCGTGCGCCTGCAGGCGTTCGAGGACCTCGTCCAACGTGAGCTGCGCGAGCCCGCGTTCCTCGAGTTCCTTCCAGGTGCGGGGTGCTGCGACCGTCGGCCGCTCGCGGCCGCGCAGCGAGTACGGCGCGATCGTCGTCTTGTTGCCGTTGTTCTGCGACCAGTCGACGAACACCTTGCCCGTCCGCTCGGCCCGGCTCATCGACGACAGCACCAGGTCGGGCAGGTCGTGCTCGAGCGCCTTCGCGAGTTCGTGCGCGACGTCGGAGACGTTCGCCGTGGTCGACCGGCCGTCGAGCGCGGCGTAGAGGTGGATCCCCTTCGAACCGGAGGTCACCGGGTACGGGTCGAGCCCCATGCCGTGCAGGATCTCGCGTGCCGCGACCGCCACCTCGACGCACTCGGGCAGGCCGACGCCCTCGCCGGGGTCCAGGTCGAGCACGAGCCGGTCCGGGTTCTGCTGCCCACCGCGCGGGCCGAACCGCCACTGCGGCACGTGCAGTTCCAGCGCGGCCTGCTGCGCCATCCACACGAGGGTCGGCAGGTCGTCGACGATCGGGTACTCGTTGTCGTGCTCGGAGTGGTGGATGGTGTGGTGGCGGACCCAGTCCGGGGCGGAGTCCGGCAGGTTCTTCTCGAAGAAGACCTTGCCGTCGACGCCGTTCGCCCACCGCTTCCGGGTCACTGGACGGTCCTTGACGTGCGGGATCATCCACGGCGCCACACGCTCGTAGTACTCGATCACCCGCCCCTTGGTCGTGCCGGTCTCGGGGTAGAGCACCTTGTCCGTGTTCGTCAGCGCCAGTCGCCGTTCGCCGACCAGGACGACGGTCTTGCGGGCCGCCGGACTCACAGCGCCACCCCGGTCGCTCCCGCCACCGTCAGGGTCGTGCCCGAGGTGTACGACGACTCCGGCCCCGCCAGGTACACGTAGGCGCTGCCGAGCTCGACGGGCTGCGCCGGCCGGCCGAAGGGGGTGTCCTGGCCGTACCGTGCGATCTCGTCGCCCGGGTAGCTGATCGGCTGCAGTGGCGTCCACACGGGCCCGGGCACCACGGTGTTCGCTCTGATGCCCTTCGCCGCGAGCTGCCGCGCGAGGCCGTTGGTGTAGGTGGTGATCGCGGCCTTCGTCGCCGCGTAGTCGATCATGCGGTCCTGCGGTTGGTACGCGGACACCGAACTCGTCGTCACGATCGCGCTGCCCGGCGCCATGTGCGGCACGGCTGCCCGGACCAGCCAGAACAGCGAGTACAGGTTGACCTTCATCGTGCGGTCGAAGTCCTCGGTCGACTGCTCGGTGACGTCCTCGTGCACCAGCTGGTGTCCGGCGACCAGGACGAGGGCGTCCAGCCCGCCGAGGTCGCGCACCGCCGTCCGGACGAGTTCGTCGCAGAAGCCCTCGTCCGTCAGGTCACCGGGCAGCATCACGGCGTTGCGACCGAGGTCGGCGATGACGTCACGGACCTCGGTCAGGTCGTCGATCTCCTCGGGCAGGGAGTTCAGTGCGACGTCGGCCCCTTCCTTCGCCATCGCGATCGCCGCGGCTCGGCCGATGCCGGAGTCGGCACCCGTGACGAGCACGCGGTACCCCCGCATGCGCCCCGTGCCGAGGTAGGAGACCTCACCGTGGTCGGGCGGCGGGTCCATCGCACTGGCCAGCCCGGACCCCTGCTGCGTCTGCGCGGGGAACGGCGGCCTGGCGAACTGCGAGCGCGGGTCCTGCTTGTCGAGCTGGCTCATGCGCCCATCGTGCTCGCGTCGACCGGTCGACGGTCCAGCGAACCCGGATCTGTGGACGACTCACTCGACGCGGCTGCACTCTCGCCTCCGCCGGCGACGGTGCGGCCGGGCGCGCCAGCGAGTCGCCACGCTTCGTCCGCCCGCCGGATGCGGCGATCGGCAAGCCAGAGGCACACAGCGGCCCACACGGACAGCGGCCCCAGCGCGAGTCCCGCGGCCACCCCGACGAGCTGCGCGACCACCGAGGTGGTCGTCGTGCCGACCACGCTCGTCAGGATCCAGGCCGCCGTGAACGCAATCACGACCGACGCGGTCGCGTACGGCCAGCTGCCGCGACGGACCGGACGGCCGGCCGCCGCGAGCCCAGTCGCCAGGCGGTGGTCATCGGTGATCCGCACGACACCGGCCGCCACGGTGACGCCGACGAGCGTGGTGATCCATGCGATCGTCGCGACGCTGAGGAACGGAGCCGCGACCGGTACGAGAGCGACGACACCGACGACGGCAGCGCCGCCGAGGAGGACGACCGCACCGATGGTCATCAACCGGTCGTGCAGCGGGACGCCACGCGTGAGTGCGGACCGTACCCCACCGATGACCACCGCCAGGAGCATCAGCCCGGACACCGCTCCGCCGAGCAGCACGGACCAGGAGGTCGGGAGGTCGTCGGCGAGCTGCGCCGTCCAGGCCCACAGGGCACGGATGGTGCCGGTCTGCCAGAGGGCCACGAGCGCGAGGACCACCAAGGTTCCGAGCGTCATCACGACGCGGAAGCGCGGTGGGAGGGCTCGGAGGTCCGCCGCGGCGGCGCACAACCGATGCCGCGCGGGGCCGACCAGCGCGGCGAGGAGTGCGAGGACTGCCGCGGAGGTACTGATCTCGCCGGCGGCGTCCGCCACACCCCGCGACGTGCCGCCGGCGACCACGACCGCACTCAGCAACGCACCGCCGCCACCGACCCAGGCGGCGAGATGCCCGGACAGACGGAGACGTCGTCGGTCGGTGGCGGCGCGGACGAGCCACACAGCGGCGTCGACGAGCGATCGGAGCTCGTCCGTGCACCCGGCCAGCCGTGTCCTCCAGAGCGCCGCGCGCAAGGTCGGCGCCCCCTTCAGGGCACGGTCGTGAGCGTCGAGCCGCCGGACGGCGTGCGCCCTGGACCGCACGACGAGTTCCGCACGCGTCCGACCGGGGTCCCGGAGCCATGGCTCGAGCGCGACGAGCGCCTCCGTCCCGGGTGGTGTCGGGTCGTCGCGAGCCGGCAGCAGCGCGGCGATCTGCTGTCGTTGCGCCTGCGACACCGCACCGCCCGAGCGCAGGAAGGGCATCAGCCACCGTGCTGTCCGGTCGTCGATCCGCTGCTGCAGGTCGGCCGGTCGCAGCGCTCCGCGCACGAACACGAGCAGCGTCCCGACCGCCACCACGACCCCGGCTCCGGTCAGCGACTGCACCGTCCGCATGATCCCCTCGAACATGTGTCATGGGTACCAGCGACCGCGGACATCCCGTCGCATCCAGCGACACTGCGGGCGCTCCCGTGCGGACACGGGCATCATGTGCGCATGAGGTCGATCTGGAAGGGCTCCATCGCGTTCGGGCTCGTCAACGTGCCCATCAAGGTCTACGCGGCCACTGAGACGCACGACGTGTCCCTGCACCAGGTCCACGACGAGGACAAGGGCCGCATCCGCTACAAGCGCGTCTGCGAGTTCGGGCACGAGGTCGAGTACGCCGACATTCAGCGCGCCTACGACGACGGCGACAAGACCGTGGTGCTCACTGCGGACGACTTCAAGCAGCTCCCCGAGGAGCAGTCGCACGAGGTCGAGGTGCTCGAGTTCGTGCCCGTCGACCAGGTCGACCCGATGATGTTCGAGAAGACGTACTACCTGGAGCCCGACTCGCGCTCGCCGAAGGCCTACGTGCTGCTGCGCGAGACCCTGGCGAAGACCGACCGGCTCGCGATCGTGCAGTTCACGCTGCGCCAGAAGACCCGGCTCGGCGTGCTGCGTGTTCACGACGACGTGATCCTGCTGCAGGGGCTGCTGTGGGGCGACGAGGTCCGAGCCGCCGACTTCACGGCGCTGGACTCGTCGGTGAAGGTCAGCGCGAACGAACTGAAGATGTCCTCGTCGCTCGTCGAGAGCATGTCGACGGACTTCGATCCCGACCGCTACACCGACTCCTACCAAGAGGAACTGCAGCAGCTCATCGACGCCAAGCTCGACGCCGGTGACGACATCGACACCGAGAAGACGTTCGGCGCGAAGGAGGACGAGGACGACGAGGGCGAGGGCGGTGACGTCCTCGACCTGATGGCCGCCCTGCGTGCGTCCGTGGACAAGAAGCGGACAGGAGGCTCGGGGTCGCGTTCGGCGTCGAGCTCACGTTCGTCGTCGGGTTCCGACTCGAGCGCGTCCGGCTCGACGAAGAAGGCACCGGCCGCGAAGGCGCCGGCTGCGAAGGCCGCGGCGAAGAAGTCAACGGCGGAGAAGGCCCCTGCGAAGAAGAAGGCGCCCGCCAAGAAGCCCCCGGCGAAGAAGGCACCCGCCGAGAAGAAGCAGGCGAGCTAGCCCGAGCCGCCCGATGCGGACGGCCTCGCAGCCCAGTATGCTGAGATTTCAGGGCGAGAGGGGTGGCGAATGCCGGAACGGATGCAGGTGCTGGTCACGGTCAAGGCGGCACCCGAGCCCTCGAACACCTACATCGACACGGTCTGCGTTGCCGGCGTGCGCGTCGATGGCGACCGGCGCGACTGGGTCCGCCTGTACCCGGTGCCCTTCCGGCATCTCTCGACAGATCAGCAGTTCAAGAAGTACGACGTGATCGAGGTCGACACGATCCCCGCGAAGTCAGACAGTCGCCACGAGAGTCGTCGACCGATCTGGGACTCACTTCGCGTCACGACCAACCTCAAACAGAAAGCCGCACGCGAACGCGTCCTCTCGACCTTGATCGGCCCGAGCATGTGCGATCTGATTGCGGGAGTGCACCGCCATCAGGACTCTCAGTCCCTCGGCCTTGTGCATGTGGCTCGCTTCGATCGCCTTGTCATCAGCCGGCACAAGGGCTGGTCGCAATCGCAACAGCGGGCGGTCGAAGCCGCAGTTTCACAGCCGACGCTCTTCGACGATCCGGGCTCTGCACGAGCGCCGCTGCAGCCGCCGCGGTTCGTGGTGAAGATCCGGTACCGGTGCGACACCGCGAGTTGCCCCGGTCACGAACCGTCTCTGCTCGATTTCGAGCTGTCGGCGCTGCAGTACCATCAGCGGCACCTTTCGGACGATGCGCTGAAAGCCCAGATCGAGCGCAAGTTCGGCGATGAGCAGTTCAGCTCCGACCGGCGCACATCGCTGTTCGTCGGCAACATCGCCGACCCTCCGAAACGAAGGAGCTTCTCGGCGCTCGGAATCCACCACGTACCGAGGGACTCGGACTGGGGTTCGACGCTCTTCTGAGTCAGACCACGAGGGCAAGCGCCCCGACGCCGAGCGCCTCCAGGACAAGTTCCCGATGACAGTGTGATCCGTCGGCCTCAAAGCACATCAGCGCGACGCGATGGCCGGTGGCGAGCTCCCGGATCTGTGAGAGTGCATCCTGCGCTGCTTCCGATCGCAGGAGTTGCCGGTACGCAGTCCGGCTTGCATCCGCCGCGGGGCCGGTCGTGCTTGCGAAACCATCGCGGTTCGTCTTGGGGTTTCCGAGTGCGCGGAGGTGGCTGTAGCCGAGGCCCGCCGCGCCCAGCCCTGCCCGCAACGCCGTCTTCGAGAGGCCGCGCTTTCGTGAGATCGGGTTCAGTCTGACGTCCACGACGTGGTCTACACCGCGGAGGCGCAGCTTTGCAATGAGTCCGTCGAGGTCAGATCCCTCGTAGCCGATCCCGATGATTCGCTGCGGCGTCATCGGACCAGTCAAGCACGGACGGAGACACGACACGAGCCGGTAACACGCGTCCGCGACACTGGACCCATGACTCCACAAGAGCCAGGGAGCCTGCAGTCGTCACCCGAGACCGCCGGCCCGCCCGTCACCGTGTCCATCACCCGCCTGGTCGAACCCGACCGCATCCCCGAGGTCACCCACTGGGTGCAGTCCGGCGTGAACCTCGCCAACCGGTACCCGGGGTTCCTCGGCTCCGGGTGGGTGCGGTCCCGGGCGCAGTCCCGCGAGTGGCACATGCTCTACCGCTTCGCCGACCACGATTCCCTGGCCACGTGGGAGAACTCCGACGACCGGCTGCGCTGGCTCGACCTCGGTCGCGACCTGGTCGTGGAGTCCCGCGTCGAGAAGCGCACCGGTATCGAGGGCTGGTTCGACGTCCCGCAGGACGCCCCTGCATCGAGCGCTCCCCCGCGGTGGAAGCAGGCGGTGAGCATCTGGCTCGGCTTCTTCCCGGTGAACCTGGCGTTCACGATCGTCGTCGGGCTGCTCGTGCCGTCGTTCGCGGGACTCGCAGCGCTGCCGCGGGTGCTCATCACGACGCTCGTGCTCACACCGATCATGACGTTCTGGGTGCTGCCCTTCGTGACGAAGCTGATCCGTCCGTGGCTGCTCGCTCCGCCGAGGTCCGAGCGGGCTTAACCGACGACCCCGAGCGGCACGGGCCCACCGTGGCCGAGGGCGTCCCATCCGATCTGCAGCATGTGCGGCCGGGCCTCGGCGGCGGAGACCTCGGTCTCGTACGTCAGCGCGAGCATCACGATCGCACCGAACGCCCCGGAGACCCGCGCCCGCCGGTCCAGCGGGGTGGCCGTGGCGTCGGCCATGTCGATGCCGAACACGTCGAGGAGCGTCGCGGCGACCGGTTCGAGCCGGACGCCGACGTCGTCCCCGCGCCGCAGGGTGAACGCCGCGAGGGCGAGTTCCGCCCACCCCGGCCGGGCGAGTGCGAGGTCGACGATCCCCGCGAGCGCTGCGGCGTCGCGGGACTCCCCCGCGGGGGCGTCGGAGGCAGCTGCCCGGATCGCCTCGGTCTGCACGGCGCACTGCGCGAGCGCGGCCTCGACGAGCAGCTCCTTGCTCGTGAACCGGGCGAGGATGCCCGCCTTCGAGTAGCCGGCCTGGTCGGCGACGGCCTGCACGGCGGTGTCCTTGATGCCGCGGCGGGCGATGAGTCCGGCGGTGATGTCCAGGACGTCCCCGTTGATCTCCTCGGCAGAGGGCCGAGCACGGCGCGCGGGGCGGGTCATGCGCGGACCGCCGAGGCCCGTGCCGCCCGCCGCCGGGTCCCCGCGACCAGCAGGGTGATCCCGGTCATGAGCTCCCACGCGACGATCGTGTACACGGACGCACGCTCCCACACGCCGTCGGGGAGCACGTCGAACACCGTCGACGACGAGTCCACGACGAGCATCACGAGGGAGACGAGGCCGAGGATCCCGAGCACGACGCTCGCGATCCGGTAGGCCGCCGGTGCCCGCAGCGCCCGGGACCCGATGCCGGCGGTGATCGCCACGAGGTTGCCGGTCGTGATCGCTGCCGCCGCGCCGAGCACGTGGAACACGATGGTGCCGCCGTCGGTGCTCGTCTGGCTGCCGTGGAACGAGCCGACCAGGACCATCCCGACCAGGTGGACCACGGCGAGGACCGCGGTCGCCACCCGCGCACGGCGGGACGCGGCACGGAACACCACGACGGCGAGCACCGCTGCGATCCCGAACAGGACGCCCTGCCCGATGAACGTCGTGTTCATGAGCACGTGCAGCGGTGAGTCGATGGACCGCCCCTGGAACGCGCCGACGTCGGGGACCCCGAGGTCGGAGATGTAGTTCGTCGCGTAGCTGTAGCCGGGGAACGCCGACGCCGAGACGGCTTCGCCGACGAGCCATCCGACTCCCGCGACCGTCCAGAGTGCACCGGGGACGAGCGCACGGGGTGTGTCCGTTTTGGTCATGTACTGACCATAACGGTCACTACTGGGAGTTGCCCAGCACCGACAGCTGGTCGAGCCGCTCAAGGATCACGCCCTCGCGGAGCGCCCACGGGCAGATCTCCAGCGCCGGCAGGTCGAAGATGTCGAGGCAGGCCTCGGCCACGAGCGCACCCGGCACCACCTGGTGCGCCCGGCTCGCCGACACCCCGGGCAGCGTCGCGAGTTCGTCGACCGACATGGTCAGGAGCGCGGGCAGCTTCGACCGGAGCACGTCACCGTCGAGCACCCGCGGCACGAGCGGACCGGCACCAGAGGGCGCCGCCCCGCAGATCCGCGCGATCGACCGGAAGGTCTTCGAGGTCGCCACGGCACGGTCCGGCCGACCGGCGCGGAGCAACTTGCCGGCGTCGCGGGCGATCTCCACGCGGATCTCGTGCCGGATGCGGCGGACGTCGTCCTCCGTCGGGGTGCCCGCGGCGAAGTACGAGCGGGCGAGCCGTGCAGCACCGATCGGCATCGACCACGCGACGTCCGGCGCCTCGTCGGCGCCCCCGGCGATCTCGAGTGATCCACCGCCGATGTCGAACACCGCGAGACGTCCGGCCGACCACCCGAACCACCGCCGGACCGCCAGGAACGTCAGTCGCGCCTCGTCCCCACCGGACAGGACGGCCAGTTCGACCCCGGTCGAGGCCTCGACGTGGGCGAGCACCTCGTCGGAGTTCACCGCGTCGCGCACGGCCGAGGTCGCGAAGGCGAGCATGTCCTCGCAGCCGCGTTCCTCGGCGACGCGCACGGCATCCGCGACGAACCGCGTCAGCGCGTCCACGCCCTCGGGCGTCACCGCGCCGGCGTCGTCGAGGTGCTCGGCCAGCCGCAGCGGCTGCTTGAACGAGGACGCCGGCAGCGGCGCGGCGCCGCCGTGGGCGTCCACCACGAGCAGGTGGCCGGTGTTGGACCCGATGTCGAGGACTCCCACGCGCATGCCACAACGCTAGCGGCCGGGCAAGCGGTCAACGACCGGGAGGCCCGTCCTCCGCCCGCAGGAACGCCTCGAGTTCCGCCGTGGTCGGGTACGAGGCCTGTGCGCCCGCCTTGGTCGCGGCGTACGCCCCGACCCCCACCGCGAACCGTGCGGCGTCGACGAGGGAGTCCCCCGCCGCCAGCCGCAGGGCCACCGAACCCATGAAGGCGTCGCCGCAGCCCGTCGTGTCCACCGGCTCGACCCGGACGGCGTCGATCGACACCGGGTCCGCCTCACCGTCGTGCACGAGGCAGCCCGAGCCGCCGCGGGTGACGATCGAGCGCTCGACGCCGTGCTCCCCGAGCGACTCGGCCTCGTGCTCGTTGACGAGCAGGACGTCGGTCAGCTCGAGCAACTCGGCGGGGACGTCCCCGAACGGCGACAGGTTCGTCAGCACCGTGACCCCGGCGGCGTGCGCAGCCCGGGCTGCGGCGAGGACGACGTCGATCGAGACCTCGAGGCAGAGGCCGAGCACGCCGGCGTCGTCGAAGGCGTCGGCGGGCACGTCGTCCGGCGTCAGCGTGCCGTTGGCGCCGGCGGAGATCACGATGGTGTTCTCCCCCGAGGCGTCGACCGTGATGACGGCGGTGCCGGTGGCCACGCCCTCCCGGACGGCGACGTGCGTCGTGTCCGCACCCGCAGCCGCGACGGAGTCGCGGAGCAGCGCACCGTTCCCGTCGTCGCCGACCGCACCGATCATGCGGACCGTGCCCCCGAGCCTCCCGGCAGCCACCGCCTGGTTGGCGGACTTGCCACCCGGCAGGATCGCCAGGTCGGACCCGTGCAGGGTCTCACCGGGCTTCGGGAACCGCTCGGTCCGGACCACCAGGTCCGCGTTGAGCGATCCGACGATCACGATGGTCTGGGTCAACGGACGGTCTCCTTCTGCGGCGCGACGGACGTGGTCTCGGCGCTCTCCGGGCGGGGGATGAGGAACGAGATCGCGAGCGCGGCGGTCGTGATCACGGCACCGAGCAGCATGCCACCGGAGTACCCGGCGGTGCCCGCGGACCCGCCGACCCCGAGCGCGATCTGCAGCGCCGGCAGGACGGCGAAGCTGACCCCGGCACCGAGGTTGAACGCACCGGCGTTCAGACCGGGCAGGAAGCCGGGGTTCGACTCCGGCGAGAGCACGATGCCCAGGCCGTTCAAGATGATGTTCGCGATGCCGGCGTACGTGATGCCGATCAGGACGGTCGCGGTGACCAGGACCGGCAGCGAGTGCACGCCCACGAGCGCCATCAGGACCGTCGAGACGATGCTGCCGATCAGGCCGAAGCGGAGCACGGCGCGGTAGCCGATGGTCGGCGCGAGGCGTCCGGCGAACGGACCGACGATCCAGCCGACCAGCGCGTACGGGGTGAGGAACACGAGCGAGGCGAGGTCGGGTTCCATGCCGAAGCCGGCGTCGCCGTTCTGCGCGAGCGACGTGACGAGACCGTTGACGACCGCGAAGACGCCCGTCATGGTCAGGAACGTCGTCGCGAGGAGCGCCCACGTGGCACGGCGCTTCAGGAACCGGGTCTCGACGAGCGGCTCCTTCACGCGGGACTCGACCGCCCAGAAGACCGCGAAGGCGGCGAGCGCGACGACGACACCGCCGATCACCAGTGCCGGGTTGGCGGCACCGAGCTTGCCGGCCTCGTTGAACGCGGTGAGCAGTGCCCCGACGCTCACAACCAGGGGGACGACACCGATCCAGTCCATCCGGGTACCGGCGGACGGCTTCGACTCCACACCCCACACGGCGACGAGCGCCAGCGCGATGACGGTGACGACGGCGATGACCCAGAAGATCCCGCGGAACCCGAAGTTCGTGGCGATCCAGCCACCGGCCAGGGCATCGACCCCGGCGATGCCGCCGTTCACGGCGGTGAGCAGACCGAGCGCGGCGCCGTAGCGCTTCGGGTCGGCGATCTCGTTGCGCAGGACGAGCAGGCAGATCGGGACGACCGGACCGGTCACACCCTGGATGATCCGGCCGGCGAACAGCATCGGCACGTTCACGGCGAGTGCGGCGACGATGCTGCCGACGAGCATCACGGCGAGCATGCCGATCAGGACGCGCTTGCGGCCGACGATGTCGGACAGGCGCGGCAGGAACAGCGAGAACAGCGCCGCGAGCGTGAAGTACAGGGTCTGCGAGAGACCGATCGTGGCGTCGTCGGTCTTGAGCTCGCGCGCCATCGTGACCAGCGCGGGGCTGAGCATGCTCGCGTTGAGCTGGAACGCGATGCACGCTGCGAGGAGCGCCGCGGTGAGGGCGCCGATCGACTTCTTCGTCGATGTGGTGGTCATGGTGCTCAGATCTCCGAGGTCGTGGTGGTGGTCGTGGCGGCGCGCGGGGTCCAGCCGGTGTCAGGGGTCTCGCCGATGCGCTCGAGGGCGTCGACGACCAGGTCCCAGAACCGTTCGTGGTCGAGCTCCATGGCCGCGCTCGTCCGGCAGTCCTCCGGCGCGGGCGCACGGAAGTCGGCGACGGTCATGCCCAGCGTCAGGGTGCCCTGGGTCTCGATGTGGATCGGGACCTTCACGGCGCGGACGATGGTCGGGTCGATGACGTACGCGACGGCGCAGGGGTCGTGCACCGGCGGGGAGTCGAAGCCCTGCGCGTCCTTGTAGGTCTGGCCGAAGAAGTCGAGCAGCTCGCCGACGAACGCGGCGGGGGCGGTGCCGACGGCGGCGATGCGTGCGGCGACCTCCGGGGTGGCGAGAGCCTGGTGCGTCAGGTCGAGTCCGACCATGACGACGTCCCAGCCGGCGTCGAAGACGATCGACGCGGCCTCGGGGTCGATGACGATGTTGAACTCGGCGACGGGGCTCCAGTTGCCGACGTGCACGCCGCCGCCCATGAGCACGACCTGCTTGACGCGCTCGACGATGCGGGGTTCCTTGCGGGCCGCGAGGGCGATGTTCGTCAGACCGCCGGTCGGTACCAGCGTGACGGTGCCGGGCTCGTGCGCCATGACCGTCTCGATGATCAGGTCGACGGCGTGCCGCTGGTCGAGCTCGAACGAGGGCTCCGGCAGCATCGGCCCGTCGAGGCCGCTCTCGCCGTGGATGTCCGGGGCGACCTCGATCTGGCGCAGGAGCGGACGATCGGCGCCCGCGGCGAACGGCACCCCGGTGATGCCGGCGATGCGCGCGACGGCGAGGGCGTTGCGGGTGACCTTCGGCAGCGTCTGGTTGCCGACGACGGTGGTGACGGCCAGGAGCTCGATGTCCGGGTTGCCGTGGGCCAGCAGGATGGCGACGGCGTCGTCGTGGCCGGGGTCGCAGTCGAGGATGATCTTCGCGGGCTGGGTCGCACTGGGCACGCTGGGCGCTCCACTTCTTCGGGGAATCGAGGGGTCTGTGCTCGACGCGGTGGGGATCCGCGGTCCGACAGAGCGTCGTCACGCAGCGCGTCAAGCGTTTGACATCGAAACACGTCAAGCGTTTGACGTCAAGTCGTCGAGGCGCCCTCGGTAGCATCGACCCGTGCCTTCATCCGTCGCTCCGGGCCGCCGTGTGACCGCTGCCATGGTGGCCGAGCGCGCCGGAACGAGCATCGCCACGGTCTCCCTGGTCGTCAACGGCAAGGACCGCGGCCGGGTGTCCGTCCCCATCGCCACGCGGGTGCGCGATGCCGTCGACGAGCTCGGCTACGTCGTCGACCACGCCGCGAGCTCCCTGGCGCGGGGCAGCGGCGACCTGGTCGTCCTCATCGCCCCCGACCTGTCGAACCCCTTCTTCGCCGAGGTCATCCGCGGCGTGCGCGACACCATCGGCGACCGGTTCCAGCTCGTGCTGTCGGTCACCGAGCGCGGCGCGCAGCCCCTGGCAGCCGACGTCCGCCGCTTCGAACGCCTCCGGCCGGCGGGCATCCTCGTCGACGCCCCGGCCGCGGGCGAGTCGATGTCGGCGAGCGTGCCCGTGGTGCTCCTCGACGCCCCCGGTGGTTCCGAAGCGGTCAACTACGACCTCTCCCCCGGCGTCCACGACCTCGTCGCGCACCTGCACGAACGGGGGCACCGCCGCGTCGGGTACCTCGACGGGACCTCCCGCGCGACGACGTTCGGGGTCCGACGCGACCTCTTCGAGCAGGAGTGCGCCGCCGCGGGCATCACCGTGTCCGAGGTCACCGCCCGCGCTGACCTCACCGTGGACGCCGCTGCCTCGGCCACCGAGCACGTCATCGAGGCCTGGCAGGACGACGACGTCACCGCGGTCGTCGCCGCGGCGGACACGCTCGCCTACGGCGTCCTGCGCGTCGCCGGTTCGCTCGGCATCGCGGTCCCCGGGGAGCTCGCGGTCGCCGGCTTCGACGACCTGCCGTCGTCCTCGGTGACGGCCCCCGCCCTGACGAGCGTCGCCCTGCCCGGCGCCGACCTCGGGCGCGCGGCCGCAGAACGGCTGCTCGCGACGCTCGACGGCACCGCGGCCGAGCCGGTAGCGCTCCCCACCCGCCTGGTCCGGCGCGCGAGCACCGGCGCGTAGCGCCCGGTCGCGCGACCTCACGCGCTCAGCGACACCTCACGCGTGCTGGAACGCGCGAGGTGTCGCTCACCGCAAAACGCCGGCCGCGGCAGTGGACGCGACCGGACGACGGACGGGAGGCGCGGTACCAGCTGGCACCGCGCCTCCCGTCAGCACGCCGTCGTCTCCACAACGCGCCCCGCGATCCGCAGGACGCCGCCGGATTCGGCGGCGTCTCGCTCAGTCGGAGGCGTCCCGGCGGGACGCCGGCGTCTCACTACTCGACGACCCGGACTCCGCCGAAACGGACTCCGCCCGGCTCGCGCGCTGCGCGCGCTCGAGCTCGTCGGCCTCGTCGCCACCGACGGCCTCACCACGGGCGACCATGCCGGCCGTGTCGGAGAGCGTGATCTGCGGCAGGAACAGGGCGAGCAGGAACGCCACCGCGATGAAGGGCAGCAGGTACCAGAACACGGGCGCCAGCGAGTCGGCGTACGCGTTCACGATGCCGTCCTGCACTGCCTCGGGCAGCTTCGCCACGGTCGCGGGGTCGATGCTGCCCGCCGACGACGCCGCATCGGTCGCCGAGCCGCCGGCACCGGTGAACACGTCGGTGAGCGACGTCGTGAGCCGGGCCGTGAACAGCGCACCGAACACGGCGGTCCCGAGGGAGGCGCCGACCTCGCGGAAGTAGTTGTTCGTCGAGGTCGCGGTGCCCACCTGCTCGGCCGGCACGGCGTTCTGCGCGACCAGGACGACCACCTGCATGATCAGTCCGAGCCCGGCGCCGAAGACGAACAGGTACGCGCAGATCAGCCAGATCGGGGTG
Organism: Curtobacterium sp. MWU13-2055; assembly: GCF_023242305.1. Taxonomy (NCBI): domain Bacteria; kingdom Bacillati; phylum Actinomycetota; class Actinomycetes; order Micrococcales; family Microbacteriaceae; genus Curtobacterium; species Curtobacterium sp. MWU13-2055. Next base: position 22,848 of record NZ_JALLIO010000005.1, read on the forward strand.
GCCGCGGCGAGCTGGGTCATCGCGAGCATCGCGATGGCGACCAGGACCGTGCCGATGATCGGGAACATCCGGTAGCGGCCGGTCTTGGTGATCAGGTTTCCGGACGCGATCGAGGTGCCGATCAGGCCGACCATCATCGGCAGCATCAGCAGACCCGACACCGCGGCCGAGGTGCCTGATGCCATCTGCAGGAACGTCGGGACGAAGCCGATCGCCGCGAACATGCCGATGCCGAGCACCAGGCCGATGCCGGTCGCGAGCAGGAAGGTGCGGTTCTTGAAGAACGACAGCGGCAGGACCGGGTCCTGCGCACGTGACTCGACGAGCACGAGGAGCGCGGCGGAGACGACGAGCCCGGCGAACCACGCCCAGGTCTCGGGGGCGTCCCAGCCGTGGTCCTTGCTGCCGCCGAACTCCGAGAAGAACACCAGGCACGTGGTCGCGGCGGACATGAAGAGCACGCCGAGCACGTCGATGCGCTTCGTCGCCTTCTTGTTCGGCAGGGTCAGCGCGAACCACGCCACGAAGAACGCCGCGATGCCGACCGGGATGTTGATGTAGAACGCCCAGTTCCAGGTGAGGTGGTCGACGAAGAAGCCACCGAGCAGCGGGCCGCCGATCGCGGACAGGCCGAAGATCGCACCGAGCGGGCCGAGGTACTTGCCGCGCTGCGAGGCGGGCACGATGTCGGCGATGATCGCCTGCGACAGGATCATCAGACCGCCGCCGCCGAGCCCCTGCATGGCGCGGAACACGACGAGCTGCGTGAAGTCGCCGGCGAAGGCGCACCCGGCGGACGCGATGGTGAACAGGGCGATCGCGATGAGGAACAGGTTGCGGCGGCCCAGGACGTCACCGAACTTGCCGTAGACGGGCATCACGATGGTCGAGGCGAGCAGGTACCCGGTCGTCAGCCACGCCTGGTGCGCGACGCCGCCGAGCTCGCCGACGATGGTGGGCATCGCCGTCGAGACGATGGTCTGGTCGAGGCTGGAGAGCAGCATCCCCGCGATGAGCGCGGAGAAGATGATCCAGATCCGGCGCTGTGTCAGCAGCAGCGGTCCGTCGGTGCCGGGGCGGGCACGCTTGGTGGTGCCCGGCGCGGTTGCGCTCATGGTGTGGAGTCCTGTCCGGTGGTGATGGCCGCCCTCATCAGGCGGAGGTTCTGGGTGAGCAGCTCGTCGAACGGCGGGCCGGTGGTCTCGTCGAAGGCGTCGTCGAAGTAGGTCTCCGCCGTCACCTTGAGCAGCCCGGCGGCGGCCTCGGTGACGAGGCGCGCACGGCGGTCGGCGGGGTCGTCCCATCCGAACCGCAGCCGCACGGCGTCCGTGATCCGAGCGAGCTGCACATCGGTGGCCGACAGGAACCGCGCGACGAGCGCCGGTTCCCGCTCGAAGACCCGGCGCACCAGGACCTCGTCCGCGCGATCGATGCCGACGCGGTGGAACTGGTCGATCGCCAGCGCGACGATCGAGTCGAGCGGGTCGAGCTCGCCGGGGACGATCCCGCCCTCGGCGTACCGGTCGATCGCCTCGACGTCGGCGTGCAGCTCGATGCCGAGCACGGCGTCGTCCTTCGACGCGAAGTGGTTGAAGAACGTGCGCCGTGACACCCCGACGGTCTCGCAGAGCTGCTCGATCGTGAAACCGCTCAACCCGTGCTCGACGGTCGCCCGACGCGCTTCGACGATCATGCGTCGGCGCAGTGCGCGGGTGCGTTCGGTGGTGCTCACCGAGCAAGAATTGCACTATCTCCCTGAGAGTGCAATACGGGCGGGAAGCCTCAGAGCGCCTTCTCGAAGCAGAACGACCACGGCATCGTCGCCGCGTACGGCGCGTAGACCGGGATCGGGCTCCACCCGGTCTTCTCGTACAGGGCGACCGCGTCGGGCTGCTTGTCACCGGTCTGCAGGATCAGCCGGGGTGCGCCGAGCTCGCGGCCGATGCGCTCGCACTCGTCGAGCAGTGCGGTGGCGGCGCCCTTGCCGCGAGCCGACGTCAGCACGATCAGTCGCTTCAGCTCGACCTCGTCGCCGAGACGGCGGATCGCGATGTGCCCGACGGCGTCCCCGGACTCGTCGAGCGCGAGGACCGAGGCGACGACGGTCGACGGGTCGACGGACAGCGCGCGGCTCCGCTCGGCCGTGATCGCCGGGTCCTCGTCGCCGTTCGACGCACCGTAGCGTTCGTGCATCTCGTCGTCCATGCGGGCGCGGAGCACCACGGATCGGGGGTCGTCCCAGGACACGCGTTCGATCGTGATCACGGTCGACGATCCTGTCACGGATGCCGGCAGCGGTGCACGCTCACGCGCGCCCACCCAGCGCGGCGATCGCGCCGTCCCCGGACCGCAGCGCGGCGAGCACGGCAGCGGCGTCGTCGTGGACCTCGGCAGCGCCGGCGCCGCGGAGTTCGTCGCCGCCGATGCCGCCGGTCATCACCGCGACGCAGGTCACGCCGACGCGTCCGGCCGATTCGACGTCCCACATCGCGTCGCCGACCATCACGGCAGCGTCCGCACGCACACCGGCCCGGTCGAGCGCCACCTGGATGATCCCGGGGTCCGGCTTCGCCTGTTCGACGTCCTCGGAGCTCGTCACCGCGGTGAGCCACTCCTCGGCGTCGAGCAGTTCGCGCAGCCGCGTCAGTTCGTGCTCCGGAGCACTCGTCGCCAGGACGACGGCGTGCCCGGCCTCAGCGACCGCACGGAGCAGGTCACGGGCGCCCGGCAGCAGCCGAAGCTGCGGCATGTGCTCGGCGAAGTAGGCGGTGTGGAACTGCTTGACGGTGTCGCGCGTCTCGTCGGACGCGTCCGGCAGCAGCGTCTCGAGCAGCTTCGCGGAGTCCATGCCGATCGCGCGGTGGATCCGCCAGGCGTCCACGGACTCACCCGCTGCGCGGGCAGCGCGCCACCAGGCATCGATGTGGGCGTAGTTCGAGTCGACGAGCGTGCCGTCGATGTCGAAGAGGACTGCGGTCGAGGGAGCGTCGGACATCCCTCCATGCTGCCCGGGAGGCGCGGATCGCCTCCCAGGAGCACGGTCGCGTCCGTCAGACGGTGACGTGCTCACCCGCCTGGAGGATCGTGGTCGGCACGCCGCCGAGACCGTCGGTCCCGAGCATGCGGACGTTCATCTGCTGTCCCGCGTCGCTCAGCAGGAGCTCGTGGATCTGGATCGCGCGCTGCGGCGCGACCTCGCGGACGTAGTCGACGGCGGCGGCGGTGTGCGCCCACGGGCCGCTCGTGGGGATGAGCAGCGTGCCGACCGGGACCCCCGGCACGAGATAGGCGTCGCCCGGGTGGAAGACGGTGCCGTTCACGAGGTACCCGACGTTCGCGATCGTCGGGATGTCGCGGTGGATGACGGCGTGCTGCTCGCCGAAGACCTGCACGGAGAACGGCCCGACCTCGAACGCGTCACCGGCACGGACCGCAGCGACGCGGCCGTCGTGGTCACCCAGCTGCTCGACGATCGCCGCCGGCCCGCGGACCACGAGCGACGGGTTCGCGTCGAGCCCGGCACGGACGGCGTCGACGTCGAAGTGGTCGGCGTGCTCGTGGGTGATGAGGACCGCGGCGGCAGCGCCGGCAAGATCAGCAGCCTCGGGCGTGAAGGTACCCGGGTCGATGACGAGGGTGGTGCCGTCCTGCTCGAGGACGACGGTGGCGTGGTTGTACTTCGTCAGCTCCATGCGACAACACTACAACTGTGTTGTAGTTCTGGTGGCCGATCCGGGTGAGGGAGCACTCAGTCGGCGCGCCGGGCCAACCGTTCGAAGATGCCGGGCAGGCGTTCGAGGGCCGCACGTTCCTCGTCGTCGAGTTCCTCGCGGATCGCCGTCGCCAACCAGTCGGCCCGCGCCGTCATGTCGTGGCGGAGGACCTCGCTGCCGGTGTCGGAGATGCGGATGACCGAGACGCGGCGGTCGGTGTCCGATGCCGTCCGCTCGACGTACCCGAGGTCGGCGAGCTCCCCGACCGTGCGCGACTGCCCCTGGTGCTTCACCGCACGGCGACGGGCCAGCTCCGCGATCGGCATCGGGCCCTCGCGCTCGAGGAACCCGAGGGTCGTCGCGTGGGCGGTCGGCAACGAGTCCGCCTCCCGTCTCGCAGCGCGCACGACGCGGCCGATCGCGTGCCGGAGCTCCACGGCGAGTTCGTCGGTCCGGTCCATGCCCGGAACGCTACCGCGTGGCCGCACAGCGGACCTCCGGTTGGATCGGAGGATGGTCCGCGTCTCCGTCGTCATCCCCGTGCGCGACGACGCTGCGCACCTGCGACGCTGCCTCGACGCCCTCGCAGGCCAGACGCTGCTCGCGGACGAGGTCGTCGTGGTCGACAACGGCAGCCGGGACGACAGTGCCGAGGTCGCCCAGGCAGCGGGGGCGGTCGTGCTGACCGAACGGATCCGTGGCATCGCCCGGGCATCGGCGCGCGGCTACGACCGGGCCTCCGGCGACGTCCTCGTCCGACTCGACGCCGACTCCGTGCCGCCGCCGGAGTGGATCGCCGACGCGGTGCGGCTGTTGGCCGACCCGACGGTCGTCGCGGTGACCGGACCCGGGTGTCCACACGACGGCGGACCGCTGATCGGCCGGCTGTGGGACGCCGTCTACATGCGGCCGTACTTCGCGCTCATGTGGGCCGCGCTCGGCCGCCCACCGCTGTTCGGTTCCGCGATGGCGATGCGGCGGTGGACCTGGGACGCGGTCCGCAGCCGAGCGCACCGCGAGGACCCCGAGGTGCACGACGACGTCGACCTGAGCATGCAGCTCGACCCGGCCTGGCGGGTGGTGGCCGACCCCGTGCTCACGGTGCAGGTGTCCGCGCGACCGTTGTCGGGCCTCCCGTCCGCACTGTTGCGGACGCGACGCGCCTTCCACACGTTCCGCGTGAACGGCCGGCGGGCGAACCCGGTGCGTCGGTGGGCGCGGCGCGTGCGCGTGGGGCTGCGGGTACGCCGCGGATGGCGAACCCGCTGACGGGGTCACGGAACGGTGACGCTTGCGGACGCCGTCAGCACGTCCGCCTACGTTCGGGTGTGCGGGCACGTCCGCACGACGAACGAGGGGGAACGATGCGGCGATCAGCGCGCACGACGACATCCGGGATCACGGCGACGCTGACGGCGGCACTGGCGATCGGACTCGCCCTGTCAGGCTGCGCCCAGAGCGCACCAGCGGGGCCGGGCACGCCGTCCGCGACGACGGCGGAGAGCACCGGCACAGCGAGCACCGGCACACCGAGCGCCAGCACGAGCAGCACTCCGGAGCCGACATCGACGATCACGCAGGTCCCCGGGGTCGACTACGACGGCGGCACGGTGCCGGCGAGCTGCACCGATCTCATCACCCCCGGCAAGTGGGACGACGCGTTCGCCTCCACTCCGCTGAACGACCCCTCGGTCGTCGGCGACCCGATCGCGATCCCGAAGAGTGCCTTCACCCCCGTCCTGCAGGCCGACGGCAAGCGTCTGTACTGCGTGTGGCGGGAACCGCAGGCCGACATCTCCTACCTGTCGATCGCGGTCGACGTCGTGGACTCGGCAACCGCGAGCGCAGCGCTGCAGAAGCTGCCGGACGACGGTTACGACTGCGGCAACGAGGCGGAGGGCTACCAGTGCCAGAAGGTGTCGAAGAACGAGCAGTACCCCGTCACCGACGGGGACACCTACTTCACGCGTGGTGACATCGGCATCCACATCCAGCAGTCGAACATCGAGACCTCGGGGCTCCTCGACGACGTCATGGACCACGTCTTCACGTCGTAGACCGAGCGGGCCAGCGGGCCCGCGGGTCAGCGCGTCGGTCGCGACCGCACGTGCGCTCGCTCCCCCTGGGGCCCGTACAGGCACAGCACCTCGGTCACCGAGTCGGTGACGTTGCCCATCCAGTGCGGGGTGTGGGTGTCGAACTCGGCGACCTCACCCGGCCCGAGGTCGAGGTCGTGTTCGCCGAGCACCAGGCGCAGGCGGCCGGACAGGACGTAGAGCCACTCGTACCCCTCGTGCGTCTTGAGCGACGGTTCGCCGCCCGGTGTGTTCGGTGGGAACAGCTGCTTGAACGACCGCACGCCGCCGGTGCGCTTCGTCAACGGCACGACGACCCGGCCGCCGTGCACCTCGGGCTTCATGTGCACCCGGGGGTCGCCGGTCTGCGGTGCTCCGACCAGGTCGTCGAGCGGCACCTGGTACGCCCGCGCCAGTGGGAGCAGCAGCTCGAGCGTCGGCTTGCGCTGCCCCGACTCGAGCCGCGAGAGCGTACTCACCGACACCCCGGTCTCCTCCGACAGGGCGGCGAGCGTGACGTCCCGGTGGGCACGGAGCGCGCGCAACCGCGGCCCCACCCCGTCGACGACCTGCGCGGTCGTGCGGGGGGCGACTGGTTCCTGCGGGCCGTGGGACATGCTGCCCAGGTTGCCACATCAGCAAGGTTCCTTGCTGTCCGCGACCCATCGACCACATGCTCCTTGCATGCGTGATCACTACGACGTCATCGTCATCGGCGGAGCAGCCGCCGGCCTCTCCGCCGCCCTCGTCCTCGGGCGCTCCCGCCGCTCCGTCCTCGTCGTCGACGCGGGCGAGCCCCGCAACGCGCCGTCGGCCGGCGCCCACAACTACCTCGGGCGCGAGGGCATCGCCCCCGCCGAGCTGTCCGCGATCGGTCGCGACGAGGTCGCCGCCTACGGAGTCGAGGTGACGGCCGGGAGGATCGTGGCCGCGTCCGCGACGACGGGCGACGGTACCGACCCGGTCGGCTTCTCGGTCACGCTGGACTCCGGTACGGTCGTCACCGCCCGCAGGCTCGTCGTCGCCTCCGGCGCCGTGGACGTCCTGCCGCAGGTACCGGGCCTGGCCGAACAGTGGGGACGCGGGGTCGTGCACTGCCCGTTCTGCCACGGGTGGGAGATCCGCGACCAGCGCATCGGCGTGCTCGTGACGACACCGAACGGCGTGCACCACGCGCTGATGTTCCGGGCGTTGAGCGAGCACGTGACCGCGTTCGTCACCGATCCGGCACTCGTCGACGACACCGCCCTGGCCGGTTTGCAGGCCCGCGGGATCGAGGTCGTGGATGACACGGTCACGCAGGTCCGCTCGTCGGAGGGCACGCTGACCGGGGTCACGCTCGGCTCCGGCGAGGTCGTCGAACTCGACGCCCTGGCCGCGGCGAGCACCGCTGAGGCGCGCGTGGACTTCCTGACCGGGCTCGGCCTGGTCGCCACCGACCAGTTCATGGGTGACCTCCGGTACGCGAGCGCGCTGACGGTCGACCCGGCCGGGCAGACCTCGGTGCGCGGTGTGTACGCGGCCGGCAACGTGGCGGCCCCGATGGCGACGGTCATCGCGTCCGCTGCCGCCGGGGTCCAGGCCGGGGCTGCGGCCCACGGCGACCTGGTGCAGGCCGACCTCGCGGCTGCGCTGGCCGCCGCGGCGGGCTCCGGGCGAGTCTCGGCCTGAGCGACAGTCCTCGCGCTCGGAACCGCGAGGAGTGTCGTCCACACAGAGACTCGGGGCAGCCGGCCCGAGACTCGGGGCAGCCGTCAGTCGACGCGGTAGCCCGCCTGCGCCGCCAGCAGCGGGGCGAGCGTGTACAGCTGGTCGGCGCCGATCGTCGCACCGCGGAACCCCTCGAGGCGCTCGACCCGGTCGAGGTCCGCACCCCGCAGGTCCACGTGGTCGATCCGGGTGTTGGAGCCCTCGGCGTCGCGGATGCTGCTGCCCTCGAACGACACCCGCAGCAGCTTGGCGTCCGCGATGTCGAGCTCGTCGATGACGCAGTCGCGGAACACCACGTCGGTGAGCGTCGATCCGCGCAGGTTCACGAACCCGAACTTCATCCCGACGAACTCGACGCCGTTCAACCCGGAGTCGTACAGCTCGCCGGAACCGATGCGACCGCCGGACACCCGGACCTCGCGCCACGAACTGCTCGACGCCCGCAGCACGGGGGCGTCGAGCGTGTCGATGATCGAGTCGTGCACCCGCAAGCCACGGAAGTCGGCGCCGTCGCCCCGGAGCGTGTCGATGACGCACTCCTCGATCTCGAGGTCGGGCAGGCGCTCACCGGCCAGGTCGAGCACGCCGATGCGCTTCCCCTCGATGCGGTCGCCGGTCAGGACGTCGCCGGGGCCGGGGACCCAGTCCTGCAGGTCGACGGGCTCGGTCAGGGTGATGCGCGGGGCTTCGGTGCCGGAGGAACGTGCCATGGACTCAGTCTGGCGCGTGCCGGTGACGCTCCAGCACGCTGTCGAGCCGGTAGTCCTTCGCCGGGCCCCGGGCTTCCCAGCGCACGGTCCACCGCTGCTCGTCGCCGTCCAGTGCCCCGGTGTAGTCGTCCGGTGCACAGGCGTGGGCGACGCTCGCGCCCCACACCCAGTCGTGGAACACCCGGCCGTCGGCGAAGTGCACGGTCCACGCGTGGTCATCGTCGCGCCGGACGGTCAGCGTCCGGCACACCGGGGTGGTCCGGCCGCCGAAGGTCATCACGCCCGCTTCGTCCCAGCGCACCTCGTCCGTGCCGACCGCGGTCAGCGTCGTGGTGCCGGTGACGACGCCCTGCACGCCGGCACGCCGGTCGTCCAGGGACCGGCGGAGCACCCACTCCCCCAGCAGGTCCGTCGGCAGCAGCACCGCCCCAGGCTAACCGCGCAGGGCCTCGGCTCGCGCCGCCCGGTGCTCCTCGTCGGAGATCACACCGCGAGCGTGCAGGTCGTCGAGTTCCGCCAACCGCTGCTCGCGGAGCGTCCGGGGCGCACCGTTCGAGCGACGGCTCCGGACGACCGCGATCCACACGGTGACGACGACGGCTACCACGATGAGCCCCATCGCCACGCTCCACACGATGTCGTACAGCGGCGGGACGAGCGGGTTGTGCAGCTCCTCGGAGGCGATCATCCGCGCAGGGCCTCGGCTCGCGCCGCCCGGTGCTCCTCGTCGGAGATCACACCGCGGGCGTGCAGGTCGTCGAGTTCGGCGAGCCGCTGTTCGAGCGGCTTCTCGGGCGCGAGCGTCCGGCTCTGCATCGCCTGGTACACGATGTCCTCCTGCATGGTGAGCGGGTTCTGACCGCGGTCGGCCATCCGCTTGCCCCGGTAGAGCGTCAGGACGACGATCGTCAGGGTGGTGAGGATCGTCAGGGCTGCGACGACCCCGAACGCGATGCCGAACCAACCGCCGAACAGGTCGGGCATCCCCGAGCCGCCCGGTCCCTCGAGTTCACCGAACGCCGACCAACTGAGCACCATCGCGCTCCCCCTTCTCACAACGACGAGCGAAGCGTAGCGCGACCCGAGCGCCCGTTCCTTCCCAGAACACCCGCGATGGGAAGCGGAATCGGGCGTACCTGGTCGAAACTTCCGACCAGGTACGCCCGAAAGCACCCGCAACGCCCCGGCAGCACCCGCCCAGCCCAGCTACCCCCGCAGCGGATCCGACGCGGCCACGTGCGCACCGTCCGCGAACCCGGCCACGAGCGCACGCAACGCGTCTTCGGAGGTGTGCCGGGCCTCCCATCCGAGCACCGACCGGGCACGGTCGGTCCGCATGATCGGCACGCCGGCCGCGATGTCGATCCAGCCGGCGTCCGTCGGCTGCAACCGCAGCCGCCACGTCAGCGTCACGATCCCGCGCAGCAGTCCGAGCGGGATCCGCACGGCACCGAGCATGCCGAAGGCCCTGGCCAACCGCGGCGGGTTGAGCACCGGCGACGCGGCGATGTTGAACGCTCCACCGGCCCGCTGGTCGACCGTCCGCCAGTAGGCGTCCGCGACGTCGTCGGCGTGCACCGCCTGGAACACGAACGGGTACGGCAGGGGCAGCACGAGCCACCGGATCCACCGCACGATCGACATCGGCACGAGGCGTCCGAGGAACAGCCCGCGGATCTCGGCGGCGGCGTCCCGCTGGAAGATCAGCCCCGGGCGCAGCCGTGTGACGATCACGGACGGATGGTCTGCCTCGAACGCGTCCATCGCCGCTTCGTTCGCGGCCTTGTGGATCGAGTACGTCGCGGTGGGGATGCCGTCGGTCGGCCAGCTCTCGTCGACCGGGGTCCGCTTGCCCGCGGCGTCGACGCCCCGGTAGGTCCCGACCGACGACGCGACGACGACCTGCGGCACCCCTGCTCGCGCCACGGCCGACAACACGTTCGCGGTGCCGGTGACGTTCGTCCGGTACTGCAGCGGGATGTCGTGCGTCGGCTGCAGCGCCCAGGCCAGGTGGATCACGGCGTCGGCACCGGTGAAGACCGCGGTGAGCTGGCCGACCGCGTCGGACGCGCCGATGTCCACGGCGTGCCAGACGGCGGAACCGTACGGCTCCGCGTGCACGTCCGGCAGCCGCCGCGCGACCCCGACGATCTCGACGCTGCCGCCGCGCCCGTCGCCGTCGGAGGCACCGGGCGAAGCCCCGTCCGCCCGCGCGGCGACCCGCGCCTGCGCGAGCCGACGGAGCACCGCCGTCCCGACGTTGCCGGTCCCGCCGACGACGACGATCCGCATCAGGCGGCAGCCAGTGCGGGGTCGAGCACGACCTTGACGCAGCCGTCCTGCTTCTTCTGGAACACCTCGTACATGTGCGGGGCGTCCTCGAGCGACACCCGGTGCGTGGTCAGGTCGAGCGTGCCGAGCGGGTCCGACGGGTCCTGCACGAGCGGCATGATGTCGTCGATCCAGTGCTTCACGTTGCACTGTCCCTCGCGGATGGTGATCTGCTTGTCGAAGAGCGTCATCATCGGCATCGGGTCGGCCATGCCGCCGTAGACGCCGCTCAGGGACACGGTGCCGCCGCGACGGACCAGGTCGATCGCGGCGTGCACGGCTGCGAGCCGGTCGATGCCGGCGACCTCGATCGCCTTCTGCGCCAGGGCGTCGGGCAGCAGCCCGGCCGCACGCTGCGCGAAGCCGGCGACGGGGTTGCCGTGCGCCTCCATGCCGACGGCGTCGACGACCCCGTCCGGGCCGCGGCCGTCGGTCAGGTCGACGAGCTCCGGCACGGTGTCCTTGGTCAGGTCGAACACCTCGGCGCCGTGCTTCGCGCCGAGGTCGCGGCGGACCTGTTCGGGGTCGACGGCGAGCACCCGGTAGCCCAGGTGCTTGCCGATGCGGGCGGCGAACTGGCCGACGGGGCCGAGTCCGAGCACGGCGAGTGTGCCGCCCTCGGGCACGTTCGCGTACTGCACGGCCTGCCACGCGGTGGGCAGGATGTCGCTGAGGAACAGCCACCGGTCGTCGGGCGTGCCGTCGTCCGGGATCACGATGGGCCCGTAGTCCGCGTGCGGGACCCGGAGGTACTCGGCCTGGCCGCCGGGGACCTGGCCGTACATCTTCGTGTAGCCGAAGAGCGCCGCTCCCGAGCCGTACTCGGTGACCTGGGTGGTCTCGCACTGCGACTGCAGGCCGTTCTTGCACATCCAGCAGTGGCCGCACGAGATGTTGAAGGGGACGACGACGCGGTCGCCGACCTTGAGGTTCGTGACGGCGCTGCCGACCTCCTCCACGATGCCCATGGGCTCGTGGCCGAGGACGTCGCCCTTGTCGATGTACGGGCCGAGGACCCGGTACAGGTGCAGGTCGGAGCCGCAGATCGCCGTGGACGTGATCCGCACGATCGCGTCGGTCGGTTCCTGGATGGTCGGGTCGGGGACGGTCTCGACGGACACCTTCTCGGTGCCCTGCCAGGTCAGTGCGCGCACGTCGCGTTCCTCTCGTGGTCGCTTCGGGCCGGCCGGGAGGCGCGGCTCGCTTCCCCCTCTTCGGTACGCGCCCGCCCCGTGGTGCGTTCACAGCCCCGCCTGGGTTCGGGGCTCCGCCGCCCGGTCAGACGACGGGATCGGCGAGCACCGTGGCGAGCACGCGCTCGTGCTCCGCGCGGTCGCCCGGGCCGGCGCTGCCCGCGAGCATGATGAGCGCCTTCCACAGCGCCCAGCCACGCGCCCGCGCCCACGCGTCGGCGTCGAGCCCCACGGCTTCGTAGAACACCGGGCGCGCCGCCGGCTCGAGGAACGTCCACGCGAGCACGAGGTCGCAGGCCGGGTCGCCGACCCCGCACGTGCCAAAGTCGATCAGGGCGGCGAGGCGTCCCGCGTCGTCCACGAGCAGGTTGCCCGGCGCGACGTCACCGTGGAACCAGGCCCCCGGACGGTCCCAGGTCGAGGCGACCGCGTCGTCCCAGATGCGTTCGCACGCCGCACGGTCGACCTGCGCGCCCAGGGTGTCGAGTGCCGCGACGACCTCGGTGCCGTACACCGAGGGGTGCTCGCCACGGTGGAACGAGTGCACGCCGGCGGTCGGGCCCCCGGTGGCGGGGAGGCTCCGGAGCTGCCGGAGCACCGCGCCGACGTCGGCGGCGAAGCGCTCGTGGTCGAGGTCGACCGCACGTGCAGCCACCGTGCCGTCGAGCCACCGCCGGACCGACCACGGGAACGGGTACCCCTCGCCCGGTTCCCCCCGGCCGACCGGCTCGGGGACCGCGACGTCCAACCGGCGCGCCAGGTACGGCAGGACGTCCTGCTCCTTCTCGAGCCCGGGCACGTAGCCGGCGGCGCTCGGCAGCCGGACGGACAGCGCGTCGCCGAGTCGGTACGTGCGGTTGTCCCAGCCCTGGTGGTCGACCTCGCGCACGGGCAGGCCGTTCCACTCGGGGAACTGCGTCGCGACGAGTCGTTCCACGAGTGCGGCGTCGATCCGGGGCACTTCGGTGTGCATGGCCCCAGGTTAGGCTCCGGGCATGGCCACCGTGTCCGAGCTGCTGACCGCGAACCTCCACGACGTCTTCGGGAACCGAGACGCCACTTCCCGCCGAGCCGCGATCGAGCGGACGTACTCCCCCGCCGTCGCCTTCACCGATCCCGAGGGCACCGCCGTCGGCTGGGATGCCCTCGACCAGAAGGCCGCCGAGCTGCTCGACCGGGTGCCCGGCGCGTTCCAGTTCGTCGAGGAGGGCCGCCGCTACGTGTCCGGGACGCACGGGGCCCTGGCGTGGGGCTTCGGCCCGGTCGGTGCCCCGGCGGTGCGCGGCATCGACGTGATCGAGGTCCGCGACGGTGTCGTGGTCACCCTGACGACCTTCTTCGCCGAGCCGGGCGACACCGACTGAACCACGGGGGTCGGGCCGGCCGCCTGCCCTGGTGACCGGCGGGGCGGGCCGGCACCGGGCCTCTTGGCCGGGTCGTCAGGCGGGTTCTGCCAGGGCGAGCAGCGCGTCACGGGTGACCGCCAGCTCGCGTGCGTCCAGGTACGGCGGCATGGCGGTCGCTGCTGCGAGCCCCTCGGCCGCGTGCCGGACGACCAACGTGCGGTCCTCGGGCAGGCCGTCGCGCGCGAACACCGCGCGCCAGTCCTCGGCGTCCGCGGCGACGACCGCCTCGACCCCCGGCACTGCCATCAGACCGGTCCAGTGCGCCGTCGGCGAGAAGACCTCCATGGCGCGCTCGCTGCCGCCGCACAGGGTCCGCACGTAGGCGCGGAGGACCTTGCCGGGGCGGTTCTCGGCCAGGTCGACGTGTCGCAGCACCTCGTCCTTGAACGTCGCGAGACCGTGCGCGGCGACGGCGAGGAGCAGCTCGTCCTTCGACGGGAAGTGGTGGAGCAGGCCGCTCTTGGAGACGCCGGCGTCCGCCGCGATCTCGGCGACGCTCACCCGGGTGCCGCGCTCGGCGAGCAGCCGCTCGGCGGCCTCGAGGACCGCCTGTCGGGTGCGCTCACGATCGCGGGTGCCGTCAGTGCCCACGACGACCTTCAGTGCTCATGACGACCTTCAGTGCTCATGCGGTCCATCCTGCCGGTTCGGGATCACCCGGAGTGCGACCGCGGCGGCGACGGCGAGCGCCACGGCCGCGCAGATCGAGGCGAGCTGCATGCCGCCGGTGAAGGCGTGCCGCGCGTGTTCGAGGATCGGGTCGCCGTCCTGCAGGACCTGGGACGCCGACGCCAGGGACTCACGGATCCGGTCGCCGACACCGCCGCTGACCGCGCCGCTCGTCACGTCGAGGTTCGACCGGTAGAACGCGGTCTGCAACGAACCGAGCACCGCGATGCCGAGTGCGACGCCCAGTTCGTACCCGGTCTCGGAGATGGCCGAGGCTGCACCAGCACGCTCCCGAGGCGCCGCGGCGACCACTGCGTCGGTGGCCAGGGTCATCGAGACCCCGACGCCCAGGCCGACCACGGCGAGCGCGATCGCGATGCCCCAGTACGTCGGCAGCCCCTCGGCGAACGCGAGACCGGCCATGCCCACGGCGGCGACCGCCAGGCCGAGACCGATCGACCGGCCGGGTCCGACCCGCCGGGACAGCAGCCCGATGATCGCGATCACCGCGATCGAGGCCAGGGTCGCCGGCAGCTCGGCCGCGCCGGCGAGCAGCGGCGTGAACCCGCGGACCAGCTGCAGGTACTGCGAGAAGAAGAACAGCAGTCCGCTCAGCGCGAAGACCGACAGCGAGTTCGCGACGACGGCACCTGAGAACGCCGGGATCCGGAACAGCTGCAGGTCGATGAGCGGCGTCGTGAGTCGCTTCTGCCGGCGGACGAACCACCAGCCGGCGCCGATGCCGAGGAGCGCCGTCAGGGGCACCGTCCAGTCGAACCCGTGCCCGGCGACGTGCTTCACGGCGTACACGAGCGGCACGATCGCCAGTACCGAGAGGACGGCGGAGAGCAGGTCGATCGGGGTGCGCGAGCCGCCCTTCGACTCGGGCAGCAGGATCGCGCCGGCGATGACGATCACGACGATGACGGGGATGTTGATGAGGAAGACCGAGCCCCACCAGAAGTGCTCGAGCAGCGCACCGCCGACGAGCGGTCCGGCGGCGGCACCACCCGTCGCACCCGCCGACCACACGGCGATCGCGGTGGTGCGCTGCCGGGCGTCGCGGAAGATCGTGCGCACCAGCGACAGGGTCGACGGCATCAGGGTCGCTCCGGCGATGCCGAGCAGTGCCCGCGCGGCGATGAGGAGCTCGGGCGTCTGCGCGAACGCTGCGGCGGCCGAGGCCAGGCCGAACGCGACCGCGCCGATGAGCAGCAGGCGCTTCCGGCCGATCCGGTCGGCGACGTTGCCCATCGTGACGAGCAGCCCCGCGAGCGCGAACGAGTAGACGTCGCCGATCCAGAGCACCTGCGTCGCGGTCGGGTCGAGGTCCGCGGTCAGCGACGGGACGGCCAGGGCCAGCACGGTGCCGTCGATCGCCAGCAGCACCACGGCCAGGGTGAGGACGCCGAGGGACGCCCACTCCCGGACGGAAGCGCGGTGGATCGGGGCGGTGCTGGTGCTCGGCGTGGTTTCGGTCACCCGGTGACTCTAACCGACCATATGGTCGGTAGAGCCGACTGCACAGTTGGTTGCCAGCGTCGTCCGTGTTCAGGCTCGCAGACGGTCGCGATCCGCCGGCGGCAGGTGCTCGGTCGCCGTGTGGCGCGCCGCAGGCGTCAAGAACCGTCCGCTCTTCTCGAGGAACGCCACGAGCGCCGCCTCCGACGCGCGCTTGCCCGTCTCGCGCAGGACCCACCCCAGCGCCGACTGCACGGTGTCGCTCCGCTCCCGCACCAGGCGTCCGGCGATCCCGAGTGGCACCTCGGCGTCGCCCTGCTTGGCGAACGCCAGGGTCGCCACGACCGCGATCCGGCGCACCATCGCCACGTCGGACTTCACGAGCGCGAACAGCGGCCCCGTCGAGCCGCCCACGAGCGGCGCACCGACGAGCTCCTCGGCTGCCAGGTCGACCAGCGCCGGGTCGTCGAACCGCTCGGCCTTCGCTGCCGACAGGTACTCGTCGGTCAGCTCCGGATCGGGGTGCTCGCGCATCGCCTGCACCAGCAGTAGCACGGCGATGAGCTTCGCGCCGTCGTCGTCGCTCCAGAGCAGCGCCGAGCGCTCGCCGTCGTCGAGGCCTTCGAAGCGCCGTGCGACTCGGCGCGCTGCCGCCACGTCCCCGCTGGTGCGCGCGAAGGCGACGAGCACGGCCTCCGCGTCAGCCCCGGTCCCGCCGCGCGATGTCATCCGGTCAAGGGTATCCGCGCCGCCCCGCCCGCACTTCGTGAGCAGCAATGGTCGGGTGCCCGAAGGCTACCCGATTATTCCTGCTCACGAAGGTCGCTCCATCCGGATCACCACCGCGACATCATCGACGACGGCCTCGGCGACGAAGGCGATCGCATCCCGCTGCGCTCCGGCGGCCAGCTCGATTCGACTGACCTGCGAGATCGCTCCTGGCACCTGATCGTTCTGGACGACCCACCACCTCCCCTCTCGATGCGCGTGCGATGTGAACGTCGTGGTCATGGGTCCTCGTTTCGTGGCGGGGAGCAGGTCCTGCGCAGCCCGGTTGCACCCCGTGGTGATACGCAGTACATTGGCCGTACACCCCCGGATGTCTCGACTACCGGGCGCGAAGCCCCGCCTCTGGCGGGGCTTCTGTACTTCTGGCACGCCAACTCTTCGGTCGCGTGATGACACCGTGAACGTCCGCGATCCTGTCGGGCAGCTGCGAGTCGCGCATGACGGCCGCCCGAACGTGACGTACATGGTCGGGCTCCAGTGCGAGGAGACTCCGCGCAGGGGAAGGGCTCGGGCACATGAGCCCGATCTCGACGCCACCCCTTTCGCGGACGATTCGCAGTGCGTCGACGAAGTCGGAGTCGTTCGACAGGACGAAGGCCGCGTCTACCAACCCGTCCATCGCATCGCAGACCAAGTGCGCAGCCAGACTCACGTCCGACCCCTTCTCCTCGATCTTCCGGACCCGCACAGTGCGCGGGGAACCGTCGTCGTCCAGTTCGAGCGGACTCTTCGCCATCCATCGCCGATCGGAACGGAACGTGCCGAAGTGCGTGGTGACCGCGGGGAGTGTCGCGAGGGCGCGCAGGTAAGCGCTCTGCCTGGAGGGCGCCGCCGGATCTTCCCCTTCGACGAAACGCACGCGCGCAGTGAAGTACCGCACGAGGACGACCTCGAAATCCGGGAGGAGCGTCTCGCTCAGCCTGCGGACGTCCAGCCACCGGCAATCCGGCCGGTGTTCCAGGGCGCGGCGGTAGAGATTGAAGCCGTCGATGTACACAGCAGCCCGCGGTTTGCGGCCGACCTCTTCCACACCCATCGGGACAGTCTGTCATGTGATGTTCCACTTGATGGAGTGAGCGTTCGCCGGGTGCGGGGCGCCCGCACTTCGTGAGCAGGAATGGTCGGGTGCCCGAAGGCGACCCGACCATTTCTGCTCACGAAGCGGAACGCCGCCAGCGCTCCCGGATCAGCGGAAGTGCATGTTCTTCAACGGATCGACGAGCGTGCCGTTGCGCCGCGTCTCGACGTGCACGTGCGGGCCGGTCGACTGCCCGGTGTTGCCGGACTTCGCGATCTCGGTACCGAGCTTCACGATCTGGCCCTTCTTCACCTCGATCTTGCTGAGGTGGGCGGTGAGCACCGCGGTCATGCCGTAGGTCACGACGATGTAGTTGCCGTACGAGGCGTCGTTCGCCACGGTCTTGGTCACCTCGCCGGTGCCGGAGCCGTACACCGGGGTGCCGACGGGCACGGGGGCGTCGGTGCCCTGGTGGTAGCGCGGGACGTGTCCGGCGCCACGGTCGTCGCCGTACTTGCCGGTGATCTTCGTCCCGTTGACGGGCCATGCCAGTCCGGTGACGGGTCGGCTCGACCAGACGCGGGTGTCCTTGGCCCCGTAGAGCACGACGTTGCCGTCGACCTGCACGAGCAGGTTGCCGGAGCCGGCCGTGCCGGTGCGCGAGGTCCAGAGCGCGACCTTCTTGCGCGATGCGTCACGGGTCCAGATGACGAAGTTGCCCTTGGACTGCAGTTCGGCCCAGGCGCCGGGGTGCCCGCCGGTGCGCGACTGCCAGACGACGCGACCGCTGACCTTCTGCACCAGGTTGCCGTCGGTGCGCATGTTGAGGATGCGTGTGTTCGTGGTGTCGGAGCGCAGCACGGTGCCGCCGAGGAGCGTGTTCCCCGAGGCGACCCGGTCCTGGTAGGTGGTCCAGTTCACGACGACGGACTTGCCAGCGAGCAGCGCCATGGTGCCGTCGGCGCGGATCTTCAGCGCCGTCGAGTTCACGGTGCCGGCCGAGGCCCAGCGGGCCAGACGCTTGCCGTTCTTGGTGATGTCGAGGGCACGGTTCTTGCCGACGACCGCGATCGCACCGGGGGAACCGGCGGTGTTCGAGGCCCACAGCACGCGGTTCCCGATGCCGTACTCGACCAGGTTGCCGTCGCCCTGCATGATGAGCTTGAACTGGCCGTTCGGCGACGTCACCTGGTCGCCGGGGTTGATCTTGGTGCCGGCGGGTGCCGATCCGACCCACACCGCCGATGCTGCGGCGGGTTCAGCGGTCGCGACGAGGCCACCGGCGGCCAGGGCCAGCACCGTGAGCGCGCCGGCGAAGCGTGGGAGTCGGCGCGCACGTGCGACGGTCGACGGAGTGGTGGTCATGGATCCCCTGACTCGGAACCGACCACGCCCCTGCGCGGTCGTTCGGCGCTCGCCCTGTACGAGTCACCGAACGATGTTCGCTTTTCTGCGCGGGGCGCACAACCCCTTGACAGGGGGGTGCGGCTACGGCTGCTGGAAGAACTCCTTCGGTGTCGCCAGCAGTGCTTCGAGCTTGTGGAACGACTGCGTCCAGCCGGCGATGTTCATGTCGCGCATGAACTCGGGGAAGGGTCCCTGCGTCAGGGTGACGATCGTGCCGTCGCCGTCCTCGGCGAACTCGAGCGTCAGGGACAGCGCGGTGCCGTCCTCGACCCCGGGGATGCCGTGCGCGGTCGAGGTCCCGACGATGATCCGGTTCTCCTCGATCTGCTCGAGGGTCGAGGTGACGGGCGACGACCACTCGGCGTTGTCGTTGCTGACCATCGTGAGGTTCCAGGCGCCACCGACCCGCGCGTCGACCTCGACGGTGGCGACGGGGACGTGGAAGCCGAGGGGGCCGAACCAGAGCGCGAGCAGCGCCGGGTCGACGAACGCTCTGTAGACGTCGGCGACGGGGTGGGCGAAGCGGTGGGTGGCGTGGGCGGTGAACTGTTCGGTCATGACTGCTCCTGCGGATCGACGGTGAGGGCGGAACTGGTGGAACTGGCGGGTGGGGCGGTGGACGGGCTGCCCACCGGGGCAGGCGTGCGCTGGGCGGCGAGCAGGGCCTCCAGGCGGTCGAACCGGCGGTCCCAGTCGGGACGCAACCGGCCCAGCCAGGCGCCGAGCTCGTCGACGGCCTCGGGCCGGAGACGGCACGTGCGCCACGTGCCGTGCCGCTCGCGCGTGATGAGGCCGGCGCGTTCGAGCACGCCGAGGTGCCGCGAGATCGCCGGGGCGCTGACGTCGAACGGCTCCGACAACTCGGAGACGGTCGCCTCACCCTTGCCGAGCCGTTCGACGATGCGCCGTCGGATCGGGTCGGCGAGCGCTGACAGGACGACGTCGGTGTGGTCGGGTTCCATCGTCGCCTCCTCTGTGAGCCGGTCGGTTAATTAACCGTTGCGTTCAGTATGCGCTCGCACCCGCGGGAGCGCAAGGCCTCACCGGAACCGGGACGGCGGGGCCCCGAACGCCTTCGAGAAGGCGGCGGTGAACGCCGCGGGGGTCGCGTAGCCGAGTCGGCCCGCCACCTCCGTCACGGTGCCGCGTCGCAGGGCCGGGAGGCTCGCCAACAGTCGCGCACGCACGCGCCAGCTCGCGGGACCCACCCCCGTGGCCGCACGGAAGTGGCGGTCGAGGGTGCGTTCCGAGACGGCTGCCGCACGTGCCCAGTCGGTGTTCGTCACGTGGACGTCGGGCTCGGCCAGGTACGCCCGACACAGGTCGCGCAGGACACCCCGTGGCGGCAGCGAGACGCTCAGCGGGATCGGTGCGACGCGCTGCAGCTCGTGCAGGGCGAGCCGGACGAGGGTGCCGTCCCGGCCGCCGTCGTCGTAGGGCACGTCGAGCGCGTTGGCGGCGCGCAGCACCTCGCGCAGCAGGGGCCCGACCTCGACGACGGTGCACCGTGTCGGCCACCAGGGCACGGCGTCCGGCTCGACGTACAGGCTCCAGGTGCTGACGTCGAGCATCCGGACCTCGTGGGGCACCCCGGGCGGGATGAGCACGGCCCGGTCGGTCGGCACGGTCCACGAGCCGTCGTCGGTCTCGACGAGCATCACGCCGCTCGCGCCGTACAGCAGCTGCGCCCGTCGGTGCTCGTGCCGGGCGAGCAGGTGGTCCGGCGGGTAGTCGGTGCCGATCGGCAGGACGTCGAACGCCTGGTGGTCGAACTCGGAGACCGGGACGTTGCGCACACGTCGAGGCTAGGTCTCGAAGGAACATGCCGCACACCCGATCGTCCGCCGTGGTGATCCCGGCTGGGATGGAGGCATGTCGTTCGTCGTGCTCGTGGTCATCGGGGTCCTGGTCGGGATCACCACCGTCCTGTTCGGGTTCGGCGGTGGGTTCGTCACCGTGCCGATCATCACCGTCGCCGACGCAGCCCTCGGTGGCGACGCCGTCCGGGTGGCCACGGCGACCTCGGCCCTCGTGATGCTGGTGAACGCCGCCCTGGCCACCGTCTCGGCCCGGCGCGGCGCACTTGCACCACTCCGGGGCCGTTCGCCGCTGTTCGTCCTGCTCGGGGTCGGCGGCGCGGTCGGGGTGCTCGCCGCACGAGGGGCCCCGGGCGCGCTCCTGCGCTGGGGCTTCGTCGCCTACCTCGGGGTCACGGTCGCCGACCTGCTCCTGCGCCCGGGCTTCCTGCGCAGCTCGGCGACGGATCGCGCAGTCGCGACCCGCGGCGGTGGACGCGACCAGGGACCGACCCGCACCGGCGTGCCGACTGCCACGGGCCTCCCGATCGGTGCGGTCGCGGCGTTCCTCGGCGTCGGCGGCAGCGTGGTGACGGTCCCGATGCTGCGCCGGTCCGGTGCCACCATGACCGCGGCGACAACGCTGGCGAACCCCCTCACGCTGGCGATCACGCTGCCCGCAGCCGCGGTGACCATGCTGCTGCCGGCGGTCGTCCCGCACACCGCCGGACTCGTCGGCGCCGTCGACGTCCGGGCAGCCGCAGCCCTGCTGGTCGGCGCGATGCCGGTCATCGTGCTGCTCCGACGTCGCCCTCCGCACCTGCCCGAGGTCGTGCACGCCTGGGGGTACGTCGCACTGCTCGTCGCCGCAGGGATCGTCGTGGCCCTGGGCTGAGCGGCGAGCCCTGGGGAGAGGATGGGTGCATGCCGACGCCGAACCCCGCCTTCGTCCCGCCCGCCACGCAGACCTCGCGCCCGGACCTGCAGGGCACGTTCGGCATGGCGGCCGCGACGCACTGGATCGCGACCGCCACCGCGCAGTCGGTGCTCGAACGCGGCGGCAACGCCTTCGACGCAGCCGTCGCGGGCGCGTTCGTCCTGCACGTGGTCGAGCCGCACCTGAACGGCCCGGGCGGCGACCTGACGGCGGTGTTCGCGACGGCGTCGGACCCGACCCCGGTCGTGCTCGTCGGCCAGGGTCCGGCACCGGCCGGTGCGACACCCGAGCACTACCGCGCCGAGGGCCTCGACCTCGTCCCCGGCTCCGGCGCACTCGCCGCCACCGTCCCGGGTGCCGTCGACGCGTGGCTACTGCTGCTCCGCGACCACGGCACGTGGGAGCTCGCCGACGTCCTCGCGCCGGCGATCGGCTACGCCCGTGACGGCCACCCGGTCGCAGCCGGGGTGGTCCGGACGATCACCGCCGTGCAGGGACTGTTCCGTGACCACTGGCCCACGTCCGCCACGCTGTGGCTGCCGGGAGGCACGGTGCCGGTCCCCGGGGACCTGGTGCGCAACGAAGCGCTGGCCGCAGTGCTCGACCGGCTCGTCGACGCCGGTGACGGCTCCGACAGTCGGACCGCGCGCATCGACGCCGCACGGAGCGAGTGGGCCGAGGGCTTCGTCGCCGAGGCGATCGACCGCTTCGTGCGGGAGCCGCACCGACACGCGTCGGGCACCGACCACGCCGGGGTCGTCCGCGCGTCGGACCTGGCGGCGTTCCGGGCGTCGTACGAGCCCGCGGCGACGGCGGAGTTCCGCGGCTGCACGATCGCGAAGACCGGGCCGTGGGGTCAGGGGCCGGCGCTCCTGCAGACCCTGCGGCTGCTCGAACCGCTCGACGACGCACTGCTCGACCCGTCGACGTCGGTCGGCGCACACACCATCGTCGAGGCGCAGAAGCTCGCCATGGCAGACCGCGAGGCGTTCTACGGCGACGGCGACGTCCCGCTCCACGAGCTGCTGTCCGACGCGTACACCGACGAGCGGCGTGCGCTGATCGGTGAGCGGGCCTCGGCCGAGCTGCGTCCGGGCACCATCGCGGGCGTCGAGCGGGCGATGCCGCCGGCCCGGACGTCGTACTCCGCCGGCGACGGCGCTGGTCTCGGCGAACCCACGGTGCAGGTCGCTCAGGTCGCTCAGGTCGCGCCGGTCGCGCCGGTCGCGCCGGTCGCGCCGGTCGAGGACCGCGGCGAGCCGTTCGTGGCCCCGGACGGCGAGACCCGGGGCGACACCTGCCACATCGACGTTGTGGACCGCTGGGGCAACATCGTCAGCGCGACACCGTCCGGCGGCTGGCTGCAGTCGTCGCCGACGATCCCGGAGCTCGGGTTCTGCCTGGGCACCCGGCTGCAGATGACCTGGCTCGAACCGGGCACGGCGTCGACGCTCCGCCCCGGCGAGCGCCCCCGCACGACCCTGACACCGACCCTGGTGCTGCGTGACGGCGTCCCCGTCGCCGCGGTCGGCTCACCCGGCGGCGACCAGCAGGACCAGTGGCAGCTGCTGTTCCTGCTCCGGTGGATCGTCGGCGGGTACACCCCGCAGCAGGCGATCGACGCCCCGGCGCTGCACACGACGTCGTTCCCGGGGTCGTTCTGGCCGCGCACGTGGGAGCCGGCGGGGCTCGTGGTCGAGGACCGGCTCGGCGACGACGTCATCGCGGAACTCGAGGCACGTGGTCACGTCGTCACCCGCGCCGGCGACTGGAGCCTCGGTCGTCTGACCTGCGTCACCCGCAACCCGGCGACGGGCGTACTCGGCGCCGCGGCGAACCCCCGCGGTGCCCAGGGGTACGCCGCCGGCCGCTGACCCGCGCTGGTTCCTTCCCAGAACACCCGCGCTGGAAAGCGGAATCGGGCGTACCTGGTCAGAACTTCCGACCAGGTACGCCCGATTCGACCAGCTACGCCGCGAGGCGCCCCGCGTCAGATCGTCAGAGCGTCGGGACGACGACCGCACGGCCCGAGAGCTCGCCGGCTTCGAGCTTCCGGTACGCCTCGAGCGCGTCGGCCAGCGCGTAGCGCTCGACGTCGGGGACGATCTGCCCGGCGCGGTACATCGCGACGACCTCGTGCAGGTCCTCGATCGTGCCCCAGTAGGTGTTCGTGATCGTCGACTCGTACGGCGTCGCGAAGAAGTTCCACTCGGTGGTACCGCCGGCGATCCCGACGACGGTGAACCGGCCACCGACCGCCATCGAGGCCTGCGCGACCTTGATCGTGGGGGTGGCACCGACGAAGTCGAACGCAGCGTCGACGCCACGACCGCCGGTGATCTCGCGGATCGCGGCGGCCTGGTCCGGCCCGCCGGGCACGGTGATCGCGCCCCGGGCGGCGGCGCGGTCCATGGCGTCCTGCTTCATGTCCGTGGCGATGACCGTGGCGCCGGTGAGCGCTGTGAGGATCTGCACGGCGATCTGCCCGAGGCCACCGAGCCCGACGACGAGTGCGAAGCGGCCGCCACCCGCCAGGTTCGGCAGGGAGTTCTTGATCGCGTGGTACGGCGTGAGCGCGGCGTCGCTGAGCGGTGCGGCGGCGATCGGGTCGGCGTCGCCGAGCGGCACGAGGTTGCGGGCGGGGACGCTCACGTACTCCGCCATGCCGCCGTCCCGCCCGAGACCGATGCCCATGTACGGGTTCGTCGCGGCGTTCTCGCAGTAGGTGTCCTGCCCCTTCGAGCAGTACGAGCAGTGCCCGCAGCCTACCGGCCCGTAGACCAGGTAGGCGTCACCCTCGGTGAACCCGGTCACGCCGTCACCGACGGACTCGACCCAGCCGGAGTTCTCGTGCCCGAGGACGAACGGGGGCTGCTGCGACCCCGGAGCACCGGCGGCGAACTCGCGGTACACCGCGACGTCCGAGTGGCACGCGCCGGCACCTGCGACCTTGAGGAGCACCTCCCCCGGACCCGGGGTGGGCTTCGGGACCTCCGTCAGGGACGGGAAGGTCTGGTACTGCTCGAACACGACGGCGCGCATGATGGGTCTCCTTTGAACACCATCACGCTACACCTGTTGTCGTGCGCAACACTTGTCGCCCAGCCGCCCGACTTCACCAAGTGCGCGAGCACGCGCGCGCGGAACACTGGCGAACCCTGCGTCTTCGCCGTGAGCCGGTTGCGAGAACGCGCGTTCTCCGCTTGACTCGGCTGCGACGGTCCCGCTCGGGTCCGATCCCCACACGAAAGGAGCGGCCATGCCCACGCGCACCGCACGCACCGCCTGGAACGGCGGCCTCAACGACGGTTCCGGCCAGGTCGAACTCTCCAGCTCGAAGGTCGGCACCTACGACGTCTCGTTCCCGAAGCGCGCCGCTGACGAGGCCGGTGGCAGCACCAGCCCCGAGGAGCTCATCGCCGCCGCACACTCGGCCTGCTACGCCATGCAGTTCTCCGCCGTCCTCGGTGAGGCCGGCGGCACGGTCGAGGCCCTCGACGTCAAGGCCGACGTCTCGCTCGGCCCGGACTCGGCCGGCGGCTTCAAGCTCACCGGCATCGCCCTGACCGTGCACGGTGAGGTCACCGGCATCGACGAGGCGACCTTCCTCAAGGCCGCCGAGGACGCCAAGGCGACCTGCCCGGTCAGCAAGGCGCTCACCGGCGTCGAGATCACGCTCGACGCGACGTTCGAGCAGTAGTCGGGTCGCGTCCGAGACGCGACCGACCACCTGACGGGAGGCCCGGTGCCAGCTGGCACCGGGCCTCCCGTCCGCTCTGGTCGCGTCCAGATCGCGACTGGCACCATGGTCGGATGGCCGAGCAGCACTTCCCCGGCGAACCCAAGCCGGGGCGCCCACACCGGCCGCCCCGCCCCCGACGCCGCAGCCTGGCGCAGCACGACCTGCGCGACGCCCGTGCCCGACTGCGCGGCACGATCTACGAGCACGTCGAACCCGACGCCAAGGGTCGCGACCAGTACACCGCGGCGCAGATCGTCGACTTCTGCCTCGACCTGGCCGAGGTGATGCTCGCCTCCGGCGCCGACACCCGCAGCGTCGAGACCGCCGTCGTCGCGGTGTCGACGAAGTGGAACCTGGCACCGCTCGACCTCGACTTCTCCGGCAGCTCGGTGACGATCCAGTACGCGCCGGCCGACATCCCGCCGCTCGTGAAGGTCCGGACAGTGAGTTCCGACGGCTCCGACCTCGACCGACTCGCGCGCGCGAACCAGATCGTGGACGACCTGATCCACGACCAACGGGACATGACCTCGGGCGTGAGCGCCCTCGTGGCGGTGCTGCGGATGCCGCCGCGCTGGCCCACGTGGCTCGCCGACGTCGGGCTCTCGATCCTGGGGACCTCGATCGCGATGCAGGCCGGTGGTGGGTGGCGAGCGGGCATCGGCGCCTTCGTGCTGATGTTCGGGATCATCCTGTCCGGGCGCTGGCTGACCGGTCGTGGCTACCCGCAGTTCTTCGTGTCCGGCGCGCAGGGAGCGGTCGCGTCGGTGATCGGCACCCTGGCCATCGGAGTGGGCGTCCTGCACCCGGCGGGTGCCGCCACGATGGTGGCGGCCCTGGTGGTGCTGCTCCTGCCGCACGTCTCGCTCGTGACGTGGGCCCAGGACGCGATCTCCGGCTTCCGTGCGATGGCGGTCGCCCGGGCGTTCTACATCGGCTTGGTCATCGCCGCCATCGTCGTGGGGGTGCCCGCGGGGATCGCGATGACGAAGTGGCTGCACCTCGAGGTCGACCCGTCGGGCATCGTCACCCAGGCGTTGCCGTTGTGGGCGTCGCTCTCGCTCACCGTGGTGTCGGCCGGGGCGAACTGCTTCGTGCAGCAGGCCAGTGCGCGGGTGATCCCCGTCGCCGTGGTGTTCTCGGTGGCGGCGGGGGCCTCGCTGTGGGGGCTGCGGCAGCTCGGCCTGCCGCTGCTCGGCGCGACGTTCCTGGCCGCGGTCCTGCTCGGCGTGCTCTCCACCTACGCAGCGGCGCGGATGCGGACCGCGGTCGCGGCGATCGCGGTGCCGGCGTTCTGCGGAGCGCTGCTGCCCGGTGTCGCCGTGTCGAACGCACTGCTGAACTTCATGTCGGGCTCGTCGAGTGCGGCCCTCGACTTCGTGGCCGCGGTCTCCGTGGCGCTCGGGATCGGCGCCGGGCTCGTGCTCGGCGGCCTGTTCGCGACACCTGGTGCGCGCCGTGCGCTCCGGCGGACCCGTCGGGTCGTCGTGCACTCGGTCCACAACGACACCACCGCGCTCCGGGTCATCCGCGACACCGGGTACGACCCCGGCGACGGCTCGGTGCCGCGCGGGTCACGGTCGGCGCCGGACGGACGCTGACGGTGCGGCGCTCCGGACGGGCGCTGCCGGTCCGGCGCTCCGGACGGGCGCTGCCGGTCCGGCGCTCCGGACGGGCGCTGCCGATCCGGGCTCAGATGTCCCAGCTGCCGTCGTCGCCGTCGCTCCACGTCGCGTGCCGGCGGGCTGCCTGCGGCTCGTAGCGCTCCATCCAGCCGCGCTCGAGTCGGGCCACCGCACGGTCGAACGCCGGCACCAGGTCGAGGTCCGTGCGGAGCAGGGCCTGGAGCTGCAGGCCTTCGTACAGCGCGATGAGCTGTTCGGCTCCGCGGCGGGGTTCCATGGTGTGCGGGGCGCGGCCGACGGCGATGTCGTGCTCGAGGCCGCGCTTCACCTGGGCGTAGAAGAGCTGGTAGCGCGACCGCAGGTAGGTCGCCATCGGGTGCTCGGCGTTGCCCGCGACGGACAGCAGGGCGACGAGCAGGCGCATGAGCGCGGGGTCCTCGGCGTTCGACGCGACGATCGCGCGCAGGAGCTCGACGGTCGAACCGTCGCCGACCTCGCGGGTGACCTCGTCCATCCGACCGCCGTTCCAGCGGTCGACGGCTGCGAGCACCAGGCCGTCCCAGGACGGGAAGTGCTGTTCGAGCTCCTCGACGGAGATGCCCATCCGCTCGGCCACGTGCACGGCGCGTGCTTCGTGGAACGGGACGTCACGGAGCAGGTCGACGGTGGCCCCCACGATCGTGATCCGCAGGTGCAGGGTCGCCGCCGCGGCCGCTGCGGCCTGCGTGTCGGCGCTGGTGTTCTCGAGCATCGTGCCCTCCGTCGTTCCACGGACGTCCTGTCCGAGGTCTCCCCGAGTCCGGGGCACGTCCATCCAAACGCAGAACGGGGGACAACAGAATCCCCGGTACGGGTGTCAGCACATGGGGGGACACGGACACTGGCACCACGCCCAGCGCGTTCGCACGGATCCGTGTGACGATGCCGGGCATGACCCCGAACGACCCCACCGCACAGGGACTCGCGACGATGGCCTCGGCCGGCTTCGAGTTCGGCGGCGACCCGGAGCAGGTCGCGCACGACGTCCGCGCGATGTGGGAACAGCTCGGGCGGCCCGCGGGCGCGTTCGGGGCGGCGGCCCAGGCGATCGCCGTGCTGCCCCAGCGCCCCGAGGTGCCGATCGCCGACCAGGCCCGCCGCCGCGCGTTCGAGCACGCGATCGGCATCAACCCGGTCGAGGTCGAGCTCGCGGCAGCACTGTCGGCGCGGGAGCTCCTCGAACGGATGGCGCGCGCGGTCACCTGCTGACGTCGCCACGGCCCGCAGACGGGACCACCCGGACGACGGGAGGCGCGGTACCCACCGGCACCGCGCCTCCCGTCAGCCCGTCGGCCCGTCGGACGTCGGCCCGTCGGCGACGCGCTACGGCGTCGGCATCCCACCGTCGACGTGGAGCGTCTCGCCCACGACGTACGACGACTCACCGCTCGCCAGGAACACGTACGCCGGCGCGAGCTCGGCCGGCTGGCCCCAGCGGCCCAGGTAGGTCTGCTCGCCCGCGGACGGCAGCGCCTCCGGCGGCTGCCCGCCGGCAGGCTGCAGCGGCGTCCAGATCGGTCCCGGTGCGACGGCGTTGACGCGGATGCCCTTCGGCGCGAGCTGCGCAGCCAGGCCCTTCGCCAGGTTGTTCACGGTGGCCTTCGTGGCCGCGTAGTGCACCAGGTGCGGCGACGGCGCGTAGGCCTGGATCGACGTCGTGTTGATGATCGTCGAGCCCGGCTGCAGGTGCGGCACGGCGGCCTTCGTGATCCGGAAGGTCGCGTAGGCGTTCGTCTTGAACGTCTCGTCGAACTCCTCGTCCGAGATGTCCTCGATCGAGGAGACGTTCTGCTGCTTGCCCGCGTTGTTCACCAGGATGTCGATCCCGCCGAGCTGCGCGACGGTGTCGGCGACGATCTGCTCGCAGACCGCGAGCGAGGTGATGTCGCCGGGCAGCGCGACGGCCTTGCGGCCGGCTGCCTCGATGAGCGCGATGATGCGGTCGGCGTCCTCCTGCTCCTCGGGCAGGTACGAGATCGCGACGTCGGCGCCCTCGCGTGCGTAGGCGATGGCGACCGCTGCGCCGATGCCGGAGTCGCCACCGGTGACGAGGGCCTTGCGGCCCGTCAGCCGTCCGGAGCCGCGGTAGGTGTCCTCGCCGTGGTCGGCGGGGACGTTCTCCGCCATCTCGGCGTCGGTGCCGGCGCCCTCGAGGTACTGCTCGTCGGGCTTCTTGTCGGCGTACATCTTCGTCGGGTCCTGCATGGAGTACTGGTCGAGCGCTGCTTGGTCGAGCCCTGCCTGGTCGTTCTGCTGGTCCGTCATGCCGCCGACGGTACGCAGGGGCCCACCACGGGCCGTCCAGGAGGCTGTCCCCCGGCGCGCGGTGCGGCCAGCGTCCGCCGGCCGCACCGGTCCAGGGCCGCAACTGCGTCTTCCTCGTTTGTCACGGTCCGGTGACGGCCAGGACCCGATTCGGTAACACCTGTCGTTCTGGACGGATCAGGGTCGTACCGTCGAACGGTGACCCCTCGGACCCTGCTGGCGCTCGGCGCTGCCGTGCTCGCCTTCTCGGCCGGTGCGCTGGCGCTCGACGGCACCACCGGGCTCGGTGCGGACACCGCCGTGGCGGCGGAGACGTCGCACGACGCCGCTCCGGTGCACGTGTCCAACGCGAAGCTCCGGCGGGTCGACTCCATCGAGCTCGACGCCGAGTCCCTGGTGCTCCGCAACGGCGGGAAGACCGTAGTCGAGTCGTCGATGCGCGACTCCCGGTTGACCGTGAGCCTGCTCGACCGCCTGCTCGGCACCCCGTCGCGCACGCAGACCGCCGAGGGCGACGGCGGCGCGTGCTTCCCGGCCGGCACCACCTACACGTGGGGCGGCGCCATCCGGGTCGCGGCCCTGACCACCGATGCGCAGGCGGGCAACGCCGTCGAGGTCCGTGTGCTGCGCGACCAGGTCCGCAGCCGGCTCGGTGCACGGATCGAGCTGACCGGCCCCGGCGGCGTCCAGGTCGGCGACGACATCGCCGACGAGATCGCGGACGCCCCGCGCTCCGAACGAGTGTCCTTCGGCTCCGACGACTTCCGCGCGTGGCAGTTGCTGCTGCGTGCAGGCTGGGGCTCCAGCGACGACCAGGACTCCTCCGGCACGAACGGCGTCTCGGCCCTGACGGACGACACCACGGTCACGGTGCTCGGCTCGCCGATGCCCGTGCACGCCCAGCGGAGCTGCTGACTCACACGCGGATCGTCGCGATCACCGGGAAGTGATCGCTCGCGAACCACGTCTCCGGCCCGTCGTGGTCGATCACGACCCGGTCGACGCCGGCGACTCCGCGGGTCAGCACCCAGTCGATGCGCTCCCCGGTGTCCACCGGCGGCTGCCAGTCGTTGAACGTCGCCGTCCGGTCCCCCGGGTCGCCCGCGAGCAGCCAGGTGTCGTCGAACCCGGCGTCGGCGAAGACCCGTGACGCGGTTCCGGCGCCGGCCGGCTCGTTGCAGTCCCCGGCGACGATGACCGGACCGGTCTCCCGCGCCAGCCGCTCGACGATGAGCGACGCGCTCTTCCCGCGCACCTCGTCGCCGTGCGCGCCGAGTTCGTGGTCCAGGTGCGTGGTGAGCACCGTGACGGCCGGCCCGTCGGTGTCGAGGAACACGGCGTGGTTTGCGATGCGGGGGAACAGGCTGCCCCACGTGTTCGAGACCGGTTCGTCCGGGGTGTCCGACAGCCAGAACGACCCCGCGTCGGTCGGTCGGAACCGGTCGCGTCGGTAGAACACCGCCGGGTGCTCCCCCGCGGTGCCGCCCTCGCGCCCCTGTCCGACGTCCGCGTGGTCCGGCAGCCCGGCGCGCAGGTCGTCGAGCTGGTGCGCGAAGGCCTCCTGCACGCACACGAGGTCGGGGTCGTGCCGGCGGATGACGTCGAGGAGCACGGGGAGCCGGGCCGGCCAGTCGTGCTCCGGATCCGGGTTCTTGATGTTGTAGGTCATCAGGACGATCGGACGCGTTGCGCTGCTCACCCCTCGAACCTAGCGACCCGGTCCGGCCACGGCCTCAGTTGATGCAGGTGCCCTCGGTGCCGTAGTTGTGCACGTCGGTGGACTTCGGCGCGGGTTCCTTGGACGCCTGCTTGCTCGGCTTCGACCCGGAACCGGTGCTCGCGGGCTTCGACGCGGTCGCGCTCGGCTCGCTGGCGGCCTTCGCGGTCTTGCCGTCGGTGCCGAGCACGAGCGTGACGCCGGTGACCGCGCTGGTCCGGACGGCGACGGCACCGGGCACGGCCGCCGCGATCGCCTTCGCCTGCGACTCCTGGCCGGCCGGGTACTGCACCTGGGTGACCTTCGTGGTGGCCGAGGAACCAGCCGGTGCGACCTGGAACCCGCGGCTGGTCAGGACCTGCCCGGCTGCGGTCGCGGCACCCTCGACGCCGCTGCCGTTCATCACGGTGACCGAGGTGTTCGCCGGCTGGGCGCGACCGGCCTTGGCGTAGGCCTCCGGTTCGCCGACCAGGCCCTGCACGAAGGCGGGCAGGCCGACGGTGTCGACCTCGACGATGGACAGCGCCGAACCGTTCACGTAGATGGTCGGCGTGCCGAGGGTCGGGATCGTGGCCGACTGGATGTTCGCGGGGCGCAGGTTCCGCATCTGCGAGGCGAGGTCGATCAGGTTGGTGTCGGTCTGGATCGATCCCCCGACGGCCTTCAGGATGTTGCCCATCTTGACCGGGTTCAGCAGCGTGCCGGCGGACGTGACCTTCCGGGCCTCCTGCGACAGGAAGTACTGCTGGCGGACGTTGCGGTCGAGGTCGCCGTTCGGCAGGCCCTTGCGCTGTCGGACGAAGGACAGCGCCTCCTTGGCGTTGAGCGTCGACTTCCCCGCGGGCAGGTCGACGCCGGAGTCCTTGTCCTGGGCAGCCTGGTTGAGGCAGACCTCGACCGGGCCGAGCTCCTTGACCACCTGGTAGAAGCCGAGCAGTGAGACGCGGACGTAGTGGTCGATCTGCAGACCGCTCAGGTTCTCGATGGTCTTGATGAGCATCTTCGCACCTCCGGTGTCGCCGCCACCGTTGAGCGTGCCGTAGTAGAAGGCGCTGTTGAGCTTGCCCTTGCCCACGTCGGGGATGTCGACGTACGAGTCACGGGGGAACGAGATCATCGTCGCTTGCGTGCCGTCGGCGTTGATGTGCAGGACGATCATCGTGTCGGTGTTCGTCGCGCCACCGTCCGACGTCGTGCTGAGTTCCGCCATCTGCTCGGGGGTGGCGTTCTCCGGCCGGTGGTCGTCACCGACGAGCAGGATGTTCTGCGCCTTGCCGTCGACGTCGTCCTTCGTGTCCTTCTTACCGGTGATCGCGTTGACGATCGTGACCCCGCCGGACAGCTGGTTGTACGCGTACGCCGCGTAGCCGCCGCTCAGCACGACGGCCATGGTGAGCACACCCGCGATCGCCGGGAACACCACACCCGCTCGTCGCTTCTGGCGCCCGTGGCGCGGCGTCACGGCACCGCGGCGCGCGGGCTCCGTCGTCTGCTCGGGTTCGTTGCTCACCGGGAAACCATAACCGGAGCGCGCGCAGGGGACATGGAATCCGCCTGGAAGGTCACTCCACAGCCCCTGCGACCGGCCCGCGCTCGGCTCACTCGGCGACGAGTCCCTGCTTGTTCGTCTCGCGCGCCCGGAGCACCGTCACGCCGGTGATCGCGGCGGCGGCCATCACGTAGAAGGCCGGCGCGAACGTGTTGCCCGTCGCGCTGATCAGCCACGTGGCGAAGTACGGGGTGATGCCACCGAAGAGCGCCACGCTGATGTTGTAGGCGATGCCCATCGACCCGTAGCGGATGGCGGTCGGGAACAGTTCGGCCATCGCGGCGCTCATTGCCCCGTCGAACGCGGCCATGAACAGCCCGAGCACCACCATCGCGGCTGCGGCGGCCCAGAAGTTGCCGGCGTCCATGAGCATGAGCGTCGGGTAGGTCAGCACCAGGAACCCCGCGCACCCGGCGAGCATCACGGGCTTCCGGCCGATCTTGTCCGACAGCAGGCCGAAGAACGGGACGAGGCCGGCGATCACCAGGAAGCCGATGACGACGACCCCGTACGAGACGAGCGGCGAGTACCCGAGGTCCGCCTGCAGGTACGAGGGCATGAAGGTCTGCAGGATCCAGTGGCCGACGGCCTTGAGGACGACGAACCCGACGCAGAAGAGCAGGGCCTTCCACCCGGTCCGGAGCGAGCGGCGGAGCGGGTTCTTCGCGAGTTCCCCCTTGGCCTTGAGCGCGCGGAACTCCGGGGTGTCCTCGAGCTTCGTGCGCAGGTACAACCCGACCAGACCGAGCGGCACCGCGACGAGGAACAGGACGCGCCACCCCCACGACTCGAGGGCTCCGTCCCCGGCGATCGCCGTGAACAGGAAGACCAGGCCACCACCGACGATGAACGCCGCGAAGCCGAAGACGTCGATGAAGCTCGTCACGAAGCCGCGCCGGTTCGACGGGGCGTACTCGGCCAGGAGCGTCGTCGCCCCGGCGCCCTCGCCACCGGCGGCGAAGCCCTGCACCAGCCGCACCACGACGAGCAGGATCGGTGCGAGCATCCCGACGCTCTGGTACGTCGGCAGGATGCCCATCACGGCGGTCGCGCCGCTCGTGATCAGGATGACCGTGGCCAGCGTGGTCTTCCGGCCGACCCGGTCACCGAGCGACCCCCAGAACAGCCCACCGAGCGGACGCATCACGAAGCCGGCACCGAACACGGCGAAGGCCGACAGCAGTGCGACCTGCGGGTCGCCCTGTTTGAAGAAGTACAGCGAGATGACGGTCGCCAACGTGCCGTAGAGGCCGAAGTCGAACCACTCGACGAAGTGTCCGACGCCGGCGGCGACGATCACCTTCCGCATGCCCTGGCGGCGTGCGTCGTCGCCCAGGGCCACCTGGACGTCGGGGGCGGTGGCGGCATCGACGCTGGGTTGCGTCCGGGTTCCGTCGCTCATGGGTGGGGCCTCACACTTCGTTGTCGAGAATTCGTTGACGATAGCACTCGCCGGGCACACATTGCCACACAGTGGGAAAGACACGCCACCGAGTGATACCGTTCCGACCATGCAATCCCGTGAACAGCACCACGACGTCGTGGTCGTCGGCGGCGGTCTCGCCGGTGTCAGCGCGGCCGTCGCCGCCGCCCGCCTCGGCTCGAGCGTCGCCCTCGTCACCAACCGGCCGGTCCTCGGCGGCAACGCCTCGAGCGAGATCCGGGTGTGGGTGGTCGGCGCGACGGCGCACGGCACGCAGCGGTTCGCCCGCGAGACCGGGATCATGGGCGAGCTCTTCCTCGAGAACCAGTACCGGAACCCGCAGGGCAACGCGGTCTACTGGGACCAGGTCGTGCTCGACCTGGTCCGGGCCGAGCCGAACGTGCACCTGCACCTCAACACCGACGTCCGGACCGTGCAGACCACGGACGACGACAGCGGCGCACCACGCATCACCGCCGTCACGGGGTGGACCATGGGGTCCGAGATCGAGACGACGTTCACCGCACCGGTGTTCCTCGACTGCACGGGCGACGGCCTCGTCGGGGCTCTCGCCGGCGCCGAGTACCGCATCGGGCGCGAGGGCCGCGACGAGCACGGGGAGGAGTGGGCGCCGGAAACGGCTGACGACGAACTGCTCGGCAGTTCGATCTTCTTCTCCACGCACGGCACCGGCCGCCCCGAGAAGTTCGTGCCGCCGTCGATCGCGAAGGACCTCGGCACGACGCCGATCCTGGCGAACCGGGCGATCCGGACCGGCGACAACGGCTGCAACTACTGGTGGATCGAGTGGGGCGGCGAACTCGACACCGTCGCCGAGAACGAACGCATCCGCGACGAGCTCTGGGGCGTCGTCTACGGCATCTGGGACCACATCAAGAACTCGGGGGCGTTCGACGCGGACACCCTGACGCTCGACTGGGTGGGCGCGATCCCCGGCAAGCGCGAGTACCGCCGGTTCGTCGGCGACCACACCCTGACGCAGCAGGACCTGCTCGAGCAGCGTTCGTTCCCCGACACGGTGGCGTTCGGCGGTTGGTCGATCGACCTGCACCCCGTCGAGGGCGTCTACGCCGAGACCGCCGGCGCCCAGCAGCGGTACACCGACGGCACCTACGACATCCCGTTCCGGTCGCTGTACTCGGCGAACGTGTCGAACCTGCTGTTCGCCGGCCGGGACATCTCCGCGTCGCACGTCGCGTTCGGGTCCACCCGGGTGATGGCCACCTGCGCAGCCCAGGGGCAGGCAGCCGGCACCGCCGCGCACCTGGTCGCCCGGCACAGCACGACGCCACGGTCCCTCGGCACCGAGCAGATCGCCCTGCTGCAGCAGACCCTGCTGCGCGAGGACGCACCGGTCATCGGGGTCCGCGCCGACGACCCCGCCGACCTGGCCCGCACCGCCCGCATCACCGCGAGCAGCGAGCTGACCACGATCGACACGACGCCGTTCGCGACCGCCGACCGCTTCGACCTGGACCGCGACGTCGCGATCCTCCTGCCCGCCGACCCCGCGCTCGGCGAGTTCCGGCTCCGCACCGAGGCGGACGACGACACCGAGCTCACCATCGAGCTCTGGACCACCGGCAAGCCCCAGAACTACGCCCCGATCGACCACGTCAGCACGCACTCCGCACACGTCGCCGCCGGACCGGGCGAAGCAGTGGTCGACCTGGACTTCCACCCGGACGCACCCTGCAACGCGGTCGTCGTGGTCCGTCGGCAGCCCGGCGTCCGACTGGTCCTGACCGACGGCCACCCCTACGGCGTGATGGCCCTGCGCGCCCGCGCTGCCGACGACGAGCAGTTCGACGACCACATCCCCGAGGAGTCCGGACAGCCCGTGACGGACTGGGAGGCGCGCGCCCTGCGCGGACACGCGTTCGCGTTCACCGCAGCCGGCGAGACGGACGCGTGGCGGGCCTCCCGGGTCAGCGACGGCCACCAGCGCCCGTTCGGCGGACCGCACATGTGGTCGTCCGACGCGGGTGCCGGCGCAGCCGTGCTCTCGCTCGACTGGGCGGAGCCCGTCGACGTCCGCCAGGTGCGCATCGTCTGGAACGACGACGTCGACGCCGACCTCATCAACCTGCACCACCACCGGACCCCCTGGGACGCCGTGCCCACACTCGCCCGCGACTACCGGATCGAGGCGTGCGCCGACGGGACCTGGCGGACGCTCGCCGCGGTCGACGCGAACCGACACCGCCATCGCGTCCACGACGTCGATCCGGTGCGCACGGCCGCCCTGCGGGTCGTCGTGACCGCGACGAACGGGTCCCCGTTCGTCACCGCGAGCGCCGTGAAGATCTCCTGACGCGCGCCGGGACGGGCCAGAATGAGGGGATGGCGACCACCCCTCCGAACCAGAGCATCGAGCGAGCCGCAGCGGTCCTCGGTGCGCTCGGCGCGTCCGACGGCGCGGTGCGCGCCTCCGACATCGCGCGGGCGGTCGGCCTGGGGACCTCGACCACCGGGCGGCTCCTGGCGACGCTCGAGTCGCTCGAGTACGTCCGACGCGATCCGGAGACCCAGGCGTACTCGGTCGGTCGGGCCGTGCTCGAGCTCGCCAGCCAGGGGCTCAACCACAACCCGGTGCACCGCGAGAGCCGCTCGGCGGCGCAGGAACTCGCGCACCGCGTCGGGCTGACCGCCAACGTCGGCGTGCAGGACGCCGCGTCGTGCATCTACCTCTGCCACTTCGAGGGGTCGCTCGCGCCGAAGTCGCACACGATGATCGGGATGCGGCAGCCGATGCACGCGTCCGCACTCGGCAAGGCGCTGATGCTCGACCTGTCTCCGGACGAACGGCGCTCGCTGCTCGGGGACGACCTGGCCCGGTACACCGACCACACGATCACGACGCACGACGCCCTGACGGCCGATCTCGCCGCCTCGGCGAAGCGCGGCTGGTGCGAGGAGAACCAGGAGCTGGCGCTCGGCCGGTTCTGCATCGCGGCACCGATCCGCAACGCCTCGGGGCGGATCGCGGCGGCGCTGTCGATCTCGGGGCGCCTGACGCAGCTGCGCGACCGTGACCTGGACTCCCTCGCCGAGGACCTCATCGAGGTCGCCGACCGCATCAGCGTCGGCCTCGGGATGATCAGCGCCGTCGCGCACTGACGCGCTGGTCGCGGCCCGCCGCCCGCCGGGACGGGATTCCCGCGAAAGCGACAGTCTGCCGCGGACTGTTCGCGGACATCTGTCGCTTTCGCGCCCGAGACGCGCGTGACGGCGGACGGGAGGCCCGTGGCGGGATCGCCACGGGCCTCCTGTCCGGCTCCTGGTCGCGCTGGGCGACGGGGCGCTACGCGCGCGACGGCAGCAGGTGGATGGCCTCCATCGCGAGCTCGGCCGCGATCGGGTCCTTCGCCAGGACGGCTGCCTTGAGGTTGTCGAGTTCGGGCAGGATCACCGCGGCCGGGATCAGCTCGGCGAGTTCGGGGACCCGGAGCTTGAAGGACAGCCCGTCGGTGGTCGACCGGCAGAGCTGCACGAGCGACGGGTTGCCGCAGGCGTCCGCCCACTGCGAGTAGATGTCGGCGCCGTTGCGGGCGACCTGGTCCTGCTCGTCGGCGCCGACCCGCGCGATGACGTCGTCGAGCATCTTCACGATCTTCTTGCGCTGCGGCTCGGTGAAGTTGGGCACCGCGAGGCGCACGACGCCCCCGTAGATGACGCCGAGCGTGCGGTAGGCGTCGAGGAGCTCGTCCTTCGTCGGGGCCGCCACACGGGTGTAGCGGTTCGGTGCCATCTCGATCAGGCCGGCGCGGGCGAGTTCCGCCAGTGCCTCGCGGATCGGGGTGCGGGAGACCCCGAGCCACGCGATCAGGTCGTCGTCGTTGAGCCGCTCGCCGGGCTCCAGCGTGCCGTCCATGATCGCGTCGCGGATCTTGTCCTGCACGGTGTCACGGAGGAGCTTGCGCTCGGCGGCGGGCTGCGTCGAAGGAACTGGCATGCACCCAGCGTGTCACATGTGATGGTTCGCGCGCGAGAGGCGCGACGGCCACCAGGCCCGCCGACCGAGGTCGTACGCGATCGCCGGCACGAGCAGCGAACGGACGACGATCGTGTCGAGCAGGACGCCGAACGCCACGACGAACGCGATCTGCACGAGGAACAGGATCGGGATGACGCCGAGGGCCGCGAACGTCGCCGCGAGCACCACGCCCGCCGAGGTGATCACCCCGCCGGTGACCCCGAGTCCGCGCAGGACCCCCTCGTGCGGACCGTGCCGCAGCGCCTCTTCCCGCACCCGTGTCATGAGGAAGATGTTGTAGTCCACCCCGAGCGCGACGAGGAACACGAACGAGTACAGCGGCACGCTCGGGTCCGCACCGGGGAAGTGGAACACGTGGTCGAACACGAGCGCTCCGACGCCGAGTGCGGCGGCGAACGACACGATCACGCTGCCGATGAGCACGAGCGGGGCGACGACGCTGCGGAGCAGGAGCATCAGGATGAGCAGGATCACGACCAGCACCACGGGGATGATCAGCGTGCGGTCGCGGATCCCGGTGTCGTTCGTGTCGACGGCCGTCGCGGTGACGCCGCCGACGATCGCGCCGGGATCGACCCGTTCGACGGCGGTGCGGAGGTCACGGACCGTCTGCTCGGCGGCGTCGGAGTCGGCCGGGTCGGACAACGTGGCCTCGAGCAGCACGTCCCCGCGCGACACCGTCGGAGCGGCGGCGGCGGCGCCGCTCGAGGTCGAGTCGCTCCTCACGGGCACCGTGCCGGACGGGGCGTCCTTCGCGGCGGCGACGACCCCGTCGACGCCGTCGACCCCCGTGACGACATCGACGAGTGCGTCGAGGTCGCGTTCCGACCCGATGACCTGCGCCGGGCTGCCGGAGCCACCGGGGAAGTGGTCGGCCAGGACGTCCTGCCCGTCGCGTGCCTGTGAGGCCCCGATGACCAGGTCGCTCTGCGGGACCCCGTCGGCCTTGAGCCCGACCAGTCCCGTGCCCATCGCGAGCAGCCCGACCGTGCAGACGATCCACACCACCCGGGAACGCTTGGCGACGAGCCGACCGACGCGGGCCCAGATGCCGCGGGCGTCCGGACCGGTGAGGACCGGATGGGCGCTGCCGTACGCGGGACGGAGCGGCCAGAAGGCGGCGCGGCGGAACGCGAGCAGCAGGGCGGGCAGCAGCGACAGGGCGGCGAGCAGGCTGAACGCGATGCCGATCGCCGCGACGGGACCGAGCGCCTTGTTCGAGTTGAGGTCGGAGAGCAGCAGGCAGAGCACACCCACGATGACGGTGCCGCCCGAGGCCAGGATCGGCTCGAGGCTCCCCCGCAGGGCCGCCTTCGTCGCACCCCAGCCCGTGCGGTGGTCGCGCAGCGCCTCGCGGAAGCGCGCCGTGTAGAGCAGGGCGTAGTCCGTCGCGGCGCCGATCACCAGGATCGACAGGATCCCCTGCACCTGGCCGTTGACGGTGACGATGTCGGCCTTGGCGAGCCACCACACCACGAGGATCGAGGCGCACAGGGCGAACGTCGCGGTGCCGAGCACGAGGATCGGCAGCAGCGGTGACCGGTAGACGATGATCAGGATCACGAAGACCGCGGCGAGCGCCACCCCGAGCAGCAGGCCGTCGATGCCGGCGAACGCCTCGGTCAGGTCGGCGGTGAACCCGGCCGGTCCGGTGACGTACCCGCTGACGCCGCTGGGCAGGGCGTCGTCGACGTCGGCGCGGATCGCCTCGACCGCGTCACCGGTGTCGGCTGCCGTGGTGAGGGTCGCGACGATCTCGACCGCGTCGCCGTCCTCGCTCGGGATCACCGGGCTGACGGCTTCGACGTCGTCGCGGTCACCGAGCTGGGTCGCGAGGTCCTTCGCCGCGCTCAGGTCGGAGGACGACATGCCGCCGTCGCGCTCGAGCACGATGATCGCGGGTGCGCCCGACTCCTGCCGGAACTCCGACGACCGCTCCTGCACCTTCGTGGCGTCGGCCGACGCCGGCAGGAACGAGGTCTGGTCGTTCGTCGACACCTCGGAGATCTTGCCGAAGTACGGACCGCCGACGGAGGCGATCGCGAGCCAGACCACGATGACGAGCGCGGGGAGGACGATGCGGAGGAAGCGGGACACGACGGTGAGCGTACACCGGTCGTCAGCATGCTGATTACTAGACGGTAGCCACTACGACTGCGACACCGACCGCGACACCGACCGCGACACCGACCGCGACAGCTGTCGACCGTAGACTGCGCCCATGGACGACACGACCGAGCAGTGGCCCCTCGGCCGGCTGTTGTCGGCCGCGGCACGCTCGGTCGAGCGGGACTGGGATGAACGCCTCCGCGCCATCGGGCTGCCGCACGCGGCCCTCATCGCGGTCGACATCCTGATCCGCACGGGCCCCACCGGTGCCGACACGATCGCGCGCACGGCACGGGTGCAGCCGCAGACGATGTCACGGACCCTCGAGCGCATGGAGCGGGACGGCCTCGTCGAGCGCACCCCGCACCCCGACGACCGACGCCGGCGCCTCGTGACCGTGACCGATCACGGACGCCGAGCGTGGGAGACCGCTCGGCACATCGAGCGCGAGGTCCTGCCGGACGACCCGGCACTGCGGACCGCGCTCACGGAGCTGCTCGGGAAGTCACGGCTACCGAACAACTGACACGCTGTACCTGAAATACCACATGCGGTACGATGGATCGGTCGGTGGCACGCCGACGCGAACCCGTTGGAGTCCCGCATGTCCGAACGACGGGCGGCCCGCCTGGCCGCCGACACCACCACCCGAGGCGAACGCCACCCGCGGCGCCGACGCCCGTTCCTCGTCGCACTGCTCGCGACGGTCGGCTCGCTGGTCGGCATCGCCACCGTGATCGCCGTCGTCGCGAGCATCTTCGTCGGCGGCCTGGCGCGCAGCTTCGACGCCCGCCACGACACGATCGCGAACCCGTTCCCGAGCGGGACCCGACCCGCTGCGTCCGGCGGTCAGGACATCCTGCTCATCGGGTCCGACTCACGAGCTGCACGCGGACCGGACGGCAAGCCATCCGAGGCCGGTGGCCGCTCGGACACCCTGATGCTCGCGCACGTCCCGGCCGATCGGCAGGCTGTGTACCTGATGTCGATCATGCGTGACTCGTGGGTCGACGTGCCGGGTCACGGGCGCGCGAAGATCAACGCCGCGTACTCGTGGGGCGGGGTCCCGCTCACCGTGCAGACGGTCGAACAGCTGCTCGACGTCCGCATCGACCACGTCGCGGAGGTCGACTTCGCCGGGTTCGAGGACATGACCGACGCCCTCGGCGGTGTCACGGTCGACTCCGGGCAGGCGTTCGCCGCAGGCAAGCACGAGTTCGTCGCCGGCGCGAACCGACTCGACGGCGACGCCGCACTGGCCTTCGTCCGCGAACGCCACGCCTTCGCCGACGCCGACCACACCCGTGTTCGGAACCAACAGGCGTTCATGCGCGGGGTCGTCGGCGGGCTGCTCTCCCGCGGCACGATCACGAACCCCGGGCGCATCCAGGACTTCGTGACCGCGACGAGCGAGCACCTCGCCGTGGACGCCGGACTCTCGTTCCCCGCCCTGGTCGGCCTCGGGTGGTCACTGCGCGACGTCCGGACCGACGACCTCAAGACGTTCACGGTGCCGACTGCGGGGTCCGGAACCTCGCCGGACGGGCAGTCCATCGTCATGCTCAACGATCTGACGGTCCGCTCGCTGTCGCAGGCGTTGCGCTCCGACGACGTCGCGGCCTGGTTGGCCGACAACCAGCAGTAGCGCTCCCGTCCCTCCCGACACGCACCACGCACGACGACGCCCCGCGACCGAGGTCGCGGGGCGTCGTCGTGTTCGTTCGATGGAACGATCAGGCGGGGAGCTGCAGCTCCTGGCCCGAGTAGATGAGGTTCGCGTCGTCGATGGTCGACGTGTTCGCGGCCCACAGCTTGTTCCAGCCACCGTCGATCTTGAGCTTGGTGGCGATGGTGTCGAGCGTGTCGCCCGAGGCGATCGTGTACGTCTTGCCGCTCGTCTTCACGGCGGCGGGCTTGCTCGGCGTGGTGGCTGCCGGGGCGGCCTCCTGCGCAGGTGCCGGAGCCGGAGTGCTCGGCGCGGCCTGCTCCGGGGCAGCGGGGGCCGGTGCGGCCTGCTGCGTCGGGGCCGGAGCAGCGGGGGCTGCCGGAGCCGGAGCAGCGGCGGCCGGTGCAGCACCGCTCGTGCCGCTCAGTCCGAGCTGGGCCGAGCAGGCAGGCCAGGCGCCCCAGCCCTGCGTGGCGAGGACACGCTCGGCGACGGCGATCTGGGCCTCGCGGCTCGCGCCGGCGGGGCTGCCGACGCCACCGTTCGCCTGCCAGGTGCCGAGGTTGAACTGCAGGCCGCCGTAGTAGCCGTTGCCGGTGTTGATGGCCCAGTTGCCGCCGGACTCGCACTGCGCGAGGGCGTCCCAGGTCGAGCCGGACGCAGCGTTCGCGGGGGTTGCCGCGAGGCCGACACCGGTCGCGGCGATGCCGGCGAACGCGAGGCCGCCGACGATGGTGCGGGTACGGGAAAGCTTCTTCATGTGATTGCTCCACCGGGGTCACGAGCCGCTTCGAACGCGGAATCCACTGCCCACCCCGACCGATCGCGGTCAGTTGTGGGGTGCGCCACCGGGGGCAGTGGTCATCGGGCCGGCGGCACCTCGGTCGGCAACCATAGGAAACTCTTCACCGTTATCAAACCGAGACAAACGGTTCTACCCGTTGGTGCTATGTACCCCGCACTCGAACCTGTACGCCTCGATGCCCATGGCCATGGTCATCGACCCGTACCCGGGTACGTCACCTTGGCAATTCCCTGGCAATGCCGGCCAGGAGGCCCGGATCACGCCCGCGACAGCAGCGTGACGGCCTCGAGATGGCCGGTCTGGGGGAACATGTCGAGCACACGAGCGCGGCGCAGCCGGAACGAGGGCATGCGCGCGAGGTCCTTCGCCAGGGTCACCGGGTTGCAGCTCGAGTAGACGACGTGCTGCACGCCGGACTCCTCGAGCCAGGTCGACAGCGCCTCGCCGATCCCGCGTCGCGGCGGGTTCACCAGGACGAGCTCGGGCACCGTGTCGGGTCGGGCGCGGAGTGCGTGCTCGGTGGCGTCGTCGGCGGCGAACCGGAGCCCCTCGAGCCCGGCCTCGCGCGCGGACTGCTTCGCCGAACGGATCGCCTCGGCACTGGTCTCGATGCCCGTCACCGCTCGGCCCGGTCGCGCAGCGTGCAGGGCGAACCCGCCCACGCCGCAGTACAGGTCCCACATCGACGCCGGGTCGAGCTCGTCGATCCACGCCGAGGCCTGCGCGTACAGCTCGGTGGCGACGGCGGTGTTGGTCTGGAAGAAGCTCTGCGGCCGCAGGTGCATCGTGATCCCGCCCAGGCGCATCGGCAGCGTCTCCTGCTCGGTGAGGACGATCTCCCGGTCACCCTCGGTCACGGCCTTGTGCTCGGGAAGCAGGTTCACCGTGACGACCACCACGTTCGGCAGGGCGTCGCGCAGCACATCGAGGTACTGCCGGATCCGAGCCACCTGCCCTTCGGACCGCAGGACGAACCGCACCATGAGTTCGCCGTCGGGCGACTCGGTGACCAGGACGTACTTCAGCTCGCCGCGTCGGGCAGCGACGTCGTACGGGATCAGCCCCGCGGTCTGGACGAAGTCGGCGAGCAGGGGCAGCGCGTGTCGGATGCCGGGCGTGCAGATCCCGCAGTGCCGCAGGTCGACGCCGCGCTGCCGGTGGTCGAGGATGCCGACGGTCGGGTGCTCGGTCGAGCCGCCGACCACCATCTTCGCCTTGTTCCGGTACCCGGACTCGGGGCTCGTGATCGCCGGTGCCCACGTGACTGCTGCGGGGCCGCCAGCCGCCTCGACGGCGTCGTGCAGGAGTTCGCGGGTGCGGAGCTCCTTGTCGAGGACCTGGTCGGCGTAGGGCTGCCCCATGAGCGTGCAGGACCGGCACACCCCGCGGTCGAAGTAGTCGCACTGCATGGCCGAGTCAGGATACGGCAGCGTCCCGCGTCGTCGTGGCGATCCGGTAGACCGACGTCGTCGCCGTCAGGAACAGCGTCGTGCCGTCGTCGCCGCCGAAGCACAGGTTCGACGTCACCTCGGGGACGGCCACCTCGCCGATCCGCTCGCCGGAGGGGTCGAACACGACGACGCCGCGGTGCGACGACGACCACACGTTGCCGTGCTCGTCGACCCGGATGCCGTCCGGTGCGCCCTCGCCCGGCTCGAGTCGCGCGAACACCCGGCCGTTCTTCAGCAGGTCGCCGCCGTCACCGCCGCGGTCGTAGGCGCGGATGACCGGTTCGTCCCCCGACGAGCTCGCGATGTAGAGGACCTGCTCGGACGGGTCGAAGGCGAGTCCGTTCGGCTCGTCGACGTCGGTCGCGACGGGGCGCAGGTCCTCGCCGGACGGTCCGCAGCGGAACGTCCAGTGGTCGCCGTACTCGCGCACGCCGGGGTGGCCTTCGCGCGGCTGGGTGATGCCGTAGGCCGGGTCGGTGAACCACACGCTGCCGTCCCGCGCGACGACGACGTCGTTCGGCGAGTTGAACCGCACGCCGGCCCAGGCGTCGACGATCGGCGTGACGACGCCGTCGCGGTCGCGCTCCACCCGCCGGAGTCCGTGCGAGCACTGGACGACACTGCCGTCGCGGTCGAGCGTCCGGCCGTTGGTGAACTCGACGCCCTCGGCGTACGTGGAGGTCTCGCCGGAGTCGGCGTGCCACTGCAGGACCCGGTCGCCGGGGATGTCCGACCAGCGCAGGGTGCGGGACGCCGGGATCCAGCAGGGTCCTTCGGCCCACGTGCTGCCGGTGGCGATGCGCTCGAGCGCGTCAGGGTCCGGTACGAGGTCGTCGAGCAGCACGGGTTCTCCTTCGAACGGTGTCCCCACCCTACGTTCGTCAGGCCGCAGC
This sequence comes from Curtobacterium sp. MWU13-2055, assembly GCF_023242305.1. Classification (NCBI taxonomy): domain Bacteria; kingdom Bacillati; phylum Actinomycetota; class Actinomycetes; order Micrococcales; family Microbacteriaceae; genus Curtobacterium; species Curtobacterium sp. MWU13-2055. The sequence continues at coordinate 67,365 of NZ_JALLIO010000005.1, forward strand.
CGCCGCCTCGCTGCGTCGTCGCACGGCCTTCTCGATCGCCGAGATCGCGAGGCCGAGCAGGATCGACGCCACGACCGCGAGGGTCGTGACGAGGAAGGGCTGCTCGCGGCTCCAGCGCCCGGTGGCCGCCGCGATGCCGACGCAGTACGCGGCCCACACGACGTCGGCGAGCACGCAGCTCACCAGGAACCGCCGAACGTCGAGCCCGCTGTCCGCGCCGACCAGGTTCGTCGTCAGCCGGCCCATCGGGATGAAGCGTCCGAGGACCGCGATGCGCCCGGGAGCGGCACGGTAGCGGCCGTCGATGGCGTCCCGGGCCTTGCGGACCTTCGGACGCGCGAACCACGACCTCGAGCCGAGGTCGACCGAGCGCGCCAGGTGGTACAGCCCGAGGTCGCCGAGGACCATGCCGATCGAGGCCGCGACGACGAGGACGAGGACCGGCAGGAGGCCGCCGTCACCGCCCACCAGGAGCGTGCCGACCGCGACGACGAGCGCCTGGCTGGGGAGGAAGACCGCGACACTGCCGACGGCGAGCACGAGGCCGACCACGACGAACGTCCACGGGGTGCCGATGAGCTGGACGACCAGGTCCTGTGCTGCGTCCACGCTCACCCTCCACGGGCGCCGGAGGAGCGCACCGGACTCCATCTTCCCAGGTCGGCGGGGCACCGCTCACGTGCGCTCGACGATCGCCCGCATCGCCGCGGCCGCGTCGTCCGGGTGGCCGTCGACGACGGCACCGGCGAGCGCGAGGTGGAGGCCGACGTCGTGCCGGTCCGGGCGGATGCTCCCGCGTTCGCGCAGCACCTGGACCACGACGCGGTGCAGGCGTCGGTACAGCGTGTTGTCGGACAGGTCGAGCACGAGCGCGTGGAGCCGCACGTCCGCGGCCACGAAGTCGAGGCGGTCGTCCCGGGCCGCCGCGGCGGCGAGCTCGTCCGCGGTGGTGCGGAGCGCCTCCCGTCGGTCCGCGCACTCGTCGAGGGGCGCCCGCCGGGCTGCTGCGGCGGCTGCGGCGGGTTCGACCGCCGCGCGGAGTTCGCGGAGCTCGACCGCCACGCGGTCACCGTCCGGGCCCCGGAGCCGCCACCGCACGACCCGCGGATCCAGGACGTCCCACTCCAGCACGCCGAGGACGGTCACGCCGACCCGGCGCCGCGCGGTGAGCAGGCCGAGGGCGACGAGGACGCGGACGGCCTCGCGGACGATGCTGCGACTGGCCCCGGTCGACGCCACCAGGTCGTCGATGCTCCGGCGACTGCCCACGGCGATGACGCCGGAGACGACGGCGGCACCGATCTGGTCGAGGACGCGGTCGAACGTGCTGGTCACCGCTGGGACACCGGGCTGACCACGAGCTCGTCGACGCGCATGTACGACGGCGCCTCGAGCACGAACGACACCGCGCGGGCGATGTCCTCCGGCTGCAGCATCGCCGATCGTGCGGCGGCGTCGGGCACCGACGGCCGCTGGTCGAGGAAGTCGGTCGCGACGTCACCGGGGCACAGGTGCGTCGCCCGGACCCCGTGGTGCGCCTCTTGCTGGTTGAGGCTCCGGACGACCGAACCGAGCGCGGTCTTCGAGGCGGAGTACGCGACGCCGGCGCCGGGCTGGAAGGACCACCCGGCGTAGGACGACACCACGACGACCACGCCGCCGGACTCGCGGAGCGCAGGCAGTGCGGCGTCGACGACCGCGACCACCGCGGTGAGGTTCGTGTCCACGATCGCGCGGAAGTCCGGCAACGACTGGTCGTCCCACCGGCGCCGCGGCGCGTTCAGCCCGGCGGCGAGCACGACCGCGTCGAGTCGTCCGAACCGCTCGAGCACGGTGTCCCGCGCAGACGCGACGGCAGCGGGATCGGCAGCGTCGAGGGGCAGGACCGCCGCCGTGCCGCCGGAGGCCGTGATCGTCGCCGCGACCTGCTCGAGCCGGTCCACGCGCCGCCCGCTCAGGACCACCGTCCACCCGTCGCGCGCAGCGGCCTCGGCACTCGCGGCACCCATGCCGCTGCCGCCGCCGGTGACCCAGAGCACCCGTTGCTTCGCCATGCTGCAATAGTATGCCTATTGCAGCAACCGACGACAGGAGCAACGATGCACCTCGACCTGACCGACCGTGTGGTGGTCGTGACCGGCGCAGCACGCGGGATCGGACGCACGCTCGCCGATCGCTTCGTCGCCGAGAGGTGCCGCGTGGTCGCCCTCGACCTGGCCTTCGAACCCGACTTCCCGCTCGACCACGTCGTGTGCAACGTCGCCGACCCGGATTCGGTCCGGGCCGCCGTCGACGAGGTCGTCACCCGGCACGGCACGATCGACGTGCTCGTGAACAACGCCGGCATCAACGTCGAGGGCACCGTCGCCGAACTGCAGTGGGACGCCTGGCGCCGGTGCATGGACGTCAACCTCGGCGGCACCTTCCTGATGAGCCAGGCCGTCGCGCCGGTGATGCAGGCCGCGGGGCGGGGGCGGATCATCAACGCCGCCTCGTTCGCCGCGATCGTCCCGAGTGTCGGCAGCGCTGCCTACGCGGCGTCCAAGGCCGCGGTCGTCTCGTTCACCCGGGTGCTGGCGTCGGAGCTCGGCCCGTGGGGCATCACCGTCAACGCGTACGCGCCGGGCATGGTCCCGACGGCGATGAACGGGTTCGCGACCATGCCGGCCGAGGCCCAGGACCGCCTGCTCGACACCCTGTCGCTGCGCCGGTGGGAGACCGCGGACGACGTCGCCGACCTGCTCGTCTTCGTGGCGAGCGACGCCTCGGGCTACGTCACCGGCACCCTGCTCGACGTCTCCGGCGGCAAGCTCGCGACACAGATCCCGGCACGCGCGCACGGCCGCTGAGGGGTCAGCGCAGCATCCGCTCCAGGAGTGCGCGCAGCTGCCGCCGGTCCCGCTCCGGCAACCGGGCGGTGAGCGGCAGCAGTGCATCGCGGATCGCGCCCTCGAGCGAGCGCGCCACCTCGAGACCGGCGTCGGTGATCACGACGTCCACCGCGCGGGCGTCGTCCGCGTTCGGCTGCCGCGCGAGCAACCCCTTCTTCTCCGCGCGCGCCACCAACCCGGTCATCGTCGACTTCTCGAGCCCCAGGTACTGCGCCAGGTCACCGATCCGCAGACGACGGTCACGCAGGATCGCGAGGACCCGCAGCTGCGTCAGCGACAGCCCGGCATCGGCCGCGAGCCCGGTCAGCGGCCCCATCGTCCGGAACGCGGCCTCGCCCAGGGCATCGACGAGCTGCTCGTCCTCGGTCATCTCCTGCACCACTCCAGCCTAGTTGACGAACTTCGTGATGCGAACTACTTTGTTCGTAACACGAAGCAAATGGAGGACACCATGCACGCAGCAGTCGTCACCGAGTTCGGCCACGCCCCGACCTGGCACGAGTTCGACGAACCGACTCCCGGACCCGGCGAGGTCGTCGTCGACGTCGTCGCGGCCGGTCTCCACCCGCGGGTCCGCTCGCAGGCCGACGGTTCGCACTACACCAGCGAGGGCGCGCTCCCCCTGGTCCCCGGCGTCGACGGCGTCGCCCGGTTCCCCGACGGCACGCTCCGCTACGTGGCCGTCGCGAGCGACACCCGCGGCACCATGGCCGAGCGCGTCGCGGTCGACCCGCGGGCGAGCGTCGTCCTGCCCGACGGTGCCGACCCGGTCACCGTGGCCGCCGGCGTGAACCCGGTGCTGTCGTCGTGGGTGGCCCTGCGCCGGCGGATCGACTTCGCCCCGGGCAGCCGCGTCCTCGTGCTCGGCGCGACCGGGGCCTCGGGCACCGCGGCGGTGCAGGTGGCGAAGCACCTCGGTGCCGCACACGTCGTCGCGAGCGGGCGCAACCCGGAGCGGTTGGCGGCGCTCACCGCCCTCGGCGCCGACGTCGTGCTGCCGTTGGCCGACGTCGACGCCCTCGGCGCAGCGGCAGCCGACGTCGACGTGGTCATCGACTACGTCTGGGGCCAGCCCGCGGCCGACGTGATGCGCGCCGTCGTCACCGCCCGCACCGAACCGGGTCGCCGACTCGACTGGATCGCGATCGGTTCCACCGCGGGCCACGAGGCGACGATCCCGTCCGCGGCACTGCGCGCCTCGGGCCTGACGATCGTCGGCAGCGGGCAGGGGTCGGTCGGGCGTGCCGGTTTCGTCGCCGAGCTCCCGGGCATCGTCAGTGCGATCGCGGACGGCACCGTCCGGGTGGACGCGACGGCCGTGCGGTTGGCGGACGTCGAGGCGACGTGGGCCGGACAGCCCGCCGGGAGCACGGGCAGAGTGGTGTTCACAGTGTGAACCGAGCGCGAGCAGGCTGTCCGGTCGCACAGGTTCTCCACATCCCACTCTTCGTAGGCTGTGAGGGCCCAGTGAGCCGGACTGCAGCCCGACCCCGAGGAGGTGCCCGATGGTCCTCGTCCTCGTCGCGTTCGCGATCGTCGCCCTGATCGTCCCCGCCCTGACCCCCGTCCTCGGCCGCCGCGTGTTCACCGTGGCCGCCCTCGCGCCCGCAGCCGCCGCCGTGCTCACGGTGCTGCAGACGGACGCGGCCCTGCACGGCAGCGTCGTCGAACGGCATCGGTGGGTCCCGCAGCTCGACCTCGAGATCACGCTGCGGATGGACGCCCTGTCGTGGGTGCTCGCGCTCGTGGTGTCGATCGTCGGGGCCCTCGTGCTCGTCTACTGCGCCTCGTACTTCGGGCGCGACGAACCGGGGATCGGCCGGTTCGCGGGCGTGCTGACCGCGTTCGCCGGGTCGATGTTCGGGCTCGTCCTCGCCGACGACGTCATCGTGCTCTTCGTCCTGTGGGAAGCCACCACGGTCTTCTCCTACCTGCTCATCGGACACGACGCCGACAAGCGTGCGAGCCGTGCAGCCGCGATGCAGGCCCTCGTCGTCACCACCGCCGGCGGTCTGGCGATGCTCGCCGGTCTGGTCATGCTGTCGGTCACGGCGGGCACGACCTCGCTCTCCGGCATCATCGCCGCCCCGCCGACCGGACCGATCGTCACCGTCTCGGTGGTCCTCGTCCTGCTCGGCGCGCTGACGAAGTCGGCGATCGTGCCGTTCCACTTCTGGTTGCCCGCGGCCATGGCAGCTCCGACCCCGGTCAGCGCGTACCTGCACGCCGCAGCGATGGTGAAGGCCGGCATCTACCTCGTCGCCCGGCTCGCTCCGGCGTTCGCACTGCTCGACGGCTGGCGCGAGACGATCACCGTGCTCGGTGTCCTCGGCATGCTCATCGGTGGCTACCGAGCGCTCCGCCAGACCGACCTCAAGCTCCTGCTCGCCTACGGCACCGTCGCGCAGCTCGGGTTCCTCGTGCTCGCCGCCGGGTGGGGCGCGCCCGCGGTGGCGCTCGGCGGGGTCGCCCTGCTCGTGGCGCACGCCGCGTTCAAGTCCACACTCTTCCTCGTCGTCGGGGCGATCGACCACACCACCGGCACCCGCGACCTCGGACGCCTGAGCGGCCTCGGCCGGAAGGCACCGTGGCTGGCCGTCGTGGCCGCCCTCGCGCTCGTGTCGATGGCCGGCATCCCGCCGACGATCGGCTTCGTCGCGAAGGAAGCCGTGCTGACCGGCTTCACCGAGTCGCTGCACGGCCCCGACGCCGGCTGGGCCTGGTTCGCCCTCGTCGGCGTGACGCTCGGCTCGGTGCTCACCGTGGCGTACTCGCTCCGCTTCTTCTGGGGAGCGTTCGCCCGCAAGCCGGACGTCGCCCAGACGGAACCGCACGCCCTGCACGGTCTGGGTGTGGTGCCGTCGATCCTGGCGCTGACCGGTCTCGCCCTCGGCCTGCTGACCCCGGTCGTCGCGCACGGCATCGAGCCCGCGGCGACGGCGGCCTCGCTCCCCGGCGAGGAAGTCCCCCACCTCGCGCTCTGGCACGGCCTCGAACCGGCGCTCGGCATCTCGGCCGTCACCCTGGTCGGCGGTCTCGCACTGTTCGCCCTCCGACGTCCGGTCGAGGCACTGCAGCACCAGCTCGCCGGGTTCCCGAGCGCCTCGGGCACCTACCGGCACCTCATGCGCGGCCTCGACCGGTTCGCGACGGGCCTGACCGCCGGTGTCCAGCGGGGTTCGCTCCCCTACTACCTGACGGTGATCCTGTCGGTGTTCGTGGCGGGTGCGCTCGCGAACCTCGTGCTCGGCGGGCCGTGGGAGTTCCACGTCCGGTTCTCCGACTCGTGGGGCCAGATCCCGGTCGTCATCGTGATGTCCGTCGGCGCCATCGCCGTCCTCACCGCGAAGACCCGGTTCGCCGCCGCCGTCCTGGTGGGCGTGACCGGCTACGGCATGTCCGTCCTGTTCGTCCTGCACGGCGCGGTCGACCTCGCCCTCACGCAGCTCGTGGTCGAGACCGTCACCCTCATCGCGTTCGTGCTGGTGCTCCGGCGGCTCCCCCCGCGCATCGCGACGACGAACCCGAGCCGGTTCCGCATCGTGCGCGCGCTCTTCGCGGGGCTGGCCGGCCTCACGCTGGCGATCGTCGTCATCGTCGCCGCCTCGGCGCGCACCGCCGACCCGATCTGGCCGGACCTGCCCGCGCTCACGAGCTCGTTCGGGCACGGCCTCAACGTCGTGAACGTCGCCCTCGTCGACCTGCGCGGCTGGGACACCCTCGGTGAGCTCACCGTCGTCGTCGCCGCGGCCACGGGCGTCGCGAGCCTCATCTTCGTGAACTCCCGCGAGGACACGCTGCCCCGGCTCCGTGACCTGCCGGAGAAGCTGACGGCGGACGGCCAGCGCACCGACGGGGAGCCGCGCGCCTGGCTGCCGACGAGCGCCGCCATCCCGACCGGCCGCTCGGCACTCCTCGACGTGGTGGTCCGACTGCTGTTCCACGGGCTCATCGTCCTGTCGGTCTACCTGCTGTTCGCCGGGCACAACGCGGCCGGCGGCGGCTTCGCCGGTGGCCTCGTCGCCGGCATCGCGCTGGCGGCCCGGTACCTGGCGGGCGGCCCGGCCGAACTCGGCGCCGCCGCCCCGGTCCGTGCCGGTCGACTGCTCGGACTCGGTGTCGCGACGGCAGCGATCACCGCGATCGTGCCGCTGTTCTTCGGGCGCGAAGCGCTGTACTCCGAGTTCTTCGAGGCGACCGTCCCGATCCTCGGTCACGTCGAGTTCGTCACGGCCACGTTCTTCGACATCGGCGTGTACCTGGTCGTCGTCGGCCTGGTGCTCGACGTCCTCCGCAGTCTCGGCGCCGAGGTGGACCGGCAACGCCTCGAGGATGCCGGGGCGCCCACCCGCGACACCACCGAGGGGTCGGTCCGCGACACCCTCGAGGCCCCCACCCCGGAAGGGAGCGCCACATGACCGTCACCCTCGTCCTCGTGATCGCGATGGCCGTGCTGTTCTCCTGCGGCGTCTACCTGCTGCTCGAACGGTCCCTGACCCGGATGCTGCTCGGCTTCCTGCTGCTCGGCAACGCCCTGAACCTGCTCCTGCTGGTGATGTCCGGCGCCGCCGGCAACCCGCCGATCGGCAAGTCCGCCGAGGGCATCACCGACCCGCTCCCCCAGGCCTTCGCCCTGACCGCGATCGTCATCACCTTCGCCGTCAGCGCGTTCCTGCTCGCCCTCATCCACCGCTCGTGGCAGCTGTCCCGTGCCGACGAGGTCGAGGTCGACGAAGCGGACGTCGCCATCGGCCGCACGCGCGACGACCCCGACGACGACCCGGAAGCCGACTTCGACCCGAAGTCCCCCGAGGACGCCGACGATCCGCACGAACACCAACCGCACCAGGACGGAGTGAACCGATGACCTGGCTCGTCCCGCTCCTCGTCCTCGTCCCGCTGCTCGGCGCAGCCGTCGCACTCGGCCTCCTGCGGCACCAGAAGCTCCAGCGAGCGATCACCGTCGTGGTGCTCGTCGTCGCACTCGCCGTCGCCGCAACCCTCATGGTGCTCGTCGACCACCACGGCACCATCGTCGTGCAGGTCGGCGGGTGGGACGCCCCGTACGGCATCTCGCTGGTGGTCGACCGCCTGAGCGCCCTGCTCCTCACGGTGAGCGCCAGCGTGCTGCTCATCGTCCTGCTGTTCTCGATCGGCCAGGGGCTCGCAGCCGACGACGGTGAAGCCCCGGTCACGATCTTCTACCCGACGTACCTCGTGCTGGCCGCGGGCGTGCTCGACTCGTTCATCGCCGGCGACCTGTTCAACCTGTACGTGGCGTTCGAGATGCTGCTCGTGGCGAGCTACGTGCTCATCACCCTGGGCGGCAGCGAGCAGCGGGTCCGGGCCGGCACCACGTACATCGTCACGAGCCTGATCGCGTCGGCGATCTTCCTCGCCGCGATCGGCCTGGTGTACGGCGCGACCGGCACGGTCAACATCGCCCAGATCAGCGAGCGCGTCGCCGATCTGCCCGAGCACGTGCAGCTGCTCCTGCACACGATGCTGCTCATCGGCTTCGGCATCAAGGCGGCGGTCTTCCCGCTGGCGTTCTGGCTGCCGGACTCGTACCCGACCGCCCCGGCCCCGGTCACGGCCGTCTTCGCCGGTCTGCTGACGAAGGTCGGCATCTACGCGATCATCCGCCTCGAGACGGTGATCTTCCCCGGGCCGCAGTTGAACAACGTGCTGCTCGTGGTGGCGGTGTTGACGATGGTCGTCGGGGTGCTCGGTGCGGTGTCCCAGACCGACGTCAAGCGCCTGCTGTCCTTCACGCTCATCAGCCACATCGGCTTCATGGTGATGGGTGTCGGGCTCGGGACGGTCGCGGGGACGGCGGCCGCGGTGTTCTACACGGTGCACCACATCGTCGTGCAGACCACGTTGTTCCTGGTGTCCGGCCTGATGGAACGCGTCGGGGGGACCACGTCGACCCGGTCGCTCGGCGGGTTGTTGAAGGCCGCGCCGCTGCTGGCCGCGCTGTACCTGATCCCGGCGTTCAACCTGGGCGGCATCCCGCCGTTCTCCGGCTTCATCGGCAAGCTCGGGCTGTTCCGCGCCGCCGCCGAGGACGGCTCCCCGTTGGCGTACGTCACGATCGCCGCCGGCGTGGTCACGTCGCTCCTCACGCTGTACGCGCTGATGCGCGTGTGGGACGCCGCCTTCTGGCGGCCGAAGCCCGCGGCCGAGGCCGCGGCGCCGCACGCGACGACCGCCGAACCGCACGCAGCCCTGCGGTCGCCGGAACCCGCCCCCTTGACCGTCTCCGAGGAGACGGGTGAGGCCTTCCACCCAGGAGGCTCGGTGACGGTCACCGACGCACCCCACGCGAGCAGTGCCTCCCGTCCGACCACCGGGTCGACCGAGACGGTCGGCGAAGCGCCGACCAAGGTCCGGCTGCCGCGCATGCTCGTCGGTGTGACGACGGTCGCGGTCCTCGGATCCGTCGCCCTCACCGTGGTCGCTGGCCCGCTCTACGGGTACGCGAGCCGCGCAGCGGAGTCGCTCGAGTCGCCGGACCGGTACGTGCAGGCCGTCCTCGGGGGTGACCGGTGAACACCGACACCCGACACGTCGCGAACGCCCGCCGCATCGCGGTGGCGTGGCGGTACGACGTCCCGCTCGTCGCCGGACTGACCGTCCTGTGGGCCCTGCTCTGGGGCTCGTGGACACCACTGACCCTGCTCTGCGGCATCGTGGTGGCGCTCCTGGTCACCCAGGCGCTGCCGCTCCCGCCGGTCCCGCTGTCGGCCCGGTTCTCGATCGTGCACGCCGTCCGGTTCCTCGTGGTGTGGTCCGGACTCGTCATCACGGCGTCGTTCCGGGTCGCCTGGGTCGCGTTCCGCCCGCGAGGTGTCCGCCGGAGCTCCATCACGCTCGTGCAGCTGCACTCCACCGCCGAGATGACCTTCACGCTGGCGACCCTCGCGATCTCGCTGGTGCCCGGCTCGTACGTCGCCGACGTCGACCTCCGCCGCCGACGCCTGCTGCTGCACGTGCTCGACACCGAGCGGGTCGAACAGGTCGAGGCCGCCCGTCGCGAGGCCCTCGGCATCGAGGCCATGGTCATCCGTGCCCTCGGTTCGAAGCAGGACGTCTCCGAACTGTCCGAACCGCTGCCGGAGGTCACCCGATGAGCGCCGCCGTCGTCGTCATGGGGATCGGCATCGCCCTGGTCCTGGCCCTGCTCGGTGCCACCCTCGCGCTCGCGGTGTTCCGGATCGTGCGCGGCCCGACGATCCTCGACCGGATGATCGGATCGGACATGGTCCTGACGACCGTGCTCGTGGTGATCGCGGCGTCGATGGTGGTCCGGCGCGACCTGACCGGGATCCCCGTGCTCGTGGTGATCGCGGCGACCAGCGTGTTCGCGACCGTCGCGGTGGCCCGAGCGGTCACGCCGTCGTCGGACCCGTCGGACGAGGGCCTGAGCGTCACCACCCCCGAGCACGCCGCCGAAGAAGAGGAGCAGTCGTGACCGAGATGATCCAGGCGTTCCTCGACGGCGCCGGCGTGCGGGCGTGGATCGCGCTCGCCCTGCTGCTCATCGGCTCGCTGCTGTCCCTCGGCGCCGGGGTCGGCATCGTGCGCTTCCCGGACCCGCTCGTCCGCCTGCACGCCATGGCGAAGCCGCAGGTGCTCGGGCTGGCGTTCGGGCTGGCCGCGATCGTCGTCGCGGTGGGGACCTGGACGGCGTTCTGGGTCGTCCTGCCCATCATGGTGTTCCAGCTGTTCCTGGTGCCGGTCTCGACGCACATGATCGCTCGCGCCGGGCTGCGTGCCGACGACTACCGGCACGAGGACCTGTTGGTCGACGACACCGAGTCCTGATCTTTCGGGGTTTATCCCATTTTATCTGCGATGACTAAAACGCGGTAAATCCGCTAAGGTCTCGCGCATGGACAGCGTGAGGAATCCCTACACTCCGAACGCCGGAGCGACTCCCGAGATCGTTGCGGGACGCTTCGAGCACACCCGCGCTTTCGAAGTGCTCCTCCAGCGGCTCGCCCGTGGGCGTACAGACCAGTCGCTGATCATGACCGGGCTCCGAGGCGTCGGGAAGACGGTGCTGCTCAACGAGTTCGCGGAGTTGGCGCGAACGGCGAACTGGGAGGTCGTCGAGCTGGAGGCGAGCAAGCACGACGATGGACAGTTCCGGCAGACGATGGCCTCGCTCCTCCGGTCGGCACTGCTCCAGATCTCTCCACGCAAGCGATGGACGGATCGCGCGCGGCGGGCGGCCGAAGTCCTGACCGCCTTCGGCATGTCCGTGGACCACACCGGTACGTGGTCGATGACCTGGGACGTCGAGCCGGCCGAGGGGCTGGCTGATCACGGAGACCTCGCCCTTGATCTGACGGACGTCCTCGTCGCGCTCGGACAGGCTGCGCAGGAACACGGTCGGGGCGTCGCGATCCTCGTGGACGAAGTACAGTTCCTGCGGTCAGTGCAGCTCGAAGCCATGATCCAGGCCCTGCACAAGACAGTCCAGCGCAAGCTCCCGATCACCTTCGTCGGCGCCGGGCTCCCCCAGATCGCCGAGCTCGCTGGCGACGCGAAGTCCTACGCGGAGCGCCTCTTCAGATTCCCGGAGATCGACTCGCTCGGGGACGACGACGCCAGGGAGGCGCTCATCCGCCCCGCCGAGCTGGAGGAGGCCTCATTCGCTTCCGACGCCGTCGACCTCGCACTGGAGATCACCAAGGGCTACCCCTACTTCCTCCAGGAGCTCGGGTACCAGGCCTGGGAGATCGCAGCTGGTCCCGAGATCACCGCCGACGACATCGACGCCGCTCGCGAGGGGTACCTCACCAAACTCGACCGGTCCTTCTTTCGGGTGCGCCTCGACCGCGCAACAGGACTGCAGACCGCCTACCTCCGTGCCATGGCGGAGCTCGGACCGGACGCGCACAAGGCCGCTGATGTTGCTCGAGTCCTCAAGCGGGAGTCCACGCAACTCGGGCCGACTCGAGCGGAGCTGATCGACATGGGCCTCCTGTACACCCCCGAACACGGATACGCAGCGTTCACTGTCCCGGACTTCGACCAGTTCATGCTTCGAGCCGTGCCGGAGCTCGTGGTCCCGGAAGTCCGACGCCGCGCTCGTCGAAACAGCGACGGCCATCCCTGAACGGCGACCGGGACCGGACGCCGAGGAGACCGCGATCGGCCCGGTGCGATCTGCTTCAGGCGGCGGTGCGGCGCCGCAGCAGCAGGTTGACCACGGCCGCCAGCACGACGACCGCTGCCGAGGCCGCGGGGAGCACCATCGCGACGGACGTGCCGTGCTGCTCCGCCAGGTCGCCCGTGATGGCGGAGGCGATCGACTGCCCGACGATCACGGCGGATCCGAGGATCGTCATCGTGGTCGCGGACCGGCCGACCGGTGAACGGTCCGACCCGAGGCTGTACTGCGCGACGAGGGTCGGACCGATGCCGACGCCCATGATCGCCAGGACGATGCCGACCGCCACGACGGAGTCGGCCTGCGAGAACGCGATCGCGCCGCCGAGCAGGACGACACCGAACACGAGCCAGCGCCAGCCGAGGCCGAACGACCGCGGGAACGCTGCGGACCCGAGGGCGAGTCCGGCCGAACCGATGCCCATCAGGCCGTAGAGCAGGCCGGCCTGGGACGCCTCGCCGTGGGTCTCCATGAACGCCGTCAGCGACGTCAGCGTCGAGCCGAAGAACAGGCCGATGCCGAGGATCCCGACGACCACGACGACGAGCCGCGGACGCAGGAGCTGGCGCGCCGGGGCCTGGGTCAGTTCCTCGTGCTGCCCGAGCACGAGCTTGCCGGTGGGGTGCAGCGCGAAGGCGGTCACGAACACGAAGGTCAGGGCCGAGGCGCCGGCGACCGCGACCCAGGGGGCGATCGCGCTGGCGAGGATGCCGACCAGGAACGGGCCGATGATGAAGACGGTCTCGTCGGCGGCGGACTCGTACGCCATCGTGCCGCTGAGGGTCTTCTCGCGGCGGGCCGGTCTCATGCGCTGCGCGATGATGGCGACGAGCCGGGTCCGGGACATCGGCGCGACCTGGGGCGCGGACGCACCAATGCAGAACGCCATCGCGAGCACGGCGAGGTCCGGCGCGCTGCCGCTGACGACGAAGGGGAACGCGCCGAGCAGCGCGGCGTTGACGAGGCCGACGGGGACGAGCACGGCACGCTGGCCGAACCGGTCCGCGGCGGCGCCGACCATCGGTCCGAACACCGCGGCACCGATGCCGACCGAGGCGGAGTTGACGCCACCGAGGGCGACGGAGTCACGCGCGGCCACGACGAGGGTGAGGACCCCGACGACCATCATGGCGAACGGCAGGCGGGCGATGAACGCCACCGGGAAGTACCAGCGTCCGGCGAGGGAGACGAGCGAGGCGTCTCCGGCGGTCGCGGTGTCCGTGCGCTCCGGGGCGGGCGCGGACGGGGTGGGACTGGTGTGGAGCATGGGGGTGTGCCTTCTCGGCCCGGCCCGGTTCGGTGGGGGCGGACCCATCGGGTGCCGCCGTTGTCCGCCGGGGAGCCGGCGGCCGGTAGATACACACTGCGTGTTTCAGAACTGCGTCCATCGTACCAACCGTTCCGGTCGGGGCCAGGGGTAATGCTTCGTCACCGGACCGTCCTGCGGCCCGCACGGCCCATATCGTGGCGCGCATGGAACAGCGACGCATGGGGCGCACGGGGGCGCCCGTCAGCTCGCTGACGCTGGGGACGCGTGCCGTCGCCGGCGTCGCGGCCCACGACCCGTCGGCCGGTGTGACCCTCGTGCTCGAGGCACTCACCCGCGGCGTGACGTCGGTCGACGTCTCGGACGCCGACGGCGCGGGCCTGGCCGAGACCGCTGTGGGCGCGGCGATCGCCGGACGGCGCGAGGACGTGTTCCTGTCGGTGCGGTTCGGAGCCCCGGTCGACCAGGACCCGGCGCACCGGGGCAACGGGCGGCGGTGGATGTTCCGTGCCGTGGAGCGGAGCCTGCAGCGACTCGGCACCGACGTCATCGATCTGTACCAGCCGGCACTGCCGGACCCGGCGACGTCGCTCGACGAGACGCTCGACGCCCTCGCCGACCTGGTCGCACAGGGCAAGATCCGCGCGTTCGGCCTCCCCGGGTTCCCGGCCGAGGAGCTCGTCGAGGCGCAGTGGCTCCGGTCCGGGTCGAAGAGCGCCACCGCGACACACGTGCCCTACTCGATCCTCACCCGCACGGCGGAGCGCACGGTGTTCCCGGTCGCCCGCCGCTTCGGTCTCGGGGTCTTGGCCGGAGCACCCCTCGCCGGCGGCTGGCTCGCGGGCACCTACCGCAACGGCACCGTCCAACCACGCTCACCGCACGTCGACGAGCACCCGGACGCGTACGACATCGGCGCCCCGCGGAACCGTCGGAAGCTCGAGGTGGCCGACCGGCTCGGACGCCTGGCCGACGACTCCGGCTTCACGGTGTCGGAGCTCGCGGTCGCCTTCGCCCTGACCCACCCGGACGTGTCCTCGGTGGTGATCGGGCCGCGCACCGTGTCGCACGTCGACGCCTACGTGCAGGCCTCCGAGATCGTCCTCGACGACGGGCTGCTCGACGCGATCGACCCGATCGTCGCGCCGGGCACCCACGTGCTCGAACGGGACACCGGGTTCGCGCTGCCGGCGCTCAGCCGCGAGCGACTCCGCGGTCGCACCCCGGTGGGTGCCGGACCGAACCGCTCGTAGGTCCGCGGTCAGGAGACCTCGCCGGCACGTGCTCCCGCCCACAGGTCGACGTCGGTGATGCCGACGGAGTGCTCGTCGATGGTGCGGAGCTCCTCGTCGGTGAACGAGGTGTTCGCCAGCGCCGCGACGTTGTCCTCGAGCTGCGACACCTTCGACGCCCCGATCACGAGCGAGGTCACCCGCTCGTCACGGAGTGCCCACGCCAGGGCGAGCTGCGCCAGGGACTGTCCACGAGCCGCGGCGACGTCGTTCAGTGCCCGGAGGTGCGCGACGACCTCTGGTGTGATGCTCGACGCGTCGAGCGACTTGCCGGCGGCGGCTCGGGAATCAGACGGCACCCCGTCCAGGTACTTGCCGGTGAGCAGGCCCTGGGCGAGCGCGGTGAACCCGATCACGCCGAAGCCCAGCTCGCCGGCGGCGTCGAGCAGCCCCTCGGTCTCGATCCAGCGGTTGAGCATCGAGTACGACGGCTGGTGGATGATGAGCGGGGTGCCGAGGTCGCGCAGGATCGCGGCGGCCTGGCGGCTGCGTTCCGCGTCGTACGACGAGATGCCGACGTAGAGCGCCTTGCCCTGCTGGACCGCCGTGTGCAGTGCGCCCATCGTCTCCTCGAGCGGGGTCGAGGCGTCGAGTCGGTGCGAGTAGAAGACGTCGACGTAGTCCAGGCCGGTCCGCTGCAGGGACTGGTCGAGCGAGGCGAGCACGTACTTCCGCGAACCGCCGCCCTGGCCGTACGGCCCCGGCCACATGTCCCACCCGGCCTTGGTCGACACGACCATCTCGTCGCGGTACGGCCGGAAGTCCTCACGCATCAGGCGCCCGAAGTTCACCTCGGCCGCACCGTAGGGCGGGCCGTAGTTGTTCGCGAGGTCGTGGTGCGTGATGCCGAGGTCGAAGGCCCGACGGCTGATCGCGCGCTGCGTCTCGAACGGCACGTCGTCACCGAAGTTGTGCCAGTACCCCAGGGAGAGCAGCGGCAGGTCGAGGCCCGAGCGGCCGGTGCGGCGGTACGTCATCGAGTCGTAGCGGTCGTCGCTGGCGATGTAGGTCATGGTCCGAGCCTGCCACCAGCGCCATCGGACGAGCGCAACGAGCGTGATCGGACGAGCGCAACGAGCGTGATCGGACGAGCGCCACGAGCATGATCGGGTGCATGATCGACGCACCGACACGGAAGGCCACCACCATGGCACGGACGACGAAGACCGAGGGCACCTTCACCGACGAGGAACGCGCGGCGATGCAGGAGCACGCCGCCGAGGTCAAACGCACCCGCGGCACGAAGGGCACCAAGGCGGAGAAGGCGGCAGCGGACGCCGCCGCGGTCGAGGCGAAGATCGCCGAGATGCCCCAGCCGGATCGCGGACTCGCGGAACGCATCCACCGCATCGCGCTCGAGGTCGCGCCCGACCTCGCGCCGAAGCTCTGGTACGGCATGCCCGCGTGCTACAAGGACGGCAAGGCGGCGTTCTTCTTCCAGGACGCCGCGAAGTTCAAGGCCCGGTACGCGACGCTCGGGTTCCAGGACTCTGCCGCACTCGACGACGGGACGTTCTGGCCGACGTCGTGGGCGATCACGCCGGAGTTCTCCGAGGCGGACGAGGCGACCGTCGCCGACCTGATCCGCCGCGCGGTCGCCTGACCCCGCGGCCGGTACCGTGAGCGCATGACCGCGCTCCGTTCGGCCGACCGATGACCTCCGTGGGGGTGCCGGCCTGCTTCGCGCTGGTTTTCCTGCTGCTGTACGTCGCGAGCAGGCGGCGTGACCCGCGGATGCTCCGGAACGGGGTGTTCCTGACGGCCGCCGCGTTCTTCGCGCTCGCGACGGCCGTGACCGCACTGACGCTCGTGGTCCCCGGGTTCAGCCTGGTCGTCGGCACCGTGCTGCTGCTCGTCCCGCTCGCGGTGGCCGTCCTCGGTGTGGCCCTCATCGCGAACGGGTTCCGGATGCTCCGCTCCGAGGGGCGCAGTCTCGGCAACACCCTGTCGTTGGTCGCGGGGGTGCTCGTGTTCGTGCTGCCGGCGGTGGCGATCGCGCTGTTCGTGTCCGCGAGCGGCGAGGGGTTCACGCTCTGGGACGGCGCCCGGATCGCGGTCGCCGTGCTGATGGTGTTCGTCTGCGGGTACTTCGCCGCGTCCCTCGTCGCGTTCGCCGTGTACTCCGTCGTCTACGGCCGGATGCGTCACGGCACCGTGCCGGACACGATCGTCGTTCTCGGTTCCGGACTGATCCGCGGTGAGGTGCCGCCCCTGCTCCGCAGCCGCCTCGACCGCGCACTCGTCGTGTACCGCGCCGAACGGGCCGCCGGGCGTCGGCCGCTGCTGATCCCGTCCGGCGGGCAGGGCGACGACGAACCGCGCGCCGAGGGCACCGCGATGGCCGAGTACCTGCTGGCGAACGGCGCGGACCCCGACGACGTCCGGCCCGAGACCGAGTCCCGCAACACCCGCGAGAACCTGCGGTTCTCGCGCGCCGTGCAGGCCGAGGCCGGGCGCGACGGTCAGGTCGTCGTGGTGACAAACGACTACCACGTGCTCCGCGCCGCCACCCTGGCCCGCCGGCTCGGCCTGCCGGCACAGGTGGTCGGCTCGCCGACGGCGCCGTACTACGTGCCGAGTGCGTTCCTGCGCGAGTTCGTCGCGGTGGTCGTCGAACACCGCTGGCTCAACGTGGTGGCGTGCACGCCGTTCGTCCTGTTCACCGCGTTCCTGCTCTGGGAGTCGTTCCAGCAGCGGTAGACGCGACCGACGGGCGGACGGGAGGCCCGTGGCGGGCCCGCCACGGGCCTCCCGACCGGCCGTTCGTCGCGTCGAGATCCACCGTAGGATCTCGACCATGGTCGAGATCCAGCCGCCCCGCCCGACCGACCTGCTCCCGATCGGCGAGATCGTCCGACGCACCGGCGTCGCCGCGTCGGCCCTGCACTTCTACGAGCGCAAGGGCCTGATCCGGCCCGAGCGCACCGACGGCGGCACCCGGATGTACCCGCGACACGTCGAACGGCGGATCGCGATCATCCAGGTGGCGAAGCGCCTCGGCATCCCGCTCAGCGAGGTCGCCGAGCAGTTCGGCACGCTGCCGGCCGACCGGATGCCATCCCTGCGCGACTGGAACCGGCTGAACGAGCGGTGGCGTGCACGACTCCGGGCCCGCCAGCTGGAACTCGAGCGGCTGCAGCAGGAGATGACGCAGTGCATCGGGTGCGGCTGCGTCTCGCTCGGGGCGTGCTCGGTCGTGAACCCGGGCGACACGCTCGGCGACGAAGGCCACGGCGCTCGGCGACTGCTGCCGATCGAGGACGACGCCCCGCAGGACTAGACCCCGCGGAGTGCCTCGTCGATCCGGTCGAGCAGCGCGAGGGCCTCGGGCAACCCGGCGTCGTCGTCGCCGAGCGCGGCGCGGAGCTTGCCGGCCCAGTGCGCGCGGAGGCGTCCGATGCTCTCCCGTGCCACGTCGGTCGAGTGCAGCTGCACGGTCCGTGCATCGTCCGGGTCCTGCCGACGTTCGACCATCCCCTTCTCCACCAGGGACCGCAGCGCGACGCTGAGGTTGCTGCGCTTGAGTGCCGTCGCCTCGGCCGTCGCGCTCGGCGAGGTACCCGGGTTGCGGTCGACCCAGCGCATCACGAGTGCCTCGGTCCCGGTGAGCGGCACGATGTCGAGCGCCCCGGCACCGTGCGGGTCGATCTCCCGCGAGATCCGCAGCACGACGTCGGCGAGGTCGGCGAGGACGTGGTCGGACACGGCGGAGTGCATGTCCGTACTGTACCGAGGATCGGCAATGAGTTATGCTTTCATAACAATGACCACGGACACCGGAACCATCCGCGCGCACGCCGCGACACCCACGACCAGGCAGCAGGGCATCACGACACCGCTGCTGCTGGTGCTCGGCCTGCTCAGCGCCGTCGCCCCCTTCGCCACCGACCTGTACCTGCCGGCGTTCCCGCAGATGACCACCGAGCTCGGTGCGAGCGCCACCACCGTGCAGCTCACGCTGACCGCGTTCCTGGTCGGCGTCACGGCCGGCCAGCTCGTCTTCGGCCCGCTGTCCGACCGGTTCGGCCGCGTGCCGCCGCTCATCGCCGGCGCGGCACTGTGCGTCCTCGCGAGCGTCGCCGCAGTGTTCGCACCGAACATCGGCGTGCTCATCGCAGCTCGACTCCTGCAGGGCCTGGGCGGTGCGGCCGGCATGGTGATCAGCCGTGCGGTCATCTCCGACCTGGCGACCGGCAAGCCCGCCGCCCGCGCGTTCTCGCTCATGATGATCGTCGGCGGGGTCGCCCCCGTCGTCGCTCCGCTGCTCGGTGGCCTGCTCACCGGTCCGATCGGCTGGCGCGGCCTGCTGTCGATCGTCCTCGGCCTGTCCGTGGTCATGCTCGTCGCGGTGCTCGCCGTCATCCGTGAGACCCACCTGAAGGCGCACCGCGACGTGCTGCGCGAGGAGCGGAAGGGCTCCGGTTCGCCGCTCCGTGCGCTGCGCTCCCGTACCTTCCTCGGCTACATCGCCGTGTTCGGCTTCGCGTTCGCCGTGATGATGGCCTACATCTCCGCCTCGCCGTTCCTGTACCAGGACATGATCGGGCTCGGCACCGTCGGCTACGGCCTGGCGTTCGGGCTGAACGCGCTGGCCCTGATGGGTGTGAGCATCGTGTCCGCCAAGCTCACCGAGACGCGCTCGGTCACCGGCGTGCTGTCGCTCGGCATCGCCCTGGTGTTCGCGTCGACGGTGGCGTTCGCGCTGCTCGTCGTCTTCGCGGCGCCCGTGTTCTGGCTCGCGGTCCCGCTGTTCACCGCGGTCGGCTCGCTCGGCCTGGTGCTCGGCAACGCCACGGCGCTGGCGCTCGGTGCGGTCCCCGCCGCTGCCGGCAGCGCGTCGGCCGTGCTCGGTGCGCTGCAGTTCGGGCTCGCGGCGCTGGTGTCCCCGCTCGTCAGCATCGGCGGCTCGGTGACGGCGGCACCGCTGGCGATCGTGATGCTCGCGTCCGCCGTGGTGGCCGTCGTGGCGCTGCTCGTCGCCCGGGGTCGCACCCGCCTGGCCTGACCCGGTCGGTCACCGACCCCGCAGGAACGGGATCCGCGGCATGAGCCAGTCGACCCACACCACCCGCACCCCCGGGGCCACGGCGAGCGCCCACAGGATCGAGGCCACCGCGTCGGTCGGGTAGTGCACCGCGTCGATCGACACCGAGAAGAACACCACCACGATCGCGACGACCCCGAGCGTCAGTGCGAGTCGGTGCCACCGGGTCTCGCGCAGCAGCCAGATCAGCGCGATCACGAACGCCGTGATGTAGACGGTGTGCCCGCTCGGGTACCCGGGGTCGGGCTGCACCGGGAACGGGTGCGGCAGCACGGCGACGTCGGGCCTGGCGCGGTGGACGATCTCCTTCACGACCGCGGACGGCACCCACGTGATGGCGATCGTGCCGCCGAAGGCCAGGGCCGGGCGGAGACTCCGGGTGCGCCACCAGATCACGGCCACGACGACGACGGTGATCCCGATCGCCGGACCCGGACTGATGACGTGGTAGACCGCCGTGGTGAACGCCCCGATCGCGCCGGTGTGCAGGGCGTTCAGGGCCTTCGACAGTCCGAGGTCGACGGTGCCGAGGGCGAACCCGACGAGCGTGATGACGACCACGGCGATGACCGCGATCGCGACGGAGACGAGCGGGTAGGGCGACGGCTCGAGGATCCCGGCGCCGTCGGACTCCGGTCGGCGGGGGCGGAGCAGCGGCGCGTCGGTCATCCGACCATCGTCCCAGCCCGGACTCCGACCACGGGTCCGGCGAGCCTCTGAAAGCACTCAGCGCAGCCGCCCGCGAGTAGACAGGAGGCATGCCAACCGTTGCCGAGAACATCGTCGCCACCCTCCGCAAGAACGACGTCGCCCGCGTCTACGGCCTGCCGGGGGACTCCCTCAACGGCTTCACCGACGCCCTGCGCAAGGACGGCACGATCCGGTGGGAGCACGTCCGCCACGAGGAGGCCGCTGCGTTCGCCGCGAGCGCCGAGGCCGAACTGACCGGCGAGCTCGCGGTCTGCGCCGGCAGCTGCGGCCCGGGCAACCTGCACCTGATCAACGGTCTGTTCGACGCCAACCGGTCGCGCGTCCCGGTCCTCGCGATCGCCGCGCACATCCCCACCGCCGAGATCGGCTCCGGCTACTTCCAGGAGACCCACCCGCAGGAGCTGTTCCGCGAGTGCTCGGTCTACGTCGAGTACGTCGCCGACCCGACGCAGATGCCCCGCCTGCTCGAGATCGCGATGCGCGAGGCCGTCGAGAAGCGCGGGGTCGCGGTGCTCGTGATCCCCGGCGACGTCCTGCTCGCCGAGGCGAAGGACGACCGCACCACCCGCATCGAGCGCACGACGCCGCGCATCGTGCCGAGTGAGGCCGAGCTGCTCCGCACCGCCGAGCTGCTGAACGGTGCCGACAAGGTCACGATCCTGGCCGGTGCCGGTGTCGCCGGGGCGCACGACGAGGTCATCGCGCTGGCCGAGCGCCTGCAGGCCCCGATCGTGCACGCCCTGCGGGGCAAGGAGCACATCGAGTGGGACAACCCCTACGACGTCGGCATGACGGGCCTGCTCGGCTTCGCGTCCGGGTACCGGGCGATGGAGGACGCCGACGTCGTGCTCATGCTCGGCACCGACTTCCCGTACCAGCAGTTCTTCCCCGCCAAGGCGAAGCACGTGCAGGTCGACATCCGCGGGTCGCAGCTCGGCCGGCGACACCCCGTCGACATCGGCCTGGTCGGCACCGTCAAGGACACCGCGCTCGCGCTCATCCCGCTGCTCACCGGTTCGCACCCGACGAAGCACCTCGAGGAATCGCTGAAGCGCTACCGGAAGACCCGCGAGAAGCTCGACGACCTGGCCGTCCCCGCGGGCCGGAAGAAGCCGCTGCACCCGCAGTACGTCGCCCGGGTGCTCGACCGGATCGCCGCGCAGGACGCCGTGTTCATCCCGGACGTCGGCTCCCCCGTCGTGTGGGCGTCGCGCTACCTCACGATGAACGGCAAGCGTCGCCTGATCGGCTCGTTCGTGCACGGCACGATGGCGAACGCTGTCCCGCAGGCGATCGGTGCGCAGACGGCGTTCCCGGACCGCCAGGTGATCGCACTCGCGGGTGACGGCGGCCTGACGATGCTGCTCGGCGAGCTCATCACGATCGTGCAGAACAAGCTGCCCGTGAAGATCGTCGTGTTCGACAACTCGTCGCTGAACTTCGTCGAGCTTGAAATGAAGGCCGCCGGGTTCGTGAACTACGGCACCGAGCTGCAGAACCCGGACTTCGCCGCGGTCGCCGAGGCGATCGGCATCAAGGGCTTCAAGGTCGACGTGTCCGACGACTTCGAGGAAGCGATGGCCGCCGCGCTCGCGCACGACGGCCCCGCGCTCGTCTCGGTGCGCGCGAACCGGCAGGAGCTGTCGATGCCCCCGGCGGTCACGCTCGAGCAGGCGAAGGGCTTCACGCTCTACGCCATCCGCACGGTGCTGTCCGGTCGCGGCGACGAGCTGCTGGACCTCGCGTCGACCAACGCGCGTCAGCTGCTGTAGACGCGACCGGATGACGGCCTGGAGGCCCGTGGCGGCGCAGCCACGAGCCTCCAGGCCGTCACGACGTCACCACCCGAGCGGCTGGCCGTCCTCCAGGAACACGCCGGTCGGGCCCTCCGGGCCCACGCTCGCGGCGGCCGCGACGGTCGCCGCGCTCACCTCGACGGGGCGACCGTGCGGGTTCGGCACCCCACCGAGCTCGGTCGCCGTGTAGCCGGGCTCGAGGACCACGAAGCGCACCTCGGGTGCGATGCGGGCGTACTGCACCGTGAGCATCGAGACGGCCGACTTGCTCGCGCCGTAGACCGCGGCCTGCACGGTCGACGCCGCACTGTCCGGGTCGTGGACCGCCGTGAACGAGCCGAGCGCGCTCCCGACGTTGACGACGAGGGGGCTGGCCGATCGGCGCAGGATCGGCAACGCGGCCTCGGTCGTGCGGACGATGCCGACGGCGTTCGTGTCGAACACGGCGAGCGCGTCCGGTCCGTTGAGACCCCACATCGCGATGCCGGCGTTGTTGACCAGGACGTCCAGGCCGCCGTTCGCGTCGATGTGCGCGAAGGCCGCGCCGATCGAGTCGTCGTCGCGGACGTCGAGCTGCACGGAGCGGGCGCCGATCTCGGCGGCGACGGCCGCTCCCTGGCCGGCGTCGCGAGCGCCGATCCAGACGGTGTGGCCGGCTGCGACGAGTTGGCGGGCGGTTTCCTTGCCGAGGCCACGGGTGGCGCCGGTGATGAGTGTCGTTGTCATGGGGCCAGCGTCACGCTCGACGCGGTCGGCAGGGAGTCGCCCGGTTGTCGTAGGACTGCTGGGGCCAGGACGCGGCCGCGACGTGCGCGCAGACTGGTGACATGGCGGACACGGACTTCGGGCACACCCTGCGACGGCTCCGCGACCACGTCACCCCCACGGCCGCCGGCATGACCGTCGGGCCGCGACGTCGCGCGGCGGGACTGCGGCGTGAGGAACTCGCGGGCCTCGCGGGGATCTCCGCCGACTACCTGACCCGCCTGGAGCAGGGTCGCGCGACGTCGCCGTCCGCCCAGGTGGTCGAGGCGCTGACCCGTGCCCTCCGGGTCTCGGACGCCGAACGGGAGCTGCTGTACCGGCTCGCCGGACATGCGACGCCGGGCGCGGACGTCGTGCCGTCGCGGATCCCGCCGAGCGTGCAGCGGCTGCTCGACCGGCTGGCGGACACCCCGGTCGCGGTGCTCGACGCCGCCGGGAACCTGCTCGTGACCAACGCTCCACACGAAGCCCTGATGGGACCGATCGGCGGGATGCGTGGGAACGAACGGAACACCGCCTGGCGGCACCTGGTCGGTGCCGGCAGCCGCGCCGTGCACACGCCCGCGGAACAGGCGGCGTTCGAGGAGAACCTGGTCGCCGGACTCCGGATGACCGCGGCTCGCTACCCGCTCGACCGGCAGTTGCAGCAGCTCGTGCGGGACCTGCGGGCGGCGAGCCCGCGGTTCGTCGAGCTGTGGGACTCGGGTGCGACGACCTTGGGCGAGACGGCCCGCCGCAAGGTGATCGACCACCCCGACGTCGGGCTCATCACGCTCGACTGCGACACCCTGGTCGTCGGGCCGGAGGACCTGCGGATCCTGGCGTACACGGCGGTGCCGGGGTCGGTGGACGCCGAGCGGTTGGCACTGGCGATCGTGCTGGGGACGCAGTCGTTGGTGGAGTGAGCTGGGGGGCGGCGAGGCGCGGCGCGGCGCGGCGCGGACGCACTGCGCACAACCAAAGTGACCGCGAACCGTGTGTTCGCGCGGTTCGTAGTGACTTTGGTTGTGCCGCACGCAAGGAGCGCACCGTGTCGCGGAACGGTGCGCTGCTCTACGCGGAGTCCTCGACGTCGAACACCACGACCCGGGCACTCGCACCGCCGATGAACTCGGCCACCGGACGGTGCTCCGGATGCGGCAGGTACCCGGCGAGCGCCGCCCGGTCGCGGATCCGCACCACGAGCATCCAGTGGAACCCGCCCTCGAGCCCCTCGGTGCTCACGCTCGTCCCCGACTGCACCGACTCGACACCGTCGATCCGCGGCAGGTGCTCGCGCGACAGGGCATCGGCCTCGGACGACCGGTCCGCTCCGTCCCACTCGACCAGCACGGTGTGCGTCACTCCTGACACGGGGTCTCCTTCGTCTGTCACGACGCCGGTCAGAACGCGGGCGTTCCGCCGGCGATCGTGATCGTCGACCCTGACTGGTAGCTCGACTCCGGGCTCACCAGGTGCACGTACGCGGCACCGAGTTCGGCGGGCTGTCCCGGGCGGCCGAACGGCGAGGTCTCGCCGAAGTGCGACACGGTCTCGGCGTCGTCGGATCCCGGCTGCAGCGGCGTCCAGACCGGTCCGGGGGCGACGGAGTTCACACGGATGCCCTTCGGTGCGAGCTGCTGGGCGACGGCCTCGGTGAAGAGCTTGATCGCGCCCTTCGACACGGCGTAGTCGATCTTGTCGGCCGAGGGCGTCGATGCCTGGATCGAACCGGTCGTCACGATGGTGGAGCCCGGCTCGAGGTGCGGCACCGCTGCCTTGGTCAGCCAGAACAGCGAGTAGATGTTGGTCTTGAACGTCGAGTCGAACATCGACGTGTCGAGGGTCAGGATGTCCTCGTTGCTGTCCATGCGGCCGGCGACCATGACCAGGGTGTCGAGGCCGCCGAACTCGTCGACGCCCTTCTGCACCAGGTCCTTGCAGTACTGCTCGTCGGAGATGTCCCCGGGGAACAGGACGGCGCGACGCCCCTCGGACTCGAGCAGGTCGCGGACTTGTTCGGCGTCCTCCTGCTCGTCCGGCAGGTAGGACAGCACCAGGTCGGCGCCCTCACGCGACAGGGCGATGGCGGCGGCGCGACCGATGCCGGAGTCGGCGCCGGTGATGATGCCGCGGTAGCCGGTGAGGCGTTCCCGTCCGACGTAGCTCTCTTCGCCGTGGTCGGGCTTCGGGTCCATCTTCCACGCGGCACCCGGCAGCGACTGCTCCTGCTTCGGGTACGGCGGGGCCGGGTAGAGGGTGTTCGGGTCGCGCTTGTCGTACTGGCTCATGCGTTCCACTGTCGTCGTCGCGCGTGGACACGCGTTCAGCCGCTGCGGTCCTGGGACACGGCTGATGACGGACGGGAGGCCCGTGGCGGCGTCGCCACGGGCCTCCCGTCCGCCACGTGGTTCAGACGCCGGCCGTGGTCCGGATCCAGGACGAGGCCTGCGACAGCAGGGCGTAGTTCGAGCCGGCCTTGGTGTCGGCACCGGGGTCGGCGCTGTCACCGGTGGAGCAGACGGCGACGACCTTGCCGTTCACGAGCAGCGGGCCGCCGGAGTCGCCGTGGTTCGAGGCACCGGTCACGCCGGTGAGGTGCTGCGCACGACCGCTGTAGGCGTCGGTGCTCGCACCGGTGAGCGAGACGGTGGCCTGGTAGAGGCCGTCGGACTGGGTCGCGTTCGCGCGCAGGCCGTAGCCCTGGATGGTGCCGGTCCCGCTCGACTTGGCGGTCGCGGTGAGGTCGAGGGGCGCGTAGGTGGACAGCGAGTAGGCGGTCCGCAGGTGCACGAGCGCGATGTCACCCGCGGGCGAGGCGCTGACTCGGTCGACGGCGACGGCGGTGCCCCGGTTGGTCGTGGAGTTCGAGTGGTAGACGTTCATCGCGCCGATGCCGTCGATGCAGTGGCGGGCGGTGAGGATCCACGAGGCGTTGATCTGCTCGCCGGTGCAGTTGCTGACGTAGCCCGACGGGATGGAGCCGCCCGACGCTTCGAGCTGGACGGCCCACGAGGTGGTGGGGGCCTTCTCGCCACCGACGACCTTCGTGCTGGCCGGCAGTGCCGAGGCGGGTGACGCGGCGAACACACCCGCGGTGATGACGGCCGCGGCGGCGAACGCGGCTGCGATGGACTTCTTCATGACGACTCCTCTGTCGGGGGAAGCACCTGACCCGTTGCGCTGTGCAACTAGGCAGCATCCTGACCCTCGTTCGGGGGCCGCGCCAGTCCGCACTTCGGCGGACGACCGAAAGGGAGATAGTCTCCTCTTGCGAGTTCCGGAGACAGTCTCCGGTGAGAGGACTGAACCCGTATGGCGACCACCACCCGAGCAGGCCGCGCTCCCCGAGCTGACGCGCAGCGCAATCGGGACCACATCCTGGACGTCGCCGAGCAGCACTTCTCGGCGCACGGCGTCTCCGGCTCGCTCGATGCGATCGCGAAGCAGGCCGGCGTCGGCGCCGGCACCCTGTACCGGCACTTCCCGAACCGGGAGTCCTTGCTGGCAACCCTGCTCGCCGCCCGCGATGACGCCCTCGTCGCGCGACGCGATCGGCTCCTCGCCGGGTCGGTGGCCACCGCCGACGCGCTGGCAGGCTGGCTCGACGCAGTCGTCGAGTGGGCCAGCGCCTTCGACGGGCTGCCGGACCCGTTGCGCACCGCGACGATGACCGACTCTTCCCCGCTGTCGATGACCTGCGAGGGGTTCGTCACGACGACCGCTTCGTTCCTGCGCGCTGCGCAGGAGGACGGCAGCGCCCGACGCGACGTGCGCGCACGCGATCTGTTCCTCGCGGCATTGGCCATCAGCTGGGTGCGAGGAGCAGCCATGGCGGACGCCACGACCACCGGCGCCCTCACGGCGCTGCTCAGGAGCGGCTGGACGGCCCCACCCACCGACGACCACGAACCAGCGACGCAAGGAGCACGACCATGACACGCATCGGCATCATCGGCAGCGGAGCGATCGGGAGCGCGATCGCCAGACGGGCCGTCACGGCCGGGCTCGAGGTCCTCGTCGCGAACTCACGCGGGCCGGAGTCGCTCGCCGACCTCGTCCACGAACTCGGGCCCCGCGCGCAGGCTGGCGACGCTCGAGCTGCCGCCCGGTTCGGGGACGTCACGGTGCTGACGGTCCCACTCGCTTCCTACCGGGCCCTGCCGCTCGACGCGCTGGCCGGCAGGACGGTGCTGTCCACGGGCAACTACTACCCCTACCGAGACGGCCGGATCGAGGAGCTGGACACGCTGACGAGCACGACCGCCGAGTACGAGCAGTCGCTGCTACCGGGTGTCGCGCTGGTCAAGGCGTTCAACAACATCGTGGCCCACCACATCCCGACGCTGTCCGGCTCCGAGCCGCGCACGGCACTGGCGGTCGCGGGGGACGACGCCGGGGCGAAGGCGTCCGTCTCGTCGATCGTGGACGCCCTGGGGTTCGACACCGTCGACTCCGGGAGTCTGGCGGAGTCGTGGCGCTCCGAGCCGGAGTCCGGTGCCTACACGCCGATCTACGCGGCCGATCCGGAGGGGTTCGCACGCGACCACCTCGCCGACCCCGGCGCACCCGTCAGCGCGGACCAGCTCCGTAGACTCCTCGCGGCGTCGCAGCGACCCGACGTCGCCGCCCGCGAGTTCTGAGCAGACGACGAAGCCGTCAGCGGGTGCTCCAGAACGAGATCGAGCGGCTCTCGTCGCGGATGACGATCGTGTGCGACGCCGCACGGTCCGCCACCGGACGGTTGCCCTCGCCGCCGTACCAGTACGAGACGTACCGGCGCTGGCTCGGCGACCAGCCGACGACCTCGACCTTGTAGCGTCCGGGGCTCAGCACCGCGCCGAAGGTCCCGCCCCGACCGGGCGACCAGTAGCTGAGGTGCGTGTCGAAGGTGCTGCCGATCGACTCGCCGTACACGTGGACGGTGGCGCCGGTGAAGTCGGTGTCGAGCTGCGGGTTGAGGATCCCGGTGAGGGCGACGCCCCGGGTCGAGCTCGCATCGATGCCGTCCACGACCGTCTCGGTGCGGCCCCCGACCTGGTGCGCGACCCGGACGTACGAGCGCTCCGCAGTGGAGCCGGGATCACGGTGGAAGCCCCACGACTCGTTGCGCAACGCCGGCCACGAGTCGAGCGTCTCGTCGTGCGCGTTGACCTGCACGCTGTAGTCGTCGCTCGGCAGGCCGTGCACCCAGTAGTGACCGTCGGGCGAGGTGACGGTCCGCCGCACGGTGCCGGTGTTCCAGCCACGGACGACGACCGCTGCGCCGGACAGGTCCGCGCCGTACGGGTTGTGGGCGGTGCCGCCGATCGAGGCACCCCGCCGCACCACGAGCACGACGGTCTCGTGCCCACCGGCGCTGACCACGACGCCGGTCCGCTCCGCCGGGACCACGTCGTCGAAGCCGTACGAGCCCTCGCGTTCACCGTGCAGCGTCCAGGTGCCTGCCGGGACCGCGTCGAACGTCATCCGGCCGCGGCGGTCGCTCGTCGCCGAGTCAGCGGTGCTGCCGTCCGGGGTGCGGAGGTCGACGACCACGCCCTCCATCGCGAGCGGCCGCTTCTCCGGGTCGGTCAGCATGACGGTGAGCGCACCGTCGTCCGGAGCGGCCACCGCCGCGGTGACGGGCGCGATGAGCACGCCGATCAGTGTGAGTGCGATCGTGATCCCGACCGTCGCGCGTCGTCGTCCCGTCATGGTGTGCCCCTGGTCCCCTGGTGGGGCCGCCCCTGGCCCCGGTGGAGTGGAGCGTAGCCGCGACCCGCGCGGAGCGCGCGGTCGCTCTCCGCTCAGCTCACCAACCGCGACGCGTCGCGTTCCGTGCCACAGCGTCGGCGAGCTCTCGACCGAATGGCTCCTCCACCGTTGCCGCCGCCTGCGCGAACGCTGCGGCGACGCCGGAGGTGATGTTTCGGTAGCGATCGGTTGCCTCGTCCGGAGCGATGTCCAGGGACCTGCCGATGTCACGGAACTGCTCCTCACCGATCCCGTCGAAGCGGTACTCGTCGCCGACGGACATCGCGCCGCGCAGCGTCGAACCGTCAGCTGACGGGTACGCAGCGTGTGAGCCGAGGTCGTACAGCGGCGCCAGGCGGACAGAGGGGCCGTCGAGGAGGAGCGAGTAGTTCTTCGCGTGAGCATCCGTTCCGAGCATCGCGACGTTCAGCACCAGCGCCTCGAAGAACCGTCGCTGCGCATCACGGCGTTCGTCGGGCTGCGCGATGGCTCCGCGGAGGAGCACCGCGATCTGCTTCGCCGATGGTCCGCCCTCTTCCTGGTACTTCCTGGACGGGTAGACGGACAGCGCTTGGCAGAGGTCCTCCTGGTGGAGCCGACGCCATGACCCGTCATCGTCACGGACTCGGTCGTACCGCTTGCTGACGAACACCCGGGCGCCGGTTGAGGTCCGCAGCAACTCGTGGTCCGCGACCTGCAGCCCGAGGAGCCGAGCGGCCTCCATCGACACGTACTCGTTCACGTCGTGGTCCGGCATCGTCGCGATGACCGGCTTGATGATGTGGGTCGTCGGGGTCGAGTCCTGCGGCACACCCCAGGTCCCGTCGTCGAAGCGGAACAGGGCGGCTTTGCTCTGCGCGCCCGCGAGCGACCACCGTCCGGCATTCATCGTGCCGCCCCACGATCCCGGGTTGCGCGCGAGCGCGTCGACCAAGCCGTCGAAGTCGTCGTCCGTCAGGCGGTGCACGGCACCACGCCGGACCGCCGCGTCCGAGGAGTCCGTCGCCGGAGGGAGCAGCTGCACGGCACCAGCGGCATCACGGCCGAGGCGCTCAAGCAGCCGGAACGGGTTCTCGGTGACGTGGTGCTCCGAAGCGAGTTCGCGCAGCCGCTCCGGGCTGTCGGGAAGCAGTCCCGCGAGGAACGGTCCGGCCGCCTTTGCCTTCCATCTGGCGCGGCCGGTTCGCATCGACAACGACACCGGGGTCGCGTCGGGCAGGTTCCGGTACGCCTCGTCGTAGGTGAAGGTGGTGTTCCCACCGGTGCTCATCTCGAAGGTGCCGACCGGCACACCGTCGAGGAACGCGCGCAGCTCGCTCATCGGTCACGCTCGTTCGCCTCGAGGACAAGGCCGAGGACGGTCAGCGCGTCGAAGGCCAGACGGAGCTGCGCGGTGCCCTTTCCGCCCTCGAACTCGTTGACCCATCGGCGGCTGACACCCATCCGCTCGGCGAGTTCAGCCTGGGACCAACCGAGACGCGTGCGGCGTTCGTGCACGAGATCGCCCAGTGCAAGGGCAGTGTCGACTCGCATGTGCGCCTCCGCTGTAATCGTTCGGTTACAGCGTAACCCTGTCACCGATCGCTTACAAGTACCACCAGTAACCCATCGCTTACACAACGTGTTCGGAACCGATCGATCCCACGGAGCCTTGTGGTCGTGGTGGTCGCCGTGGTCGGCACGCCCGTGGCGATCGTCGTCCTCGCTTCACGATCGCGCAGTCCTGAACGACGCACGAGGGCCCCGCGACCGGAGTCGCGGGGCCCTCGCTCGGTGCACTGGTGTTACTTGATGACGATCGACTGCACCGGGCTGGTGCTCGGCGTCAGGGTGTCGGTGCCGGCGAAGACGGCGTGCAGCTTGTGCGTGCCCTTCTTCAGCGAGAGCGCCGAGGTGACCTTGCCGTTCTTGACGGTGACGGTTGCCAGGCGCTTCGTGCCCTGGTAGATCCGCGCGGTGCCGTTCACGGTGAAGCCCGTGGCCTTGACCTGCACGGTCGCCTTGCCGCCGCTGTACTTGAGCGCCGTCCGGGACGGGGCCTTCGTGACGGTGACGGTGGTGGCCTTCGCGGTCGCCGAGTCGGTGCCCGAGAAGGTCGAGTCCGCGTTGACGAACTTGGCGGTGAGCGAGTGCGTGCCGATGGCCAGGGCGCTCGGGAGCGTCATGGTCGCGGTGCTGTTCTTGACGGGGACGGTGCCGAGGACCTTCTTGCCGTCCGAGACCGTCAGCGTGCCCTGCTGCTTGCCGATGCCACCGGCGATGGTCGCGGTGACCGTGGCCGGCTTCGCCGCGTTGACGGTCTGCGACGCGGCGGAGACGGCGAGCGTCGTGGTCGTCGCGGGCAGCGTGGCGTGCAGGTCGAACTGGTCGACGGTCGAACCGATCGCGGCCGGGTCGGCGGTGGCGGTCGGCTGGAGCGTCACGCCGCAGCTGTCGACGTTGCCGTGCTGGACCGCCGAGTTGAGCGTGGTGCAGTCGCCGGCGCGGATGTCCTGCACGGAGAGCTTCTCGTCGGTGACCGAGACCTTGACGAAGGAGCGGACGTGCTCCTGGTTCTCGACCGAGTTGGCCCAGTGGCGCTTGCCCGTCGGGTCGAGCGGGTCTGCGCCGTAGCCGCTCTGGGTGGCGTCCGGAGCGGTCAGGTCGTAGTACTTCGAGCCGGAGGCCGAGTTCGCCGTCATGTAGATGACGCCGCCGGGGCCGGAGAAGACCTCGGGAGCAGCGGGCTGCTCGTTGACGTTGGCCTTCTTGCCGTTCTTGATCGCGTAGCTGCGCGAGTAGGAGTGGTCGTGGCCCTGCAGGACGAGGTCGACGCCCATGTCGGAGAACGCACGCGTGAAGTCGAACCGGCGCTGCTGGTTGTCCTTGTCGTTCGCGTGGTCGGCCGGCGAGTAGATCGAGTGGTGGTAGACCAGCGTGGTCCACTTCGCGTCGTCGCCGTAGCGGTTGATGACGTCGCGCACGTAGTTCACGTGGGCAGCGTCCGATCCGGCCGCGTAGGCGTTCGAGTTGATGTCGATGAACAGGACGCCCTTGTACATGTACCAGTAGTCGCCACCCGAGTTCGCGGTGGTGTTGCCGCCCGGGTAGAAGTCCGGCACCTTGAGCGAGTTCGGCACCTGGTTGTGCTGCTCGTACGCCTTGCCGCCGACGTCGTGGTTGCCGATGGTCGAGGCCCACGGGTAGCGCTTGAGGACGTCGCTGCTGTCGGCGAACGCACCCCACTCGTACTCGTTGTTGGCGTGCTCGATCTGGTCGCCACCGGAGACCAGGAGCTCGGCGTCCGGCTCGGTCGTCGTGGCGTACTTCAGCGTGTCCGCCCAGCCCGCGCCGTCGTCGTCGACGTAGCCCGACGAACCGATCTGCGGGTCACCGAAGAACAGGAAGTCGAAGTCGCCGGAGAAGCTCTTCGTGGTGAACGTGTACGACGCCGACCAGGCCGACCCGTCCGCCGCACCGACGTGGTACGTGTACGAGGTGTTCGGCTCGAGGTCCGAGATCGTGGCGTGGGCATTGATGTAGCCCGACTCGGCGGCGATGCCGTCGATGCTCTTCGTGTTCGAGTCCGTCGTGCTCGTGTCGACTGCGGTGTTGGCGGCCTTCGACGCGGCGATCGTCGACTTGGCGTCGGTGAAGACCCCGTCGGTCATCGACGCGGTCTTCTGGATCTCGAGCGACTGCGCGACGTTCGTCGGGAAGTACCACGAGGCGATGCGCTGGCTCTCGGTGGCACCGACGCCCAGCAGGATGTGGAGCGGGCCGCCGGTGGAGATGTTGGTGGTGGGGGTGTTCGTCGCGGCGGAGGCGACGTTCGTGCCGACCATCGAGGCGCCGGCGATGAGCGCGGCCCCGAGGACGGCTCCGCACACGCGGAGGGTGGTGGTTCTGCGCCGTGTGGTGGCGCCGGACAGGAGACTCATGGTGGTCCGTTTCTCAGACGTGGGATGGTGCAGCACGGAAGACTCTGCATGCACTGCGAAACGTCTTGGTAAACGCTGAGTGACAAGTCGTCGCTGTTCAGGAGCGGACCACCGTCATCCCGCCGCGAGTCGCTCGACGAACCAGATCATCCCCATCACGAACACCCCGGCGGTCACGACTCCGGTGACCCAGAGCGAGACCCGGTGGGCCTTCCGACGCAGGAGCGACAGCGGTGGGAAGACGATGACGATGATCGCGAGCTGCACCGCCTCGATGCCGACGTTGAAGACGAGGAGCGACACGAGCAGCTGCCACGAGAACGCCTCGTGGATGCCCAGCGCCCCGGCGAACCCGAGCCCGTGGATGAGCCCGAACGCGAACACGACGGCCAGGCGTGTCCAGCCCGCCCGGTCGAGCGAGAAGTGCCCGTGTTCACCGACCACGAGTTCGTCGGCCCGCGACCGGCGCCGCCAGAGCCGCCACAGGTACCAGCCGGCCACGGCGGCGATGGACAGGGCGATGAGCGGCTCGACGACGATCGCGGGCGGGCTGACCACCCCGAGCGCGGCGAGGATGAACGTGATCGAGTGCGCGATGGTGAACGCCGACGCGGTGTAGACCACCTCGCGCAGGCGCCGTGACCCGGCGATGAGCGCGACGAGGAACAGGATGTGGTCGATGCCGGTCAGCAGGTGCTCGGCACCGAGGCGGAAGAACTCCCAGAAGCGCTGCCCGGCCGACTGCTCGGTCGAGAACGACGGCTGCGAGGCATCGAGCGTCGCCGATCCCTGCTTCGCGTCGACGTTGTAGGTGACGATCGTCTTGGTGTCGCGCACGAAGGTCTCACTGTCCGGGAACAGTGTCGACGTCACGACGTGTCCGGTCTGCGTCTCCGACTGCGGCGGGCAGGTGAAGTCCGCCGTCACGTGGGCGTACGGCACCTCGTCCTGCAGGTCGACCGTGACGCTGTCGCCGAGCACGCCCGTGCAGGCCCGCCCACCCGCGCCGGACACCGAGAACCGGTCGAACACGTACTTCCCGAGCGCGTCAGTGTGCGCCTCGGCCGCCGACACCATCCCCGGGAAGTCGCCGTCGTCCCAGGCCTTCTGCCCCTGCGTGTGGAATGCGTCGTCGTGCTCGCTCGTGGCGACCGACACGAGCATCAGGTCGTACTCGAGCCCGAGTTCCGCGTGCACGACGGTCGGTTCCGTCGACGTCACCTTCGCGTAGACGACCGAGCTGAAGCCGTGCGCCGATGCCGGCGACGCCCCGGCCAGCACGCCGACGACGACCACCCCGAGCAGCAGGAGCGCGGCGACGACCCGTGCGATCAGCGCGGACGGGCGGGACGGACGGACAGGGCGGGCAGGACGGGCAGGGCGGGCGCGCAGCAGCGCGACGGGGGTTCCGGAAGGCACGCGCAGACGATCCGGCCCTCGGACGACCGGCAGGTGAACAGGTGGTGACCAGCAGTGGGACAGGTGCCGGACAGCCGCCGGAGCCGGCCCGGTGCGGCACACCGACGTGTTTCGATGATGCAGTGACCCGCCTCGCTGCCCGGACGACCGTCCTGCTGACCACCGTCGCCCTCGTCAGCACCGGCGTCGCCCTGCTGGCCGGGTGCTCGGCGACACCCGGCGGGACCGACGCTGGAGCCGGAACCGACGCCGGCGACGGCACCGGCACGTCGGCGACGGCGCACGCCACGGCCGGTGCCCTCGGCGCGGGCTTCTCCGACCCGACGCAGCCGCCGGCACCCGAGGCCACCATCCACCCGGAGCCGGGTTCGTGGTCCGGGGTCCACGCCCCCGACGACTACGACGTCGTACTCCTGTCGGACGCCGGTGACGCCGACGACGCCCCGACTCGGACCCTGCTCGACGCCGTCGCGTCGTGGGCGGCGGACGAGGACGTCACCGTCACGAGGGTGTCGGCGACGGACGCCGACGACCGGATCGCGGCGGTCACCCGGGCGATCGACGAGCGGTCCGACCTGGTGATCAGCGTCGGCAACCACATGGTCGACCCGCTCGCCGCGGTGTCGCCGACGGCGCTCCACCAGCAGTTCCTGGTCGTGGGTGCCGAGATCGCCGAGCCGACGTCGAACGTGACGGCCGCGGACTGGACCGGCGGCGGCTTCCGTGGCGAAGGACTCGGACCGTCGAGCCACTACGACCCGTCCACCTTCACGGAGGAGCGCGCCGACCGCGCGCTGCGCGCGGGTCTGGCGGCCGTGCTGCACGACCTGCGCGGCATCGTCGTCTGGGTGCGCTGACCCGACCCGCCCCGGGTCCGTCGCTACGCCGGCTCGGCCTCGCGCACGAGCGCGCGCACCTGCGACGCGGCACCGAGCGCCACGGCGTCCGACCCGAGGGTCGACTGCGCCAGCCGGATCGTCGCACCGCTCACCGGGGGCTCGGCCGCGATCGCCGCGGTGATGGCCGGTTCGAGCAGGTCCCACGACCGCGCGATGCCGCCGCCGATCACGATCGTCGTGACGTCGAGGATCCCCGCGGTGAGCAGGGCGGCGCGCGCCAGGCCCCACCCCGCGGCCTGGAAGACGGCAGCGGCGTCCGTGTCACCGGCACGTGCGGCGACGGCGACGTCACGCGCCGACAGCCGCCGGCCGGATCGTTCGGCGTACCGGTCGGCGATGCCACGCGCGCCCGCGATCGTCTCGAGGTGTCCGATCTGTCCGCAGGTGCACAGCGCGTCACCGAAGCCCGGCACGTGGCCGATCTCACCGGCGGCGCCGCGCGGCCCCGCGAACAGCCGTCCGCCGAGCACGAACGCACCGCCGACGCCGGTGCCGAGGGTCATCCCGAGCACGTCGGACTCCCCCGCGACGGCACCCGTGGCGATCTCGCCGAGCAGGAACGCGTTCACGTCGTTGTCGAGCGTCGCCGGCACGCCGAGGGCGTCGTTGACCGCGCGGGTCACGCCGTAACCGGCCCAGCCGGTGAACGAGTTGCCCGTCACCAGGACGGTGCCCGTGGCCGCGTCGACCACGCCGGCCGCGCCCACCCCGACACCCGTCAAGGAGGCCCGGTGCCGGACGAGCAGGCCCGTCACCGCCCCGACGGCGGCCGTCACGATCGCCGCCCCACCCGCGTGGGCGGGCGTCGGCAGGTCGACGCGGTCGATGACCTCGAGGTCGGGGGTCGTCAGCACGACCTTGGTGTTCGTGCCGCCGACGTCGACGCCGGCGATCACCCGGGTCACGCGGTCACCGCCGCGAGCGAGGCGAGACGCTCCGTCCGGCGCTGCCGTTGCAGGACGGGGTCGGGCACGGGTACGGCGGCGAGCAGGCGCCTGGTGTAGTCGGTCGTGGGGTGGAGCAGGGTCGTGCCGGTGGTGCCCTGCTCCTCGACGACACCCTGGCGCATCACCACGACGCGCTCGGCGAAGTGCTGCACGACGGCCAGGTCGTGCGAGACGAACAGGCACGCGAACCCCAGGTCGTCCTGCAGTTCACCGAGGACCTCGAGCACGGTCTCCTGCACGCTGACGTCGAGCGCCGAGGTCGGTTCGTCGGCGACGAGCAACCGCGGCTCGAGCACCAGGGCACGGGCGAGCGAGACCCGCTGGCGCTGCCCGCCCGAGAGCTCGCGAGGTGCACGCGAGGCGAGGGACCGCGGCAGCCGGACGGCGTCGAGCACCTCGTCGATCCGCCGACGACGGTCCGCCGACGACATCCCACGGCGGTGCACGGCGAGCGGTTCGGCGATGCACTCCGCCACGGACATCCGGGCGTCGAGCGAGGCCACCGGGTCCTGCAGCACGACGCCGATGCCGGCGCGGAGTGCACGGCGGTCACGGCCCTTCGCGGTCCGCAGGTCCTGCCCGAACAGCGACACCGTGCCGGACGTCGGCGTGATGAGCCCGAGCGCCACCCGGGCCGCGGTGGACTTGCCGGAGCCGGACTCGCCGACCAGGCCGACCGTCTCGCCCGCGTGCACGGCGATGTCGATCCCCTGCAACGCGTGGACGGCGCGCGCCCCGCGCCCGAACGTCACCGTGACGTCCCGCAGGCCGACCACCGGGGCCGCACCGGGCCTCCCGGCCGCCGCGTCAGCGGACCCCGTGTCGACCGGGGCGGCGGGACGGTCGCCCGCCACGTCGAGCCGCGGCACCGCGGCGAGCAGCCGCTTCGTGTACTCGTGCTCCGGACGGAGCAGGACGTCCTCGACGCTGCCGGTCTCGACGATCTCCCCCTGCAGCATGACCGCGACGCGGTCCGCGAAGTCCGCGACGACGCCCATGTTGTGCGTCACGAGCAGCACGCCCGTGCCGGTGTCGACGGCGAGCTTGCGGAGCAGTTCGAGGATCTCGGCCTGCACGGTCACGTCGAGGGCGGTCGTCGGCTCGTCCGCGATGAGCAGCTTCGGCGAGTTCGCGATCGCCATCGCGATCACCACGCGCTGGCGTTGCCCACCCGACAGCTGGAACGGGAACGACCGCGTGCGCGACTCGGGGTCGGGGATGCCGACGCGGCGGAGCAGGTCGACGGCCTCGGCCGCGGCCTGCGCGGCGGTGACCGTCCGGTGGTTCCGGATCACCTCGGCGATCTGCGCGCCGACCCGGGTGAGCGGGTCGAGGGCCGTCGCGGGCTCCTGGAAGACCATCGACACCGTCGAGCCCCGCAGGGCACGGAGCGACGGTTCGGGAGCACCGACGACCTCGTGACCGGCGACGAGCGCGCTGCCCGTCGCCGTCGCGTTGCCGGAGAGCAGCCCCATCGCGGCGAGCGCCACCGTGGACTTGCCGGAGCCGGACTCGCCGACCAGGGCGAGCGTCTCGCCGGGCGCGACCGTCAGGGACACGCCCCGCACGGCTGACACGGTGCCGGACTCGGTGCTGAACGAGACGCCGAGGTCGGTCGTCCGCAGGATCGGTTCGGTGGTCATCAGCGGCCCCTCACGTCGAAGGCGTCCCGGAGTCCGTCGCCCACGGCGTTGAACGCGCAGACGATCAGGATCACGGCCAGACCCGGCGGCACGATGAGCCACCAGCGTCCGGAGTACGCGGCGGTGAGTCCCGCCGAGAGCATGCCGCCCCAGTCCGTCGCGGGCGGCTGCACGCCGAGCCCGAGGTACGAGACGTAGGCGACGAGCAGGATCGCGTCGGCGACCTGGAAGGTCGCGGCGACGACGATCGTGGACACCGAGTTCGGCAGCAGGTGCTTGCCGATGGCGCGGGCGTGCGAGCCGCCGATCGCGCGCAGGGTGAGCACGTAGTCGCGATTCTTCAGCGTCAGGGTCTCGGCGCGGATCAGGCGGGACGGCACCAGCCACGACACCAGCCCGAGGATCAGGATGAGCCCGGCGACGCCGGGGGTCGTGATGGCCGAGATGACGAGCAGGATGAACAGCGCCGGGATCGCGATGCCCGCGTCGACGACGCGCATCATCAGCGCGTCGACCCAGCCGCCGACGTAGCCCGCGACGGAACCCCACAGGGTGCCGACGACCGTGGCCAGGACCCCGGCGGCGATGCCGACCATGAGCGAGACCTTGCCGCCGTACATCAGCCGGCCGAGCACGTCGTGGCCGACGGCGTCGGTGCCGAGCCAGTGCGCCGCGCTCGGTCCCTGGTTGGCCTGCTCGAGCAGGGTGTGGGTCTGGTCGGTCGGGTACAGGAACGGCCCGACGAAGCAGAACAGGACGATGACGACGATCACGGCCAGGCCGATCACGGCGAGCGTGTTGCCGCGGAACCGGCGGGCGGCGAGCCGGAACCCGGTGGCCGCGACCGTGACGGGAGCGCCCGGGGCTTCGGGTGCCAGTTGTACGGCGCTCATGCGCGGCTCGCCTTCACGTCATGGGTGGACGCAGTGTCGATGATTGACGCGGCGGTCATGCGCGGCTCGCCTTCACTCGCGGGTCGATGAGGGACTGCGCGACGTCGGCGAGCAGGGTGCCGATGACGGTCGCGATGGAGATGACGAGGACGCAGCCGAGCAGCGTCGGGTAGTCCGACGACTGCGCCGCGTTCCAGAACAGGAGCCCCATGCCGGGGTAGTTGAACAGCTGCTCCGTGACCAGGGCACCGCCGAACAGCACGGGCAGGTAGTAGCCGAGCATCGCGACGACGGGCGTCAGCGAGTTCCGGAACACGTGCCGGCGCAGGATCGTCATCGTCGAGGCGCCACCGGCGCGGGCGGTGCGGACGTAGTCCTCCTGCAGGTTCTCGAGGGTCGAGGCCCGCATGTACCGGCTGAACACGGCGATCATCGCGAGCGCTCCGGTGACGACGGGCAGGACGAGCCCGGCGGGGTCCTCGAACACCTCGGCGAGCGTGGTGCCGCTCGGCGCCTGCGACGGCAGCCACGGCAGCTGCTGGCTGAACACGATGATCAGGATGAGGCCGAGGAAGAAGGCCGGCGTCGAGTAGAAGACGAAGGCCAGCGCGGTGGCGGCGTAGTCGACCGCGCCGTTGCGGCGGGCGGCCTGGAGCATGCCGACCGGGATCGCGATGACGAGGCCGAGGACGGCGGAGATGCCGGTGAGGACGAGGGTCTTCGGCAGGCGCTCGGCGATGAGCTGCGACACCGGTTCGTTGAGCGTGTACGAGGTGCCGAGGTCACCGGTGAGCAGGCGGCCGAGGAACCGCAGGTACTGCACCGGCAGGGCCTGGTCGAGTCCCTGCGCCTGGTTGAACGCGGTGATCTGCGCGGGCGTCGCGGAGACGCCGAGGACACCGCGGGCGGGTCCGCCGGGCAGCGCGTGCAGCAGGCAGAACACCACGATCGTGACGATGAGGATCACCGCGAGCGCCTGCAGGACGCGCCTGGTGAGGTAGAGGACTGTGGTCATGCGGCTTCCGTCGTCTGGGTTGTTGCGTCGGAGCGGACGGGAGGCTCGGTGTGCGTCGGGCGCACACCGCGCCTTCCGTCCGTGGTCACGTTCCTACTTGGTCCACTTCCACTGGGCCGGGTGGAAGTTGGCGAGCGAGTCCTGGTCGAACCCGGACAGGCCCTTCTTGACGACCGAGATCTGGTAGTCGGGGCTCGGCAGCCAGATCACCGGCAGGTCCTTCGCGACCGCGGCGCTGTAGTCCTGCACGGCGGTGGCGTCGGTCGAGGTGGTGGTCGCGTCGATGAGGTCGTCGACCTCGCTGTTCGAGTAGCTGCCGAAGTTCGCCGAACCACCGGTCGAGAAGAGCGACTCACCGGTCGGGTAGGCCGGGAAGTACCAGCTGCCCGCGGTGCCGAAGAACGACAGGTCCCAGTCGCAGCTGGCCTCGTCGCTCGTGCACGTCGGGGTCTGCGACAGCACGCTCGACACCGGCGCGGTCTTGATGGTGAAGCCGATGCCGGTCTTGGCGAGCGAGGACTGGATCGCGCTCATCATGTTGTCGGTCACGGTCGAACCGGACTGCGACAGGACACCCATGGTGAACTTCGTGCCGTCCTTCACGCCCTCACCGCACTGGCTGTCGGACGTGCCGGGGTCGGTGCAGACCATCGTGCCGCCCTGCTCCTCCCAGCCGTGGCTGGTCAGCAGGTCCTTGGCCTTCGACGTGCTGAACGGGTAGGGGTTGTCCTTCTGCACGTCGGAGACGTAGTCGGACTCCTGCGCCTGCGGGATCGGGCCGTAGGTCGAGGTGGCGGTGCCGTTGAAGACGACCTTCGACAGGGACTTCTGGTCGATCGACATCTGCACGGCCTGGCGGGCGTACAGCTGCTTGAAGACGGCGCCCATGTCCGGGTTGTTGAAGTTGTACGGCATGTAGGTGATGGCCCAGCCGGTCCACGGCTCGACCTCGTAGCCCTTCGCCGTGAACGAGGACTCCTGGTCCATGTCCGTGGCGTTGATGTAGCCGTAGTCGACCTCGCCGGAGCGGACCGCGTTCACCTCGGCGTCGGCCGTCGTGAACGGCAGCAGGTTGACGGTCGTGATCGAGGGCTTCTCGCCGCCGTCGTACTTCGTGTTCGCGGTGAGGGTGACCTTGCCGGCGGTGGTGAACGCCTTGACGCCGTAGGGACCGGAGATGGTCTTCCACAGGTCGTCGGTGGCGTAGTCGGAGATCTTGCCGGCCGCGGTGTTCAGGTACTTCCAGACCTGCTTCGCGCCGGCGGTGGTCTCGTCGGCGTCGGTGACCTTGGCGCTCGCGCTCGTCTTGTCCCAGGCGTGCTGCGGCAGCGGGATGATGTGGCTCAGCTGGTTGGCGAGCATCCAGTCCGAGTTGTACGCCTTGTCGAACGTGATCGTGAAGTGGGTGTCGTCGACGGTCTTGAACGAGGTCCAGTTGTCCGGCGCCTTGCCCTTCGAGTACGAGCCCCACTGGTCCTTGTTCGCCTTGATCAGGTTGAACCAGAACTCGACGTCGCGGCTCGTGATCGCCTCGCCGTCGGACCAGTGCCGGTCACCGAGGGTGATCTCGACGCTCTTGCCGTCGTCGGCGAACTCCGCGTCCGTGGCGACGGACCCGTCCTTGTTCCACGCGATCTTGCCGGTGGAGCCGTCGTACGCGACGAGCGGCTCGTACAGCGACTGCGCGATGGAGCCGTTGTTCGTGTTGAGGTGCGCGGCGGTGCCGATCGGCAGGATCCAGTTGGGCGTGAAGTTCGCGGGGAGGGCGTAGTTGATCTCGTCCGGGTTCGCGTTCGAGGTGGCGGAACCGCCCCCGGAACATCCGGCGAGCAGGGCGCTCACGGCGATCGCTGCTCCGGTGAGGAGCGCCCAGCGGCGGGGCTTGGTCATGTGTGTCTCCTGGTGCGTGGGAGTTCTGGGGAGGTGGAGCACGCGTGCCGAGCGGCACGGACACAGTCAATGGCCAAAGCCGTTGGAAAAACAAACATCTTCGTGTAAAAACTGCGTTTCTGCCGTTTGGACGAAAGGGTGAACGGGCCGTTCCGCCGGTTAGGCTCCGGGTGTTCGGTCGGTTCGACCGTCGTTTCCCCCGGATTGGAGAAAGTCGTGACGGACCTCTCTGCTCGCGTCCTCGAACTCGTCGCGTCGGGTCAGGCCGCGAGTCGCACCGAGATCGCCACACTGCTCGGCGCCGCTCCGTCGACGGTGTCGCACGTCGTCACCCAGCTGCTGTCGCACGGGCTGCTCGCAGAAGAGGGCACCGACGTCTCGACCGGCGGACGCCCCCGCAAGGTGCTCCGCATCGGCGGCGTCGACGAGTACGCGGTCGCCGCCGACGTCGGCGGTGGGCACGCGCGGGTCGGGATCGTGCTGCCGGGAGGCGCGCTCGAGTCGGTCGCGAACGTCCCGTTCGCGCTCTCCGACGGTCCGACCGCCGGCCTGCAGCGACTGGCCGGCCTGCTCGAGCGGCTCGCCGACGACCGTGGCCGCGCCGGTCTGCGCGGGGTCGGCCTCAGTCTGCCCGGTCCCGTCGACGTCGAGGCCGGTGTCGTCGACCTGCCGAGCCGGATGCCGGGCTGGAACGGGTTCCCGGTGGCCGCCTGGCTGTCCGACCGCTTCGGCCTGCCGGCGATCGTCGACAACGACGCGAACTGCATGGCCGCCGGCGAGCAGAGCGTGCAGCCCCCGGGACGCCGGCAGACCATCACGATCAAGGCCGGATCGGCGATCGGCGCGGGCATCGTCATCGACGGCCGCCTGTACCGCGGGTCCACGGGCTCGGCCGGGGACATCACCCACGTGCGGATCGACGCCGCCGGCGACACCCCCTGCTCGTGCGGGAACACCGGGTGCCTCGAGACCGTCGCGTCCGGAGCCGCCCTGGTGCGGATCCTGTCGGGCGCCGGGGTCGACGTCTCCTCGACCGCCGACGTCGTCCGACTCGCCTCGGACGCCCACCCCGAGGCCACCCGTGCCGTGCGCCTGGCCGGTCGGTACCTCGGCGAGGTGCTCGCGGCCAACGTGAACTTCTTCAACCCGGACGCCGTCTACTTGGGCGGCATCCTCTCCACCCTCGACCCGTTCATCGCGGCCGTGCGCAGTCAGCTCTACGAGAGCTGCCACCCGCTCATGACGCAGCACCTGGCGATCGAGCCGGTGTCGCTCGGTGCCGATGCCGGGCTCGTCGGTGCCGGCCAGTTCGCACTGCAGCGGGGCCTCGCCGCCTCGCTCGAGGAGCTGTCCACCCCCATCCCGCAGTCCACCACCAGGAACAGGAGCGTCCGTGTCTGAGACCGTGTCCGCCACCCCCGCCGTCCCCGCCGGTGCCCGTCGTCCGGTCGTCGCCATCGCCGGGCTGGCGATCGAGACGTCGACCTTCACCCCCACCCGCACCCACGCACCGGCGTTCCACCCGGACCGTGGCGACGAGGTCGTGGCGCGGTACCCGTTCCTGTCCGCGATGTCGGACGCGGCGGACTTCCGCGGGGCGCTCATCGGGCATGCACTGCCCGGCGGCATCGTGGACCGGGCGTCGTACGAGGAGCTCGCGGCCGAGATCGTCACGCGACTGCGCGCGATCGTCGACGACGAGCACGTGGACGGCCTCTGGTACGACATCCACGGCGCGATGGTCGTCGAGGGCCTCGACGACGCCGAGGCGGACCTGCTCGGCCGGATCCGTGCGGTGATCGGCCCGGACGTCATCGTGTCGGCGTCGATGGACCTGCACGGCAACGTCACGCGCGAGCTCGCCCACCAGGTCGACCTCGTCACCTGTTACCGGATGGCCCCGCACGAGGACGCCATGGAGACCAAGGAACGTGCCGTCCGGAACCTGGTCGACGTGCTCACCACGCGTCCTGCCGGAGCGCAGCGCCCCGTGAAGGCCTGGATCCCGATCCCCGTCCTGCTGCCCGGCGAGCAGACCTCGACCCGCCTCGAACCCGCCGCCTCGCTGTACGCGCAGGTGCCGCTCGTCGAGCAGACCGACGGTGTGCTCGACGCCGCGATCTGGGTCGGCTACGCCTGGGCGGACCAGCCCCGCGACCAGGCCGTCACCGTCGTCACCGGGTGGGACGAGGCCGCCGTGGCCGCCGGTGCCGAGCGACTCGCCCGTGCCTTCTGGGACGTCCGCGAGGACTTCGTCTTCGTCGCACCGACCGGCACGTTCGACGAGTGCCTCGCCGCCGCGCTCGCACCCGGCGCCGCACACCCCTACTTCGTGTCCGACTCCGGCGACAACCCCACCGCGGGCGGCTCC
The DNA here is from genome assembly GCF_023242305.1 of Curtobacterium sp. MWU13-2055. Taxonomy (NCBI): domain Bacteria; kingdom Bacillati; phylum Actinomycetota; class Actinomycetes; order Micrococcales; family Microbacteriaceae; genus Curtobacterium; species Curtobacterium sp. MWU13-2055. The sequence goes on from NZ_JALLIO010000005.1 coordinate 111,027, forward strand.
GGCGACATGACCTGGGGTCTGACGCAGGTGCTCGCGAACCCGGCCTTCGCGAGCGCCGACGGCCCCACCCTGATCTACGCGAGCGTCCCCGGCGCCGCCGCCGTGGCGACCGCGGTCGAGGCCGGTGTGGGTGCGACCGTCACGGTGACCGCCGGTGCGTCGGTCGATGCCGTGCACGCCGGACCGATCACCATGACCGGCCGGGTCCACGCGATCAAGCACGGCGACCGCGACGCCGAGACCGAGGTCGTGCTGCAGGTCGGCAGCGTCTTCGCGATCCTGACGAAGCTGCGGAAGCCCTACCACCACGAGCACGACTTCACCGACCTCGACCTGGCACCGCGGCAGGCCGACGTCGTCGTCGTGAAGATCGGGTACCTCGAGCCGGAGCTGTTCGACATGGCCGCCGACTGGATGCTCGCGCTCACCCCGGGTGGTGTCGACCAGGACCTGCTCCGCCTCGGGCACCACAGGATCGAGCGGCCGATGTTCCCCTACGATCGAGTGTTCCCCGAGGCCCCGGACCTGACCGCCAGGATCATCCCGGCCTCGGACCAGCCACTCGGAGCCTCTGCATGACCCCTTCGCCCGTTGCACTCGAGATCGCGGTCACCTCGCCGCAGGGTGCGGTCGTCGCACGGGACGGCGGGGCCGACCGGGTCGAGCTCTGCGTCGGGCTCGAGCTCGGCGGGCTGACCCCGTCGCAGGCCCTGGTCGAGACGACCCACGAGACCGGGATCCCGGCGCACGCGCTGGTCCGGTGCCGCCCCGGCGGGTTCGTGCACACCCCTGACGAGGTCGAGCTCATGGTGCGCGAGGTCCGGACGGTCCTGCGCTCCGGTGCCGCCGGTGTCGTCGTCGGCGCGCTGCGCCCGGACCGGACACTCGACGAGGACGCCCTGCGCCGCTTCGTCGACGCCGCCCGCTCGGTCAGCACGACCGCCGAGATCACCCTGCACCGGGCGATCGACCACGCGGAGGACCCCGTCGCCGCAGCAGCCACGCTCGCCGCCCTCGGGTTCACCCGCGTGCTGACCTCCGGCGGAGCCCCCACCGCGGGAGCCGGCGCTGCCACGATCGCCCGGATGGTCGACGCCGCCGGGCCGGTGCAGGTCATGGCCGGTGCCGGCGTCACCCCGGCCGACATCCGGGCGCTGGTCGCGACGGGCGCCGCCGCCGTGCACCTGTCGGCGAAGCGTGCCGCGCCGGACAGCGCCCACGCCGGGGTCCCGATGGGTGGGGCCGACGACGGTTCGGCGCACTTCGTGACCGATGCCGAGGTCGTGGCGGCCGCCCGGCGCGCCCTCGACGCCTGACACCGAGCCCGCGTCAGCCGCGACGCCCGGCTCGCGTGGCGAAGGCGTCGAGCGCTGCCAGGACCTCGTCGTTGCGGTACAGGACCCCGTGCTGGTACTCGTTCTTCGACACCAGGATCCCTGCTCCGAGGAGTTTCTGGAGGTGCGGGTACGCGTTCCGCGGTTCGATCCCCATCTGGGAAGCGAGTACCGTCGCGTTCAGCACCGGCTGCCGCGCGACGACGTCGAGTGCGGCCCAGACGCCCGAATCGCTCCGAGCATCGACGCGGTCGCGCCAGCCCTGACGGATCCGCTGGATGTCGTCGACCAGTTCCGTGGCGTTGCCGATGGCGGTGAACGACGCTTCCGCCACCCGTCGGATGATCGGCTCGACGGCACCGCGGCGGTACGCCGTCAGCGCCTCGACGTAGCTGTCCGTGTCGGTCAGGAGGCCCGCCGACACGGGAACCGTCACATTCCGGGTCAGCTCGTTCGAGCGCAGCATCGCCTGCAGCAGGGCACGCCCCGTGCGACCGTTCCCGTCGGTGAACGGGTGGACCGTCTCGAACTGAGCATGCGCCACCGCGACCTGCGCCAACCGCGGCAGGTCGAGGCGCCGCGCGAACGCCATCACGTCATCGATCAGCGTTGGGACACGCTGCCAGGCCGGAGCGACGTAGTCGGCACCGACCGGGGAGCGTCCGTCCGTGCCGATCCAGACGGGCTCCCGCCGGAACGCACCGGCGTCGTGATGGGGATCGCCGTCCATCAGCACCGCGTGCATCGCAAGCACGGTGTCCGCTGTCAACTCATCGGACAACTCGATCGCGGTGCGCATGGCTCGGGTGTTGGAGACGATCGCCGTGGCGTTGCGTTTGCCCGGAGCACCGATCTCGGCGGCGAAGACCTGTCGGGCACTGGCCGTCAGGTGCTCGATCTGCGAGGACGCCGCGGCTTCGGACCGCAGGAGCAGGGACGAGAACGGTGCCACCTCGCCACCGAGTTCGCCGTCGAAGCGCACGAGCGCCGTGGAGGCCTCGTCGACCAGCGTCGCCACCTCGTCGCGCAACCGGAGGGCGGCCGCGGAGATGTGCGGCGGCACGGCGGCGAGGTACTGTTCGCGCACCGTGTTGCGTCGAGCGGCACGAGGACCGTAGTCGGCGTCACGCCGCTCCCAGTCGAGTTGCTCGTACTCCAGCGCGGGCCAGGTGCTCGTGGCCACTCCTGCCTCCAGACCTCAGAACAACTGCGTCAGATTTTCTGACTTGTGCCACTATCTCAGAAAATCCGTCCGACCGGTTCTGACATCGGCCCGACCACGGGACGGGAGGCACGGTGCCCGCTGGCACCGCGCCTCCCGTCCGCCGTCAGCGCGTCAGCCCTTGACCGGGATCGACTGCGCCTTGAGCGCCGCCACCGTCTTGGACTGCCCGGACTCGAGTGCCTCGAGCAGCGTGCCGTCACCGGACGCCGCCGAGCCGAAACCGTCGGAGACGTCCGAGTAGGTCTGCGTCATCGTCGGACCCCAGGTGAAGGGCTGGATGTCCTTCGCCGCGGTCGCGAACTCCTCGTAGATCTTCTGGTTGCCGTAGAACGGGAGTCCCTCGGTCAGCGCGGGGAGCTCGGCGCCGGTGGAGGACGCCGGGTAGAGGTTGGCCTCCTTGTTCAGTGCGGACAGCGCCTCGGTCGAGGTGTTCAGCCAGACCAGGAACTTCGACGCCTCGGCGGGGTGCTCGCTGCCGGCGAAGACGACGTTCGACGAACCGCCCCAGGCGGCCGACTTCGACTCGCCCTCGCTCCACTGCGGCATCGGCGCGACGGCCCACTTGCCGGAGGTCGACGGCGCACCGCTCGAGATGGTGTTCGCACCCCAGACGGCGGAGACCCAGGTCCAGTCCTGGCCGCTGTCGTACGCGGCGTTCCACTGGTCGGTGAAGCTCGGCAGGGTGTTGACGAGCTTCTTGTCGATCAGGTCCTGCCAGTAGTCGGCGACCTTCTTCGACTTCGCGTCGGTCAGGTCGACCTTCCACGAGTCACCCGAGTTCGCGAACCACTGGCCGCCGGCCTGTGACACGAGCCCGGCGAACTGGTTGACGTCACCCTTGGCGAAGTTCGTGATGTTGCCGCCGAGCGCCTTGATCTTGACGGCGTCCTCGGCGTACTCCTCCCACGTCTTCGGGGCGTCGAGCCCGGCCTTCTCGAACAGGTCCTTGCGGTAGTACAGCGCCATCGGACCGGAGTCCTGCGGCACGGCGTAGACGGACTTCGACTCGCCGAAGGTGACCTGGTTCCAGAGGCCGTCGGAGAAGTCCTTCTTCGCCGCCGAGATGCCGGAGCACGCACCGATGTCCTCGAGGCCGCCCTGCACCCGGAACGCCGGCAGGGTGTCGTACTCGACCTGGCCGATGTCGGGCGCCTGCTTCGCCTTGAGCTGGTTGAAGAAGTTCTGGTACGTGCCGCTGTTGCCGTTCGCGACGATCGAGGTCTTCACCTGGATGTCCGGGTTCGCCTTGTTCCAGATGGCGACGACCTTGTCCATGTTCGGCACCCAGGTCGTGAAGTCGAGCGTGACCTTGCCGCTCGAGGGCTTGCAGCTCGCGGCTGCGGTGTCGGAGGAACCGCCGCCGCTGCCGCTGCCGCCGGCACTGCAGCCGGCGAGGGCGACGGTCGCGGCGACCGCCAGGGCGGCGACGCTGAGGAACTTCGTTGTCTTCATGCTGTTTCCGTTCGGGATGTGGTGTGGGGAGGACTGGTGTGCGGAGGGAGTGCTGGTCGGGTGGCTACTTCAGACCGCCGGACCCGAGGCCGGAGCGCCAGAAGCGCTGCAGGCTCAGGAACGCGATGAGCAGCGGGATGATCGAGACGAACGACCCGATGAGCACGAGGGTGCGCAGGTCGGGGTACTGGTTCACGCTCGAGTTCCACGTGTAGAGGCCGAGCGTGACGGGGAACAGCGACGAGTCGCGGAGCATCACGAGCGGCAGGAAGAAGTTGTTCCAGACGGCGACGAACTGGAACAGGAAGATCGTCACGAGGGCCGGCGACATGAGCCGGACGGCGACGGTGAAGAACGTGCGGACCTCGCCGGAGCCGTCGATGCGCGCGGCCTCGATGATCTCGTCGGGCACGCTCGACGCCGCGAACAACCGCGACAGGTAGACGCCGAACGGGCTGACGATGCTCGGCAGGAACACCGACCAGAACGTGTCGGTCAGGTCGACCTGGCTGAAGATGAGGAACAGCGGCAGGGCGAGTGCCGTGGCCGGCACGAGGACGCCGCCGAGGAAGGTGTTGAACAGCGCCTCACGCCCACGGAACCGGTATTTGGCCAGGGCGTACCCGCACATCGCCGACAGCACGGTGCCGAGCAGCCCGGCGACACCGGCGTACGCGATGCTGTTGAGCAGCCAGCGCAGGTAGATGCCGTCCTGCCGGGTGAACAGCTCGGCGAGGTTCGCGAAGAAGTCCTGCACCGAGGTCGCGCTGAACCACAGCGAGAACGTGGTGTTGAAGTTCGCGGCCGTCTTGGTCGACGAGACCAGCAGCCAGAAGATCGGCAGCAGGAAGTACAGGGTGAAGACACCCATCACGATCATCGCGGCGCTGCGCGAGATGACGCTCTCCCGCGGCCCGCGTGCACCGTGCTGGTGCGGACGGGAGGCCCGGTTCGGCTCGAGCGGTCGGCCCGCGTCGCGCACGGTGTCGCCCGGGGTGGGTGCGTGGACGGTCACTGGGCGGCCTTCCGCTGGGTCAGTCGGAGGAACCCGATCGACAGGATGAACGTGGCGAGGGCGAGGACGACCGAGAACGCAGCCGCCAGGTTGAAGTTCGGCACCGACGAGGTCGAGTAGACGAGCATGTTGGGCGTGAACGTCGACGAGATCGTCGAGGTGAACTGCCGGAAGACGGTCGGTTCGGTCAGCAGCTGCAGCGTCCCGATCACCGAGAACACCGCGGTCAGCACGATCGCCGGCACGACCAGGGGGATCTTGATCGACAGCGCGATCCGGAGCTGCGAGGCCCCGTCGAGCTTGGCGGCCTCGTAGATCTCGGCCGGGATCGCCAACAGCGACGAGTAGATGATGAGCATGTTGTAGCCGACGAAGACCCAGGTCACGACGTTCGCGACGGCCCAGAGCACGGTGCCGGACCCCAGGAAGTCGACTTTCGAGGTCACGGCGGAGAACGGCGACAGGTCCGGGGCGTAGAGGTAGCCCCACATGATCGCGGCGATGACACCGGGGACCGCGTACGGCGCGAAGAAGGCCAGGCGGAAGAACCGCTTGCCACGCAGCAGCGGGGAGTCGAGCAGCAGCGCGAACAGGAGCGCGAGCCCGAGCATCACGGGGACCTGCACGACACCGAACAGCAGCACGCGGAGCACCGAGTCCCAGAACGCGCTGTTCTGGAACACGAGCGCGTACTGGCTCAGCCCGCCGAACACCTGTGTCGGGGCGCCGAACGTGCCCTGGCGCTCGATCTTCTGCAGCGACTGCCACACGGCGTACAGGATCGGGACGAGGTAGAACGCGGTGAACAGCAGGGCGAACGGGACCACGAAGATCGCGATCGCCAGGCGGTAGCGGGAGCCCCCGCCCCGACGACGGACGGCGCGGGGCCGCTGGGTGGTGGTGGTCATGATCGGTTCCTGTCGGTGCGGATGATCTGGGTGCTGCCGGCGTCGAGGACGGTGACGCCGTCGACGGGTCGGTCGGTGACGAGCTCGTGGCCCGTGACGGTGTGCGAGGCGGGCTGGTCGGAGTGGTTGAGCAGGAACACCCACTCGTGCTGGTCGTCGCGGCGCCGGACGACCTCGACACCCGGTGCGGTCGCGGGATCCGGGGAGACGCCGGCCTCGGCGAGCACGCGGCGGAGCAGGTCGCGCAGCGCGTCGGCCTCGAGCACGGTGGACGTGTACCAGGCGGATCCGGCGCCGTGGTCGTTGCGGGTGACCGCTGCGGAGCCGGCGAGCGGGCCCTCGGCGTACTCGACGACGCTCGTGGCACCGCGCAGCGCGACGGGCTCCGACCACACGGTGCCGGTGGTGCCGTCGGACAGCGCGATCGCCTGGTCCGCGGCGAGCGGCAGGAACTCGTCGACCCGGATGCCGAGCAGGTCGCGGAAGGCGCCGGGGTAGCCGCCGGTGCGGACCCGGTCGCGTTCGTCGACGATCCCGCTGAAGAAGGTGACGACCGCGTGGCCACCGGCGGCGACGTGGTCGGCGATCACGGCGGCGTGCTCGTCGCGCACCAGGTAGAGCTCGGGGACGACGACCGCGGCGTAGCCGTCGAGCGGGGCGCCCGGCGCGACGACGTCGACCGTGACCCCGAGGTCCCGGAGCGCGGCGTGGAACGCGTGCACCTGCTCCAGGTACCGGAGCGCAGTGGTGGGGTGGGCCTCCAGGTCGGCGGCCCACTGGTTCTCCCAGCTGAAGACGAGCGCGACCTCGGCGACGACCCGGGATCCGCGCAGTTCGCCGAGCCGCTCGACGAGCGACCCGAGGGCGACGACCTCGCGCCAGGTGCGCGAATCGGTGCCGGCGTGCGGCAGCAGTGCGGAGTGGAACTTCTCGGAGCCCTGCACCGACGCGCGCCACTGGAAGAAGCAGACGCCGTCCGCGCCCCGGGCGATGTGCGCGACGGTGTCCTGCAGCATCTGGCCCGGTGCCTTCGCGACGTTGTGCGGCTGCCAGTTCACGGCGCCGGTCGAGTGCTCCATCAGCAGCCACGGGGCTCCGCCGGCGAGTCCGCGGGTTGTGTCCGCGGCGAAGGCGAGCTCGGCGTGCGGGCGGGGCAGGCGGTGGTCGAGGTAGTGGTCGTTCGCGATGACGTCCATGTCGGCCGTCCACGACCAGTAGTCGAGCGCGGTGATGTGCGCGGCGACCATGAAGTTCGTGGTGACGGGCTTGTCGCTCAGTTCGCGCAGCACGGCGGCCTCGGCACGGTGGTGGCCGAGGAGTTCGTCGGACGAGAACCGGTCGAAGTCGATGGTCTGCGCGGGGTTCGTGGACGACAGCGTCGCGCGGGGCGGCAGCACCTGCTCCCACGCCGAGTACCGCTGGCTCCAGAACGAGGTGCCCCACGCGGCGTTCAGTTCGTCGACGGTGCCGTAGCGGGCACGGAGCCAGCCACGGAACGCCTCGGCCGAGACGTCGCAGAAGCAGTGCGCGTTGTGGCAGCCGAGCTCGTTCGACACGTGCCAGAGCTTGACCGCGGGGTGGTCGCCGTAGCGCTCCGCCGTGGCGCGGACCAGGGCGAGGGCGTGCTCGCGGTACACCGGGGAGCTCGGGCAGAACGCCTGTCGCCCGCCGGGCCAGCGCGTGGTGCCGTCCGCCACGACGGGCAGGACCTCGGGGTGCAGCGTGGTGAGCCACGGCGGGGTCGAGGCGGTGCCGGTGCCGAGGTCGACGCCGATGCCCGCGCCGTGCAGCAGCTCGATGACGGTGTCGAGCGCGGTGAAGTCGCACTCGCCCTGACGCGGCTCGACGTGCGACCAGCCGAAGACGTTGATCGCGACCAGGTTCACCCCGGCCTCGCGCATCAGCCGGACGTCCTCGACCCAGACCGCAGGGTCCCACTGCTCGGGGTTGTAGTCGCACCCGAAGGCGAGCCCGGTCGAGCCGAGGCCGAGCGCCCCGGTGGCGGGCGTCGGCAGGGTGGTCGTGGTCACGTCAGGGTCCTCGCTGATCGGGGCGACCGCTGCCGCTCCGGTCGTTGACGACCCCTTCGACGGCGAAGGTCACCCAGGTTCTGGGAGCGCTCCCAGTCCAGCCGGACCGAACGGGTTCGGGTCGTTCTGGGAGCGCTCCCAGAGTGAACACCAGAAGCGGACCGCTGTCAACAAGACGCGTGCTGGAGCCCGTCGTGGGACGGATATGGTTGCCGCATGTCCGAGGTCCGATCCGCACGCCAGCGCGCCACGATCCAGGACGTCGCCGACGAATCGGGGCTGTCCCGGGGCACCGTCTCACGGGTCCTGAACGACGAACCGTACGTGTCGCCCGAGGCCCGCGAAGCCGTGCAGGCAGCCGTCCGGCGCGTCGGCTACGTGCGCAGCGCGGCGGCCCGGAGCCTGGTCACCCGACGCTCCGGAGCGATCGCCCTGATCGTGCACGAGCCGTCGGTCCAGGTGCTCGACGACCCGAACATCGGCAACATCCTGATCGGCACCAACACGGTCTTGTCGCAGGCCGACCAGCAGCTCGTCACGATCATGGTCGACTCGGCCCGCGACAACGAGCGCGTCGTCGAGTACCTGCGCGGCGGGTTCGTCGACGGTGCCATCGTGCTGTCCGCCCGCGACGGCGACCCGATCACCCGGGCGATCGAGGAGATCGGCATGCCGGCGTGCTTCGTCGGCCACCCGTCCGACGCCGCGAACATCTCGTACATCGGCATCGACAACCGCGCGGCCGCCGAGCAGATCACGCGGCGCCTGGTCGCCACCGGCCGAAAGCGGATCGGCATGCTCGCGTCCGGGCTCGACCGCGACTCGGGGCAGGACCGACTGGCCGGCTTCACCGCGGCCCTCGGGGACCGCTTCGACCCCGAGCTGGTGGCCCGCAACCCGCTGTTCAGCTACACCGCCGGCGCCGACGGCATGCGTGAGCTCCTCGACCGGGCCCCCGACCTCGACGGGGTGTTCGCCGCCTCGGACGCCGTGGCTGCCGGCGCGATGGACGTCCTGCAGCGCAGCGGCCGGTCGGTCCCCGGTGACGTCGGCGTAGTCGGCTTCGACGACAGCGCCTGGGCACTGCGTTGCGACCCGCCGCTGTCGACGGTCCGACAACCCGCGCACACCCTCGGCGAGAGCGCGGCGCAGCAGGTGCTCGCGCAGATCGCCGGTGCCGACGAGGGCCCGCACGGACTCATCCTGCCGACCGAGGTGGTCTGGCGCGGCTCCGCCTGAGCACCACCCTCCGACCGCCGGCTCGGTAGCATGGCCCGGTCCCCGTCACCGTCGACCGGTCCACCCCGCGAAGGAGCCCCGATGCCCCCGACCCCTCCCCGGATCGGCCTCGTCGGCGCCGGCGGCATCGCCCACGCGCACATGCCCGGCCTCCTCCGCCTCGGCCCGGTCGTCGTGTACGCGCAGGACGGTGCACAAGAGCTCGCGGTCGCGTTCGCCCCAGCAGCAGCCGCCGCGGGGTCGTCGATCACCGTCGTCGACTCGCTCGACGACCTGTTCGCGGTCGTCGACGTCGTGGACGTGGTGACGCCGACCTTCGCCCACGCCGAGGTCGTGCGCGCCGCACTCGACGCCGGCAAGGACGTCGTGTCGGAGAAGCCGCTCGCCCGGACCGATGCCGACGCTGCCGACCTGGTGGCGCGTGCGCAGGACGCCGGCCGACAGCTCTTCCCGGCCCACGTGGTGCGCTTCTTCCCCGCGTACGTGCGCCTGCACGACGCCGTCACCACGGGCCTCCTGGGCGACCTGGCCGTCTTGCGGTTCGTGCGCTCCGGGGCCTTCCCGATCCGCACCGCGTGGTTCGCCGACCGGGCACTGTCCGGCGGCATCGTGATGGACCAGATGATCCACGACCTCGACATCGCGCGGTGGGTCGCCGGGCCGGTCACCACGGTGTCGGCCCTCGGCGTCCGCGCCGGCACCGAGGCCGAGCCGGTGGAGGCAGCTCACGTCCTGCTCACGCACGAGTCCGGGGCGATCAGCCACGTCGCCGGGATCTGGGGACCACAGCACCTCGCGTTCTCGACCGAGTACTCGGTGACGGGCACGCGCGGCAGCCTGGCGCACCGGTCGCTCGACGAACAGGACTACGTCGCCGACCTCGCGGTGCCCGACGCCGCGGACGGCTTCCTGCCCGAGGTCGACCCCGCCGACGACCCGTACGGGCTCGAGCTCGCCGAGTTCCTCGGAGCGTTCGCCGGCGGCGCCGCTCCGCGGGTGACGGCGGCGGACGGCGCCGAGGCGGTCCGGATCGCGAACGCGGCACTCGAGTCGATGGACACCGGGCAGCCGGTGTCCCTGACGACGGGGGCTCGCGCGTGACCGCTCTGAAGATCGCCGTGATGTCGTTCGCCCACACCCACGCGATCGGTTACCTCACCGCCCTCACCGCGATGCCCGGGGTCGAGGTCCGCGGTGCCGACCCGGACGGCGTCAGCACCGGCGAGACCGTCATCGAGCTCCGCGGCCGCGACTTGGCCGACGAGCTCGGCGTCGACTACGCGGACACGTACGACGAGCTGCTCGCCTGGGGCCCGGACGCCGTCGTCGTCACGAGCGAGAACGCCCGGCACCGCGAACTCGTCGAGGCCGCGGCGGCCGCCGGTGCGCACGTCCTGTGCGAGAAGCCGCTCGCGACCACGTGGGAGGACGGCCTTGCGATCCGCGACGCCGTCGAGGCCGCGGGGGTCATGCTCATGGTGGCGTTCCCGGTGCGGTTCACCTCGGCGTTCGACAAGCTCTGCGCGGCGCACGACTCCGGAGCACTCGGGCAGCTGTTCTCCGTCCGCGGCGCGAACAACGGCATGCTCCCCCTGACCCGGTCGTGGTTCACCGAGCCCGAGCTGTCCGGCGGCGGCGCGATCGTCGACCACGTCGTGCACATCGCGGACCTGCTCGAGGGCCTGATGGGGTCGGCACCCGTCACCGTGACCGCGGTGGCGAACCGCACGCTGCACGCGGCCCGGGCGCAGGCGGAGACCGCCGGACTCGTCACGATCACGTACGCGAACGGCGTCGTCGCCGCGATCGACTGCTCGTGGAGCAAGCCGGACACCTCGGCGGTGTGGGGTGGGCTGACGCTCGACGTCGCCGGGACGGGCGGCACGGTGTCGCTCGACTTCTTCGGGGCGGCTGCTCGCGGGATCGTCGCGGAGACCGGGCTGCCGATCGAGTCCCGTTACGGCGCCGACCCCGATGCCGCGATGCTCCGGACGTTCGTCGACGCCGTCCGGTCGGGCGTGCAGCCGCAGCCGGACGTGCACGTCGGGCTGCGGACCCTGTCGATCGTGCTCGCGGCGCAGGAGTCGGTGGTGTCGGGCCGCACCGTGCCGGTACCCACCGAGTAACGACACGACACGCGGGAATGGCCCGCGACCGGCACTGCTTGACGAACCCATGACCTCGACAGCAGAGCGCCGCGGGTGGCTCGGTGTCACGTCCGTCGCACTCGGATCCTTCGTCCTCGTGCTCTCCGAGTTCCTGCCGATCGGACTCCTGCCCGCCATCGCCGCCGACCTCGACGTCGGGATCGGCACGGCCGGGCTCATGGTCGTCGCCACCGGGCTGGTCGGTGCCGTCGCGGCGCCGGTCGTCACGGTCCTGACCTCGCGCGTGGACCGCCGTGTCGTGCTCGTCTCGCTGACCGTGCTGCTCGTCGTGGCGGACGGGCTCGCGGCGATCGCGCCCTCGTTCGGTGTGCTGCTCGTGGCCCGGATGCTCCTGGGCGTCGGCATCGGCGGGTTCTGGGCGATCGGCGCCGGCATCGCCGGTCGACTGGTCCGGCCGGCCGCCACGATCCGGGCGACCTCGCTCATCACCGCCGGGGTCTCGGTCGCGAGGGTCGTGAGCCTGCCGCTCGGCGCCCTCGTCTCGTCGCTCGCCACCTGGCGGCTCGCGTTCGTCATCGGCGGTGTGCTCGGCCTGGTCGCGCTCGTCCTGCAGCTCGCGATGCTGCCGCGCATCCCCGCGCAGCAGCAGGTCCGGTTCGCGACGCTCGGCTCGCTGCTCCGCGTTCCCCGTGCCCGTGTCGGTCTGATCGCCGCCGCGTTCCTGTTCGCCGCACAGTTCGCCGCGTACACGTACATCGCGCCGTACCTGCAGGACCTGGTCGGGGTCGGCCCGGACACCGTCACGCTCGCGCTCCTGGTGTTCGGCGTCGCGGGGATCGTCGGGAACTTCGCCGCCGGCTTCACCCTGGGACGGAGCGTGCTCGGGACGATCAGCGTGTCGAAGGTCGCCCTCGCGGTCGCCGTGGTCCTGCTCCCCCTGCTCGCGCACTCCGTCGTCGGGGTGTTCGTGCTGCTCGTGGTGTGGGGGCTGGTCTGGGGCGCGTTGCCGCTCGGCATGCAGACGTGGATGTCCACGGCGTCGCCCGCCGGGTCCGAGACCGGGCTCGCGCTGTTCGTCACGACCATCCAGCTCGCGATCGCCGCGGGATCGGTGCTCGGCGGCGCAGCGGTGTCGTCGTTCGGACTCGCCGCGGACTTCTGGTTGTCCGGAGGGGTCGCCGTCGTGGGCGCGATCGTGCTCGTCTCCCTCGGGCTGCGCCGCTCGAGCGCAGCGCCGGTCGCCGACGAGGCTCCGGCACCCGTTCCGGTGACGACCTCGACGGGTTCCGTCGCCGTCGCCTGCCCCTGACCGCCGCCCGCGCCATCAGAGCGCGGGGAGGGTGACCACGGCGTCGGCTGCGGCGATCGCCACCGGATCGTGTGCGGCGTGCACGACCACCACGCCGTCGGCAGCCTCGGCGGCGAGCGCCGCCACCACGAGCGCCGCGGACGCCGCGTCGACGCCGGCCGTCGGTTCGTCGACGAGCAGCACCCGCGCCCGCTGCGCCAGCCCGAGTGCCACGAGCGTGCGCTGCCGCTGGCCGCCGGACAACGCGTCGAGCGGGCGGTCGGCCAGTTCGGCGATCGCCATCCGCTCGAGCTGCGCGTCGACGACGGCGCGGTCGTCGCGTCCGAGCGGTCGCCACCAGGCCCGGTGACGCCACCGGCCCATCGTGACGGCCGCGCGGACCGTGAGCGGGAGCGTGGTCGGCGGGACGGACTGGCTCACGTGGGCGACGCCGTCGGACAGGAGGCCCGTGATGCGCCCGGCGGTCGGCCGCAGCACGCCCGCCACCACGTCGAGCAGCGTCGACTTGCCGGATCCGTTGGGTCCGGTCAGCGCGGTGACCCGGCCGGCCGGGAAGGCCGCGTCGAGGCCGTCGAGGACGGTCCGCTCCCCGCGCAGGGCGGTCACCTGCTCGAGGCGGACGACGGGTCGCGTGTCGGCTGCTGGCACCTGAACACGCTATCAGTATCGATAGTCGTTTTCATGTAGCGTCTCGGATCGTGACCTGGCTGACCGACCCCTTCACCGTCGACTTCATGGTGCGCGCCCTGACCGGCGGCGCCCTGGCCGCGGTGCTGTGCGCCGTCGTCGGCACGTGGGTGCTCGTGCGCGGGATGGCGTTCCTGGGCGAGGCGCTGTCGCACGGCATGCTGCCCGGCGTCGCGATCGCAGCGCTCACCGGAGTCCCCGCGGTGCTCGGCGCCGCCGTGAGTGCCGGGGTGATGGTGTTCGGCGTCGGGGCGCTGCGACGGCGCGGTGGCCTGTCCTACGACACCTCGATCGGGCTGCTCTTCGTCGGGATGCTCGCGCTCGGGGTCATCATCGTCTCGGCGTCACGGTCCTTCGCCACCGACGTCACCGCGATCCTGTTCGGCGACGTGCTGGCCGTCACCCGCGCCGACCTCGGCGGCCTGGCGATCGCGGTCGCCGTCGCCCTGCTCGTCGCCGCTGTGTTCCACCGACCGTTCACGGCACTGGCCTTCGACGTCCGCAAGGCCGCGACGCTCGGCCTGCACCCCCGCCTCGCCGAGGTGGTCCTCATCGGCCTGGTCACGCTCGCCGTCGTCGCCTCGTACCGGGCGGTCGGCACCCTGCTGGTCGTCGGGCTGCTGCTCGCGCCCGCCGCCGCGGCCCGCGCCTGGACGAAGCACGTGGCCTCGACGATGCTCCTCGGCGCGGTGCTCGGTGTCCTCGCCGTCCTGGTCGGCCTGCTCGTCTCGTGGCACGCCGGAACCGCCGCCGGCGCCAGCATCGCGGCCGTCGCCGTCGCCGGGGTCGCCCTGTCCCGAGGGCTGGCAGCCGTCGCACGCAGCACCGCGCGCGCGACCACCAGGCCCGTCGAACACCCCGTCCGAGCACCAGCACGAGAGGCATCATGAACCACGACCCGACCACCGACCGCCCACACACACGCGCACGACGCACACGACTCCTGGGTGCCCTGGGCCTGACGACCGGCCTCGCGCTGACGGCCACTGCGTGCTCCACCCCGTCGACACCGCCGGCCGACGACGCCAGCGCGACCACGGCCCCGCACGGCTGGGTGGCGGGCGCGACCGAGTCCCAGGAACCGCAGTTGGGCCTCCTGGCCGTCTCCGCGACCGGCGAGACCGCGTTGCACGACCTGCTCACCGGCGAGACGACCGACCTGGACCGCGTCGGCGCAGCCGAGCACTCCGCGACCGACGGTCGGTTCCTGGTGACGAGCGACGGCGACCGCACCACGGTCGTCGACGGGGGCTCCTGGACCGTCGACCACGGAGACCACACGCACTACTACGCCGCCGAGCCGCGCGTCGTCGGGACGCTCGAGGGCGGCGGTCCGGTCCAGGTGCACTCGTCGGAGACGATGACCACGATCGCCTGGCCGGAGCGCGGCGAGGCGGTGGTGCTCGACCGCGCGGCACTCGGGCAGGGCGAGCTCGACGAGACCGCACGACTCGACGCGACCGTGCTGCTGCCGCTCGGCGAGCGCCTGGTGGCTGCCGAGGGCGACACCGTCCGCGTCCTCGATGCCGACGGAGAGCAGACCGGGTCGACCGGGTCCACCGGGTCGACCAGCGCCGGACAGGCCTGCACCGACGCCGCTGGTGGCATCGTCACCCGGGCCGGCGCGGTGGTGGGCTGCGCCGACGGAGCGGTCGTCGTCGACGATGCCGGTGCGACCTCGTTCGTCAAACTGCCGGACGACGCCGAGCGTCCGACCGCCTTCGCCGCACGGGCCGGCCGCCCCACGGTCGCCGGACTCGCGGGCGACACCGGATTCTGGTTGCTCGACGTGCGGGAACGCGCGTGGCAGCACGTCGCGACCGAACGACCGCTGCGTGCGGTGGTCGCCGTCGACGACCAGGACGAGCACGTGGTCGGGGTCGACGACGCCGGTCGGGTGGTCGTGGTGACCGCCTCGACCGGGAAGGTCGCGACGACTGATCCCCTGGTCGACAGCGACACCGGAACCGACACCGCGCCGCTGCTGCAGCTCGACGCGCAGCGCGCCTACGTGGCCGACCCCACGGCCGCCGTCGTGCACGAGGTCGACTTCGCGGACGGCGCCCGCGTGGCCCGGACCATCGAGCTCCCGTTCGCGCCCGTCGCGTTCGCCGAGGTGGGACTGTGAGCGGAACCTTGCCGGTCGGGCGCACCGCGCGTGCGGTGGCAGCGGCCCTCGTCGCCACAGCCGTCGCCGTCACGACGGCCGGCTGCACCGCCGCCGGGTCGGACCGCCCGCTGGTCGCCGTGACGACGAACATCCTGGGCGACGTCGTGACCGAGGTCGTCGGCGACGGCGTCGACGTCATGGTGCTCATGCCCCCTGGCGGCGATCCGCACTCGTTCGAGGTGTCGGCGCAGCAGGCGGCGCGACTCCGGAGCGCAGACCTGGTGGTCGAGAACGGCCTCGGGCTCGAGGAAGGGGTGGCCCACCACGTCCGCGCCGCGGCCGACGACGGCGTGGCCGTCTTCACCGCCGGTGACGCGATCGACGCCCTGGAGTGGACCACCGACGACGACAGCGGCCCGGACCCGCACTTCTGGACGGACCCCGCGCGCATGGTCGACGTGGTCGAGGCCCTCGACGACGAGCTGGACGCCGTCGGCATCGACGCTCCCGGCACCGAGGCCTACACCGACCGGCTCGATGCCCTCGACGACGACATGACCGCCGCGTTCGACACCATCCCCGCCGATCGCAAGGCCCTGGTGACGAACCACCACGTGTTCGGCTACCTCGCCGACCGCTACGGGTTCCGGGTGGTGGGTGCCGTGATCCCGAGCGGCACGACCCTGGCGTCCCCGAGCGCCGCCGACCTGCGTGACCTGGCGGACGCGATCGAGCAGGCGGGCGTCCCGACGATCTTCGCCGACGCCTCGCAACCCGCTCGCCTTGCCGAGGTCCTGGCGGACGAGGTCGACGTGCAGGTGTCGATCCGCTCGCTGGCGACCGAGTCCCTGACCGAGGACGGCGCTGCGTCGACCTACCTCGGGATGATGCGCTCGAACACCGACTCGATCGTCGACGGCCTGACGCCTCCGATTTCTAGATGAGAATGAGAATCAGTACAGTGTTGTCCATGACCAGAACCAAGACCCTCCGCGCCGCAGCACTGCCGGCCGCGCTGCTCGGCACCGTTGCCCTGGCCCTGACCGGGTGCGCCACGAACGCCGCCGACGCCGAGAGCACCTCGGCCCCGAAGGCAGACAGCACCCGCATCACGCTGACCTACGACGGCGGCCTGCTCGTGCTCGACCAGGACCTGCAGGTCGTGGCCGACGACTCCGTCGATGGCTTCACCCGCGTGAACCCCGCCGGCGACGGCCGCCACGTGCTCGTCACGGTGCCCGAGGGCTTCCGGGTGCTCGACACCGCAGCGGACCCGGCCCTCACCGACGCGGTCTTCCCGGCCGACACCGGTGGGCACGCAGTCGTTCACGGCGACCGCACCGCCCTGTTCGCCGACGGCACCGGCGACGTGACGACCTTCGACAACACCGACCTCGACGGCGACGCCCTGCCCGACACCCGGGCCACCGAGTCCGAGGCGGCGCACCACGGCGTCGCGATCGAGCTCGAGGACGGCACGCTCCTGACCACCATCGGCACCGAGGAGAGCCGCACGGGCGTGCGCGCCCTGGACGCCGACGGCGAGGAACTCACCCGCTCCGAATCGTGCCCGGACGTGCACGGCGAAGGTGCGGTCCAGGACGAGGTCGCGGTCTTCGGCTGCACCGACGGCGCCCTCGTCTACGCCGACGGCGCGTTCGAGAAGCTCGACGCCCCGACCGAGTACGGCCGCACCGGCAACCTGTTCACCACGGACACGTCGTCGGTCGCGGTCGGTGACTACAACGACGACCCGGACAGCGAGGGCTACCTGCTCGACCAGATCGCCCTGATCGACGCGGCCTCGGGGAAGTACACCGTCGCGGACATGCCCGACGGCGTCGGCTTCACGTTCCGCGACCTGGCGCGCGGCCCCGGCGACGAAGCGGTGGTCCTCGGTGACGACGGCGCCCTGCACACCTTCGACGAGACCACCGGCGCCCCGCTCGACTCGTTCCCCGTGATCGACGCGTGGGAGGGCCCGGCCGAGTGGCAGGACGCCCACCCCGCCGTGAAGGTCGCCGGCGACATCGCCTACGTCACCGACCCCGCCGAGCGGAAGGTCCACGCCGTCGACCTGACCACCGGGAAGGTCGTCGCCTCCAGCGACGCGCTGCCGGGCGTGCCCAACGAGATCGCGGTCGCGTAGCGCTCTCGACGGAACCAGACGGCGGACGGGAGGCCCGTGGCGACACCGCCACGGGCCTCCCGTCCGTCCTGGGGTCGCGTCAGCCCTGCGGCGGCGCGTAGAACTGCAGGTCGTTGCCCTCGCTGTCCTTGAACGGGACGATCTTGCCCCACGGGTGCTCGCTGATCTCGCCCTGCACGTCCGCACCGCGCTCGCGGATGCTGGCCAACTCGTCCTCGATCGACCCGTCCGGCTGGAACGTGATGACCGCTCCCCCGCCGCTCGACGGACTCGCCGACTCACGGCCGTTCAGGCCGATCATCAAGCCGTTCGCGTCGATCTCGCTCCAGTCGTCGGACTCGTCCGTGACCGTCAGTCCGAGGGTGTCGCGGTAGAACGCGACCGCCCGCTGCATGTCGGTGACCGGGACCCATACCGCTGCGACTCCGCTTGCCATGGTGCTGCCTTCCGTCGGTGTTGCCGTACGGCGGAGCGTAGGCAGCACGCGATGCGCACCGACTCAGCGGTCCCTCGCGCGTTCGGAAATCGGATGGCACCTGCAATCCGACTGCGCATCGGCCTCGAATACCCTGTGCGCGACATCCGTGGCGCGATCGACAAGAGAGGTCTCACCATGACCAGCAACGCAGCAACCGCTCGCAACCGCACCGGCTCGACGTGGACCCAGAAGGGTGCGCTCCTCTTCGGTGTCGTCTTCCTGATCGTCGGCATCGCCGGCTTCATCCCCGGACTCACCATGGACATGGGCTCGATGTCGATGGCCGGCCACGGTTCCATGGCCCTGCTCCTGGGCCTGTTCCAGGTGTCCGTCCTGCACAACATCGTGCACCTGCTCTTCGGCATCGTCGGACTCATCGCAGCCCGTTCGGCGTCGGGCGCGCGCCTCTACCTGGTCGTCGGCGGCATCGTCTACGCGGTCCTGTTCGTCTACGGTCTGTTCACGGCCGGCATGGCGGACCCCGCGAACTTCGTCCCCCTGAACAGCGCGGACAACGTGCTGCACGCGTTCCTGGCCGTCGCGATGATCGTCCTCGGCTTCGTGCTGCCGCGGGTCGGCGCGCGCACGCGCTGATCGCTCCGGACGCGACCAGACGACCGACGGGAGGCCCGTGGCGACACCGCCACGGGCCTCCCGTCCGCCTCCGCGTTGCGTCCCGTGACCGCCCGCGGAACCGAGCGGCGTACTGTCCGCAACATGCCTGCTCTCACCGACACGTTCACCCTGTCCAACGGCCTGCACATCCCGAAGATCGGCTTCGGCACCTGGCAGATCCCGTCCGGCGACGACGCCTACGACGCCACGAAGACCGCCCTGGACGCCGGCTACCGCCACATCGACACCGCCCTGGCCTACGGCAACGAGGCCAGTGTCGGCCAGGCCATCCGTGACAGCGCCGTCCCCCGCGACGAGGTCTTCGTCACGACGAAGCTGCCCGCCGAGATCAAGACCGCCGACGGCGCCCGCGAGGCCTTCGAGACCTCGAGCCGCAACCTCGACGTCGGCGTCATCGACCTGTACCTCGTGCACGCACCGTGGCCCTGGGACGCCATCGGCTCCGACCACCGCGACGGCAACGTCGAGGTGTGGAAGGTCCTGGAGGAGGTCTACGACGCCGGCCGGACCCGCTCGATCGGTGTCTCGAACTTCGCCGTCGCCGACCTCGAGGACCTGCTCGGCCGCACCGACGTCGTCCCGCACGCCAACCAGATCCGCTGGTTCATCGGCAACACCCAGGACGAGACCACCGCGTTCGACCGCGAGCACGACATCCTCACCGAGGGCTACTCCCCGCTCGCCACCGGTGGCCTGCTCGAGAACACGCAGATCGCCGAGATCGCGGCGAAGTACGACAAGTCCGTCGCCCAGGTCGCGATCCGCTACCTGCTCGAGAAGGACGTCCTGCCGCTCCCGAAGTCCACCACCCCGTCGCGCATCGCCGCGAACGCCGACGTCGACTTCGTGCTGTCAGCCGACGACGTGGCCGCGCTCGACGCGCTCGAGGACACCACGAACTGACGCGATCCGACATCCGGCGACACGGGAACACCGCAGCCCCGTTGCCGGTTGCACCACACGGTGCCGCAGCCAGCGGCACGACGACCTCAGGAGGCCACCATGACCACCACCGAAACCGCCATCCTCGCCGGCGGCTGCTTCTGGGGAGCGCAGCAGCTCCTCCGCCGCCGTCCTGGCATCATCAGCACCCGCGTCGGCTACTCGGGTGGCGACACACCGAACGCGACGTACCGCAACCACGGTGACCACGCCGAGGCGGTCGAGATCGTCTTCGACCCGTCGGTGATCTCGTACCGCGACCTGCTCGAGTTCTTCTTCCAGATCCACGACCCGTCGACGAAGGACCGCCAGGGCAACGACGTCGGCCGCGCCTACCGTTCGGCGATCTTCTTCACCTCGCCCGAGCAGGAGCAGGTCGCGCGCGACACCATCGCCGACGTCGACGCCTCGGGCATCTGGCCCGGCAAGGTCGTCACCGAGGTCGAGCCCGCTGGTGACTTCTGGCAGGCCGAAGAGGAGCACCAGGACTACCTCGAGAAGTACCCCGCCGGGTACACGTGCCACTTCGTGCGCCCGGGGTGGAAGCTCCCGCACCGCGACGAGGCGACCGCGGCGGTCTAGGGCAACCCACCAACGAACGGGAGGCACGGTGCCAGCTGGCACCGTGCCTCCCGTCCGTTCAGGGGTCACGCCCACTGCATCCGGCGTGCGTCAGCCGCGCGGCACCAGTGCGTCGATCGCCGCGAGCTCCTCGTCGGTGAGCGGGGCACCCGCGAGCGAGTCGAGCGTGCCGTCCAGCTGACGGACGCTCGATGCCCCGACCAGCGCCGACGTGACGGCCGGCTGCCGGAGCACCCATGTGATCGCGAGCTGCGCGAGCGTCTGCCCGCGCGCCGCAGCGATGTCGTTGAGCGCCCGCGCCGTGGTCAGGTACTCGTCGTCGATGCGGTCCGCACCGAACCAGCGGCCCTCGGCCGCACGCGACCCCACCGGAACCGAACCGTCCAGGTACCGGTCCGTCAGCAGCCCACCGGCCAGCGGCGAGAACACGATCGCACCGGTGCCGAGACGCGTGAGCTCGTCGAAGAGCCCGTCCTCGGGGACCCGGTCGAACATGTTGTAGCGCGGCTGGTGGATGAGCAGGTGCATGTTCTCGGCGGCGAGCGCCTCGGCTGCCGCGGCGGTCTGCGCCGGGTCGTAGTTCGAGATGCCCGCGTAGAGCGCCTTGCCCGAACGGACCGCGGTCACGAGCGCGCTGACCGTCTCCTCGATCGGGGTCTCGGGGTCGGGACGGTGCGAGTAGAACACGTCGACGTAGTCGAGCCCGAGGCGCCCGAGCGACTGGTCGAGCGACGCGAGCATGTACTTGCGGGACCCCCGGTCACCGTACGGGCCCGGCCACATGTCGTAGCCGGCCTTCGTCGACACCACGATCTCGTCTCGGTACGGACGCAGGTCCGACTCGAGGATGCGGCCGAACTGCTCCTCTGCCGACCCGGGAGGCGGACCGTAGTTGTTCGCCAGGTCGAAGTGGGTGATCCCGCGGTCGAAGGCGTGCAGCACGATGTCGCGCTGCGTGGCGAGTGCACGGTCGGCGCCGAAGTTGTTCCACAGGCCGAGGGAGATGCGCGGCAGCATGAGGCCACTCCTTCCCACGCGCTGGTACGGGAGCTGCTCGTAGCGGTCGGCGGCAGGCAGGTGGACGTCAGGCATCGTTGCTCGATCCGGGGTCGGGGACAGGCCATCGAGAACGCTACCGCTTCGGGTCACGCAGCCGCTTGGTCACCTGAGGGACACGTCCGGTTGGGCAGTTGTCGGGTCACACAGGACAGGATGGGACCAGCCGACCGATCGGCGGGCAGAGGAGACACCGTGGACACAGCGCCGTACTCGCAACCACTCCGGGAGTACATCGAGCAGCTCCGGACCGAGGGCTACAGCGTCGCCGACGGGCACACCGCCGACCCGGACCTCATCGACCCGCACGGCAACCCCGTCCTGACGTGGCGCGACGACTACCCGTACGACGAGCGGCTGCCGCGCGAGGAGTACGAGTACGCGAAGTACCAGCTGCAGATCGAGCTCCTGAAGTGCCAGTACTGGCTCGAGGACACCGGCCAGAAGGTCGTCGTGCTGTTCGAGGGGCGTGACGCCGCGGGGAAGGGCGGCACCATCAAGCGGTTCACGGAGCACCTGAACCCCCGCACCTCGCGCGTGGTGGCGCTCAGCAAGCCGAGCGAACGGGAACGCGGTGAGTGGTACTTCCAGCGCTACGTGCAGCACCTGCCGTCGGCCGGCGAGATGGTCCTGTTCGACCGCTCCTGGTACAACCGCGCCGGCGTCGAGCGGGTGATGGGGTTCTGCGACGACGACCAGTACGAGTCGTTCATGACCCAGGTGCCGCAGTTCGAGCGGATGCTCGTCGACTCCGGCATCCACCTGACGAAGTTCTGGTTCTCGGTCACCCGCCGCGAGCAGCGCACCCGGTTCGCGATGCGGCAGCTCGACCCCGTGCGCCGGTGGAAGCTGTCCGACATCGACCTGCTGTCCCTCGACCGCTGGGAGGACTACACCGAGGCGAAGATGGCGATGTTCACGCGCACCGACAAGCGGTACGCGCCGTGGACCATCGTGCGGTCGAACGACAAGAAGCGCGCCCGACTCAACGCGATGCGGTACTTCCTGACCCAGTTCGACTACCCGGACAAGGCGGTCGACGTGATCGGCAAGCCGGACCCGCTCATCGTGCGGCGCGGCAAGCGGGACGTCGACATCGAGTGACGGTGGTGGCTCAGCGCCGCCAGGCCGCCCACTCGGGGTCGTGCCCGGGCCAGACCTCGACGCCGGGCTCGGCGGCCAGGTCCGCCAGCCGGTCGATCGAACGCTGCGCCTCGAGCTCGTCCCCGGCCCTCCCCACCCACCCGCACGGAGTCCGCTCGGTGAGGTTCCGCTCGAGGTCGGCGGCGTCGCACGCGAGCACCACGGTCCGATCCGGCAGGTCGACGCGGAACGACTGGTGCCCCGGCGTGTGTCCGCGGGTGTCGAGTGCAGTCAGGCCGGGTGCCAGTTCCGTGTCCCCGTCGAGCAGGAACACCCGGACGTCGGCGTCGAGCACGTCGTCGACGACGACCGTCTCCCGCCGGCCGATGCCGCTCTGCAACCAGTCCCACTCCCGTCGCTGCAGCGCGACGGGGGTGCCCGGTGGGACGAGCCGCAGGCCGCCCGTGTGGTCGAGGTGCACGTGCGAGATAGCGCAGAGCGCCAGGTCGTCCCAGGCCAGTCCCGCAGCCGCGACCCCCTCGGCGAGCGCGTCGCCGGGCGGTACGACCGCCGTGTAGCTCTCGTACTCGTAGTGCGCGGCCCGCTCCCGGGGATCACGCACGCGGTCGACGTTGAACCCACCGTCGAGGAGCACCCAGCCGTGGTCGAAGACGACGGCCGCGGCGGTGACGGGTTCGAGGAGGAATCGTGCGGGATCGCCGCCCCGCAGGGAGATCGACTCGGGGATCGGTTCCCACCCGAGCACGAGCGGCACGACCCGCTCTGGCCGACCGCCGACCACGAGTCCAGCGCGCGTCGTGTCGTCGAACGCGTTCGCCATGCCTTGCACCTCCGTGATGATTGGATACAATTTGCAACAATCCGAATCCATTGTGCCGGAGTTCCGGGAGGAAGCCATGACCGACGCGATCGACATCAACATCCCCATCTCCCCCGAGATGCTGCACTGGGGCCGGCGCCCCACCTTCGAGATGGTCGAGGAGATCGCGGACGGGTACCCGTCGGACGTGTCCCGCTGGCTGATCGGTGCGCACACGGGCACGCACGTCGACGCCCCGTCGCACTTCGTGCCCGGCGCGACGACCGTCGACGAGATCGCGCTCGAGAGCGTGGTCGGCCCGGTCCGCGTCCTCGACCTGCGACACGTCGTCGAGGAGATCACCGCCGACGACCTCGAGGAGGCGGGTGCGGCCGGCGCCGAGCGCGTGCTGTTCCGCACGCGCAACTCGACCGACGCGCTGACCCGGAACGAGCGGTCGGAGACGTGGGTCGGCCTCGGCCCGAGCGGCGCGCAGTGGCTGGTCGACCGCGGGGTCCGGTTCGCCGGCATCGACTACATGACGATGGAGGCCCCGGCGCACACCGAGGCGTGGCCGACACACGTCGCCCTGTGCGGCGCCGGCGTCGTGATCCTCGAGAACGCGGACCTGTCCGAGGTCGAGCCCGGCGACTACCTGATGGTCTGCCAGCCGGTGCCGTTCGCGGGGCGCGAGGCCGCTCCCGCTCCGACCGTCCTGCTCCCCCTCGCCGTGGCGACCCACGTATGAGCGTCCACGTGGTCCTGGTCCACGGTGCCGGCGGTTCGCCGTCCACCTGGTCGTCCGTCGCCCCGCTCCTGCGCGACCGCCGCATCCCGTACTCGCTCGCCGACAACGCGATGACCTCGCTCCGCGACGACGAGGCCTCGGTCCGCGCCCTGGTCGACGGCATCGACGGCCCGGTCCTGCTCGTCGGCCACTCCTACGGCGGCGCCGTCATCACGAACGCGGGCACGCACGACCGCGTCGTCGGACTGGTCTACGTCGCGGCCTTCGCTCCGGACGCGGGCGAGTCGGTCTCCGGGATCGTCGAGACCCGGGAACCCGCTCTCGTCTCGCAGTACATGCACCGCGGCCCGGCCGGCGAGTGGATCGCACAGGACGACGAGGAGTCGCGGCTGGCGCTCGCCTGGGACGTCCCGGAGGACGTGCTGCTCGCCGCACGTGCCGAGGGGCGGGTCACCGCCGACGCCGCCTTCCAGCAGCCCACGGCAGAGCCCGCCTGGCGGACCCGCCCGAGCTGGTACCTGGTCGCCACGAGCGACCGGCACCTGCTGCCCGCGATCCAGCGCGACTTCGTCGCCCGGATGGGTGCAGTGGTCGACGAGGTCGACACGAGTCACGCCGTCGCGCACGCCGCTCCGGACCGGGTCGTCGCCGTCATCGAGCGCGCGGTGGCCGCGCTGCGCTGACCACCGCCGGCTGCGCGGGTGGCGCCACGGTCAGGAGGCCGTGGTCACCAGTCCGTCCAGGTCCTTGACCACACGACCCGCCTGCAGGACCGCGCGCACGCTGGCAGCGTCGGCCAGCGCGCCGACGTCGGCGAGCGGGTCGACGCCCGAGACGACCAGGTCACCGGCCTTGCCGGGCTCGACGGAGCCGAGCCGGGCCTCCAGACCGAGCAGCCGGGCACCCTGCAGCGTCCCGGCCGTGATCGCGTCGAGCGGCGAGAGCCCGACCTGCACGAGGCGGGCGAGTTCGGCGAGGTTCCGACCGTGCGGGTGCACACCCGCGTCGGTGCCGAGCGCGACGGGCACGCCGGCGGCGACGGCACGTCGCACGCTGTCGAGGCCGCGAGCGTGCAGTGCCGCGCGCTGTGCGAGGCGTTCCGCAGAGGCGGTGGACGGGTCGAGTTCGCGCAGGAGCGTGCTGAGGGTGGGGACGAGCACCGTGCCGCGTTCGACCATGAGCGCGATGGTCTCGTCGTGCAGGTCGTAGCCGTGTTCGATGCTGGCGGCTCCGCCGAGCACGGCGGCACGGACCGCGGCGTCGGTGAGCGCGTGGGCGGTGACCGGGCGGCCGCCGCGTTCGCCGACCAGGTGGACGACGAGCCGTACCTGGTCCTCGGTGATGCCGACGTCGTCCGGGTCGTCGGTCGGCGAACCGACCCCTCCGGACGTGGAGACCTTGATCGCGTCGGCGCCGGTGCGGAGCAGCGAGCGGACCGTCCGGACGACGTCCTCGTCGGTGTCGACGACGCCCGGCGCGGGCATGCCCGGCCGGACGGCCCAGGCCGGCAGCGACCCGTTCGGCCGGACCGGGTCGGCGTGGCCACCGGTCGGCGAGAGCATGGCGATCGCGAGGTGCAGGCGCGGACCGACGACGGTGCCCCGGGCGACGGCCTCGCGGTAGCCGGGGGTCAGCCCGTCCAGGTCCCGCGCGGTCGTGACGCCGGCGTGCAGGGTGCTCCGGAGCACCTCGGCGACCTCGAGCACGTGCTCCTCCGGGAACCGTGCCCGCTGTTCCTCGGGCGTCGTCGGCACCATGCTGAGGTGCACGTGCGCGTCGACGAAGCCGGGCAGCAGCCACCGGCCGGTCAGGTCGACCGTCGGCACGTCCGCAGCCGGGGCGCGCCGTGGACCGACGTAGGCGACGTCGCCGTCACGCAGCTCGACCTCGGCGTCGGCGCGGGGCGGCGCACCCGTGCCGTCGACCAGGGTCGCGCCGACCAGTCGGAGCACGCCGTCGGCGTGCGGGGTCGTCGGGAGTCGTGCCGCCACAGCGGGCCTTCCGGGTCGGTCAGCCGGCCAGGCTGAAACGGGCGGAACCGGGGTCCGCGTCGAGGAGACGACGCGTGTACCAGTGCTGCGGATCGGCGTAGATCTGCTCGACCGGACCGGCCTCGACGACCTCACCCTGGTACAGCACGACGACCTCGTCGCTCACACGCTGCACGACCGCCAGGTTGTGCGAGATGAACATCATCGTCAGGCCGAGGGACTCCTTGATGTCGGCGAGCAGCTCCAGGATCTGCGCCTGCACCGAGACGTCGAGCGCCGAGGTGATCTCGTCGGCGATGACCAGGTGCGGGTCGATGACGAGGCCGCGGGCGATGGCGATGCGCTGCCGTTGCCCGCCGGAGAACTCGTGCGGGTAGCGGTGCATCATGTCCCGGGACAGCCCGACCCGCTCGAGCCAGCCGCCGATGCGGTCCTCGTGGGTGGCGACCCGGGGGCGGACGGGGTCGATCGCCTCGGCCAGGGTCTGCGCGACGGTCCGTCGCGGCGAGAGCGACGAGTACGGGTCCTGCGGGATCATCTGGATCCGGCGACGGTAGCGGCGCAGGGTCGACCGGTCGGCCGCGGTCAGGTCGACGCCGTCCACCGCGGCGCTGCCCGAGGCGGGCTTCACGGTGCCGACCAGGACCTTCGCGAGGGTGGACTTGCCCGAGCCGGACTCGCCGACGACGCCGACGGTGCGACCTCGCTCGAGGCGGAGGTCGACGCCGTGCAGGACGGTCGTCGAGCCGAACGCGACGTCGAGGGCGCGGACGTCGATCATGGGGGCCGTGTCGGTGTCGGTTGCGCGGCGTTCGCGTGTCGTCGTGGTGTCGGTCATGCGTGTGCCTCCGCCTGCTCGGTGCGCGTGGACTCCGTGGGCACGGTGGACTCTCTGCGCACCGTCACGACCGGGGTGGCCGCGAGGAGCTGCTTCGTGTACGGGTGGTCGACGGTGTCCGGGGAGAGCCCGGCGACGTCGTCGATGCGCTCGACGATCTCGCCGTTCCGCATCACCAGGACCCGGTCGCACAGTGCTCGGACGACGCCGAGGTCGTGGGAGATGAACAGCACGGCGGTGCCGGAGTCCTCGTTCATCCGCTTCAGCACCGTCAGCACCTCACGCTGGACGGTGACGTCGAGGGCGGTGGTCGGTTCGTCCGCGATGAGCAGGTCGGGCTTCGTGCTCATCGCCGACGCGATCATCGCGCGCTGCTTCATGCCGCCGGAGAGCTGGTGCGGGTACTGGCGCAGTCGACCCTCGGGATCGGTGAGCATCACGGCGCGGAAGCCCTGCGTCAGGAGTCGGATCGCGTCACGTCGGCTGTGTCGCAGCCGCATCCGCAGCACGTCGGACAACTGGATGCCGAGCACCATGGCCGGGTTCAGCGCGGTGCCCGGGTCCTGGTAGACGAGCCCGATGCGGGAGGCGAGCACGCGGTCCGGCACACGACCGAGCAGGTCGACGCCGCCGAGTTCGAGCCGCCGCGCGGAGCCCTCGAGCCCCTCGCCCAGCAGCTTGGCGACGAGCGAGGCCGTCAACGACTTGCCCGAACCGGACTCGCCGACGATCCCGAGCACCTCGCCCCGCCGGATGGTGAACGAGACGTCCTTGACCAGGGCGCGTCCACTGGCGGCGTGCTGCACCGAGATGCCGTCCGCGACGAGCACGGCGTCGTCCTCGACCGCGAGCGTCGACGGGCCGGTCGCGCGTGTGGTGCGGGACCGCGTGGTGTTCGACCGCGGGTTCGCGGCAGCGGCCAGTCCGTCCCCGACGAGCAGGGCGGCGAGGGAGGCGAAGGTCAGCGCGACCGCGGGGCCGACGATGACGACGGGGTTCACGACGATCCGGTCGAGTCCGTCGTTGAGCAGGGTGCCCCAGTCGAACGCGGGGGTCTGCGCGCCGAGGCCGATGAAGGACAGTCCGGAGATCTCGACGAGCGATCCGGAGAAGGCGCCGGCGATCAGGATCAGCGTCGGCTCGGCCATGTTCGGCAGGACGTGCCGCATCGCGACCCGGTGCGCCGGGACGCCCATCAGGCGCGCGGTGGTGACGTACTCGCTGGTGGAGATCTTCGCCGCCAGGTTCGCGGTCAGGCGGGCGAAGCCGGCGATGTTCGCCACCGCGATGGCGACGACGACCTGCACCATGCCCTGACCGAGGATCGCGGCGACGATGATCGCGACGAGCATCGTCGGGTAGCTGACCGCGAACTCGATCGCCCGCAGGCCGAGCTCGCGCACCCGTCGCGGTGCCAACCAGACACCGATGCCGAGGGCGATGCCGACCACCGCGGAGAGCGCCGTGGCCGCGAGCGCCATCAGGACCGTCGCCCGGGTGGCGACCAGGGTGCGCGCGAGCATGTCGCGCCCGAGCGTGTCGGTGCCGAGCGGGTGCTCGGCGGTGGACCCCAGCCCGGAGGTTCCGCCGATGCCCGTGGCCTGGGCGCCGAACACGAACGGGGCGACGACCGCCACGATCAGGATCAGTCCGAACATCGCGAGTCCGACGATCAGCCCGCCGTTCCAGGCGAAGGTCCGAGGGCGCGAGGCCGGGTCGGTGGTGGCGGCCCGGACGGCGGTGATGGTGTCAGCCACGCTTCTCCCCGAGGGTGCGCGGGTCGATGAGACCCAGGATGATGTCGATGACGAGCGTGATCACGAGCGAGATGAGCCCGATCACGAAGACCGCGGCGCGGATCACCGGGTAGTCCTTGTCCACCGCGATCGCCTGCACGATGACGCCGCCGAGGCCCGGCCACGCGAAGACCGCCTCCGTGATGAGCGCCGACCCGAGCAGGGCCGTCAGGATGATCCCGGACAGCGTCAGTGCGGTGGTGAGCAGGTTCGGCAGCATGTGCTTCGCGTAGATCGACAGCGCCGGCAGCCGCCACCCGCGGGCGGTGCGCATGTAGTCCTGCTCGAGGATCACGGCGGTCTCGCGGCGGACGATGCGGGCGACCGAGCACGTGCCGCCGACGGTGAGCGAGGCGATCGGCAGGACCGCCGCCGCGCCGAAGTCGTAGGCCGGCGAGTACGCGGGCGGCAGCACGTGCAGCAGGACCGCGAAGACGACGACGAACCCGGTGGCGAGCACGTACGTGGGGATCGACGAGATCAGGCCGGTGACCGCCGAGAACGAGACGTCGAGCCAGCGGTGCCGGTCACCGCGGGTGAGGACGCCGACGGTCATGCCGAGTGCGAGTCCGAGGACGAGCAGCAGCAGGACCGCGGCGATCGTGATCGTCAGCGTGTACGGCACGGCCGTCATGACGATGTCCATCGCCGGCGCGCGGTACTTGTACGAGTCACCGAAGTCGCCCTGCACGACGCCGGTGACGTAGTGCCACAGCTGGACGGGGATCGGCTGGTCGAGGCCGAGTTGGTGCCGGACGAGCTCAACCTGGGCGAGCGTCGCGGTGTCGCCGGCGATGGCCGTTGCCGGGTCGCCGGGGATGAGCTGCACGATGAGGAACGTCACGAGGACGAGCAGCGCCAGGTTGATGACGAGTCCGACGGCACGGCGGAGCAGGAAGCGGCGCCATGCGCCACCGAGGCTCGCGGCCCGGGGTGCGGCGGCGGTCGGGGTTCCCGGAGACCCGGGGGTGCCCGGACCGGGCACGGGGAGATGGTCGACGGTGGTGGTGCTCATCGCGGGTCCTCCTGGTGCTCCGGTCCGGGCTGGGGTGGTGCGGTGGTGCTCGTTGCGTGGTGCGTGGTGCTCGCTCGGTCAGGCGATCAGGAGACGATCCGCATCGCGGAGACGTCCCAGTAGCCCGAGAACACGTGGGTCTCGAAGCCCTTGCGGGCGACGTACCGGTGCGTGTCCGTGATGAGCGGGGTCATGTCGACGCGCTCGAGGATCGACTTCTGCGCGGTGGCGAAGTCCTCGCACTGCTGGTCGGCGTCCGACGTGGCCATCGCCGCCTGGTAGGCCGCGAGTCCCTCGGGGTTGTCGCTCGAGGACACGTTCGTGCCGCCCTCGGCGTAGGTCGGTCCGACGTAGCGCGCGATCGAGGTGTTGATCAGCCCGGTCTGCGCGTCCTCGGCCGCCACGGCGACGTCCCAGGTCTTGGGCTCGGTGCGCATCTGCTTGGTCCAGTCGGCAGGGTCCGGTGCCGAGACCTTCACGGTCGCACCGGCGTTCCGCAGCGACTCCGCCAGGAAGTCGGCGGCGGGGTCCCAGTTCGACATGATGAGCAGGCGGATCTTCTTGCCCGTGAGCTCCTTCGTCGCGGCCTTCGCGTCGTAGGACTGCACGAGCGACGAGTCGTCCACCGCGCAGCGGTAGCTCGCCGCGTTCACCGTGTTCTGCTCGACCCCGAGTCCGTCGAGACCGGCGTTGTTGAACCCCTTCGTGTCGATCGCCTGGGCGACCGCGGCACGGAGCGGCTGGTCGTCGGCGAACACCGAGCCGGAGCCCTCTGCCTCGTTGAACACGAGGTTGTAGGCCGAGCTGGCGAACTTCACGGTGGAGTAGTCGTCGCCGCTGAAGCGCTCGGCGTTCGAGTCGTAGAAGCGTGCGACGTCGACACCGCCGGACTGCAGCAGGTTGGCGCTCGTGTTCGAATCGCCCTGCACGGTCAGGTTGATCGTCTTGGCCGGCTCACCGGTGACGGTCTTCCACGCCGGCCAGGCGTCGTAGTCGGACCGCAGCGCGTAGGAGACGCTCTTGCCGGCCGAGGACTTCGCGAGCGTGTACGGGCCGGACCAGGCGCCGTCGACGGTGCCGGCCGCGAGGCCCTTCGTGTCGGCGAGACCGGCCGGGCAGATGATCCCGGTACCGGGGCGGGTCAGGCCGCCGAGCAGCTGCGAGTACGGCTCGCTGAGCGAGATCGTCAGCGTGCCGGCGGCGTCGTCGGCGGTGAACTTCGGGTCACCCGAGCCGAAGGCCTGGTTCTTCCAGGTCTGCGCACCCGAGTCGTCGAGGCCGACCAGGTACTCGAAGGACTTCTCGACGACCGTCGGCGTGATCTCGGTGCCGTCGGAGCACGTGGCGCCGTCGCGGATCGTGAACTCGTACTTCGACGCCGACTCGGCGTCCCACTTCGTCGCGAGCCCGCCGATGTAGCCGCCGTCGTCGCCCTCGCCCTGCCGGAGCAGGGTGTCGAAACCGAGTCGTGCGACCTCGACGTCCGAGCTGGCCGAGGCCTTCGCAGGGTCGAAGGTGGCCGGGGCGTACCAGAGCTCTGCGTTGATCGTGTCGGTGCTCGACGAGCTGTCGCCGCCGTCAGCGGAGCCGGACGCGGTGCACGCGCTCAGGGAGAGTCCGACGGCGGTCGCCAACGCGACGCCGACGAGGATGCGCTTCCTCACCATGGTGCTGTCCTCCAGTGGGATTCGGGGTGATGCCAGGGAGTCAGTCCCAGGGTCGGGTCCAACTTGGATCCAATTTAGA
The DNA here is from genome assembly GCF_023242305.1 of Curtobacterium sp. MWU13-2055. Lineage (NCBI taxonomy): Bacteria > Bacillati > Actinomycetota > Actinomycetes > Micrococcales > Microbacteriaceae > Curtobacterium > Curtobacterium sp. MWU13-2055. The sequence goes on from NZ_JALLIO010000005.1 coordinate 142,324, forward strand.
ACAATCCGCATCCAACTATGTTTCGAGTGCATTACATCTGCCCGGGACGAGCCGCGGCGTCGAAGACCGTCACGCCGCCGACGTCGGTGCGCAGGACCCGCGCCGCGGCGAACTCGTCGACCGTGCACGCGGCCGGGTCCACGTCGAGCAGCACCCAGTCCGCCAGGGCGCCGGCGCGCAGCACGCCGCGGCGATCCTCGGCGAAGGACGCGTGTGCCGCACCGCGCGTGTAGGCCTCGACCGCCTCGAGCACCGAGAGCGCCTGTGCCGGGCCGATCGGCTCGTCGAGGCCGCGCATCCGACGGGCTGCGGCGACGGGGACCACCTCACGCGGGTCGAAGGGGAAGTACGGCGCGTCCGAGCCCATGGCGACCGTGGCGCCGGCGTCGGCCCAGGTCCGCATCGGGTTGACCTCGTCGACACGGCTGCCGAGCCGGCGCTGCAGCCCGGCGGCGTTCTTCCAGGCGATCGAGGGCTGCAGCGAAGCCACGACACCGAGGCGTGCCGCACGGTCGGCGCTCGCGACGCTCGGCTCGAGGTACGCGTGGATGAGCTGGCAGCGGAGTCCGGCGACCGATCGCCCCGTGTCCCGTTCCGCTGCCTCGAGCCCGTCGAGCACCTCGGCGACCGCACGACTGCCCACCGCGTGGACGCCGAGTCCCCACCCCGCGGCCACGCACGACGCCGCAAGGCGTGCGAAGTCAGCCGCCGAGATCCGCTGCACGCCGTGGTCGTCGCCGGTCCAGGGCCGTTCGAGCAGCGCCTGCCCCTTCATGCCCTCGCCGTCGTAGTAGACCTTGACCGGGCCGAGCCGGAGGCGGTCGTCGCCGTCACCGGTCACGCCGTCGATCGAGTCGAGCACCGCCAGGGCCGCATCGACGTCGGGAACCGCTGCACTGCCGAGCTCGGGGTAGGGCATCGCGACCACGCGCAGGGTCAGGAGTCCCTGCCGGTGCGCCTCCCGGTACCCCTCGAGCTCGGGCAGCGTGACGGCCGGGTCGACGACACCGGTGAACCCCATCGCGTGCAGCAGCGGCTGGATGCGGCGGATCGCGGCGAGCCGGTCCCCGAGCGTCGGCGGTGCGTCCCCGATCCAGTCCGGGGCGTCCGGGTCCGCGTCGCCGTCGGCGAGCATCGCGGCCGAGAACGTCGCGGCGTCGGCGTCGCCGTCCACGAGCTGCAGCGCTTTGAGTCCGGCGCGCTGCGCGTGCGCGTGGGCGTCGGTGAACCCCGGCAGGACGGTGCCCTCGACGTGGTCCTCGGCCGTGCCCTCCGAAGCCGCCGCCCGCACGTCGTCGAGCGTCCCGACCGCCGCGATCCGGTCGCCGACGACGAGCAGGGCCTCGGCGGTCGGTTGCACCGGGTCCATCGTCCGGACGTGCCCGACGACGATCCGCGCGGACCGGCCGGCCGCCTCACACACCGACGGCCTCCCGCTCGTCGAGCCAGGTGCGCACGTCCGCAGCGGTCACGAGGGCGTCCCGCTGCAGGTACCCGATCGCCTCCAGTGCCGCGTCGTGCGCGCGTTCGCTCGACCCGGCGACGCAGTCGGTCAGGACCCGGACGGCGTAGTCGTGCTGGTGGGCGTCGGCCGCCGTGTAGTGGATGCAGACGTCGGTGAGTCCGCCGACGAGCAGGACGGTGCCGGCTTTGTACGCCTTGAGCACGATCTCGAGCTCGGTGCCGAAGAACGCCGAGTAGCGCCGCTTGCGGATGACGAACTCCTCGGGCCGAGGGTCGATCCACGAGGCCAGCTCGGTCTGCTCCTCGCCCTCGATGCAGTGCGGGCCCTCGGCGCCGTCGAGCTCACGGCCGATGTCGACGAGGTCCGGCTTGTGGACCTCCTGGATGAAGACGACGGGCACACCCGAGGAGCGGCAGTGCTCGATGAGGTCACGGACGCGCGGTGCGCGCTCGGCACGGCCGCCCATCACGGGGATGCCGGGCGTGGGCATCGTCGAGGCAGCTCCGCCCTGGATGTCGACGACGATCAGGACGGGGTTGCCGGAGACGGCGAGCATGCTGGTGGTTCCTTCCGGGACGGATCGTGCAGCGGGTGGGGACCGGTGCGCGCCGTCGCCGTCATCCTCTGACGGGATCCGGCACCGCAGGGGTCCGGGGTGTTTCCGCGGTGTTAAACCTCAGGTGTCGCCGAACCGGGCGGTGTCGCCGAACCGGGCGGTGTCCCCGCGGGCGCCGTCACCGCTCCAGCCGCCGCCCGCGCGCTCCGCCGCCGCCGGAACGGCAGCAGCTCGGCGACCCCGACCGACCCGAACCCGTTCCCGACCGCGACCCACACCCGGGCGTCGGGCGCGTGGTCACCGAGCAGCTCCGCGCAGACCCCGCACGGCTCGATCAGGTGCATCGTCCCGCCCGGCCTGCGGAGCACCCCCACGACCGACACCACCGGCGACCCGGCGACGACGGCCGCGCTCACCGCAGCGGACTCGGCGCACACCGACGCGCGGCCGGCCGAGGCCTCGACGTGCAGCCCGGTGACCACACTGCCGTCGTCGAGCCGGAGTGCCGCGGCGACCTCGTGCACCCCCGTGCGGTACCGCCGGTCGAGCACGTCCGACGCGATCCGGAGCAGCTCCTGGTCCGCGGCGTCCATGCCGGACGGCGGGCCGGCGAGCACCGGACGGTCACTGCCGCCGGACGGAGCCCCGCCCGTCGAGTCGCTCACGACCAGCCCAGGATCCGCGCCATGTTGCCACCCTCGACCAGGGCACGGTCGGCCTCGTCCGGGATCGCCTTCGCGATCTTCATGCGCTCGAGGTCGAAGTCGCTGCCCGGCCACTCCGACCCGAGCAGGATCTTCTCCGCGCCGAGGCGCGCGTACGCCCGCTTGACGTCGGACATCAGGGTGGCCGAGGTCTCGAGGTAGACGTGCGGGTTCCGCTCGGCGACGATGATCGCCTCCGGCACGTTCCACACCGCACCCATGTGCGCGATGATCGTCGGCACCGTCGGGAAGTTCCTCGCGATCTCCTCGATCGAGAACGGTGCACAGAACGCGTCGTCGAGTGCGTTGATCAGCACGGGCAGGCCGAGCTCGGCGCAGACCTCGAACAGCGGGTCGAGCAGGCCGTGGTCTGCGACGTGGTAGCCGTGCAGGCTGGGGTGCAGCTTCAGGCCGACCAGCCCGCCCTCGGCGAAGCGACGGATCTCGTCGGTGGCGTTCTCCCACTGCGGCATGACCTGGCCGAAGCCGAACAGCCGGTCCGGGTGCGCGGCGACCAGGTCCATCAGGAAGTCGTTCTCGATCCCCTGCGCGAGCGAGCAGACCATGGCGCGGTCGACCCCCGCGGCGTCCATGCGGTCGAGGATCCGGTTCGCGTCGAACGGCGTGTACGCCGGCGGCTCCTCGCCCGGGCGCACGCCGCTCAGGTAGTCACTGCGGCCGCGGCGGTCCTGGGTGGTGTTGTAGGCGTCGATGATCATCGTGGGCGTCTCCTCGTCGGCGGCTCGTGGGGCGGAACTCCCCCACATGTGATCCGATACTGCCAGAATTGGATCCAATTTGGTAGCGCCGGGTCGCGGAACACCCCGCCTGGAGGAGCGACCCACCCCCGCCACGCGCCGCCGACTCAGTGCACGACGACCATCGCGCCCATGGTGAGCACGCTCACGAGCGAGGCCGCCCGCCGCACGGACTCGACCCGCGGCACCCGGCCGCCGACGACGTTCCACAGCACCACACCGGCGTGCACCGCGACCGCCACCCCGACCGGCAGCAGCACCGCAGCGTGGGAGTGCCCCGCGCCGGCATCGGCACCGGCATGGCCACCTGCGAGCAGCACGAACACCGCGCCGAGCAGCATCCCGAGCGCGTGCAGGTGGTCACCACCGGGGCGACTCCGGCGACGCCACCGGTCAACGGCAGCCGTGCCCATCGCGCAGCCACCGAGCAGGAGTGCCCAGAACGGCGCCGGCACCACGTGGAGCGCCGGCACGTGGACGTCGAGCATCGCGACGAGCATCGCCGACTCGGCGACGAGCGCCACCCGCCCGACCCGACGTCCGCCCGCGACCCCGAGCACGAGGGCGACGACGGCCGCGGCCAGCATCAGGACGAGCAGGACGGTCATGATTGGATCCAATCACGAGCGAGTCGGATACGGCAACGGGATCCAACAACTGGCAGGATTGGATCCGCAGCGGGGGTTCGCTGTGACGACGTACCGAGGGAGACCACGACGTGACCACCAGCGACGGCAACGCACTCGTCGACGACCTCGCCGCGCGGATCCGCGCGAAGATCATGTCCGGCGAGATCCCCATCGGCGCACCGCTCCGCCAGGCCGACCTCGCCGCGCAGTTCGGCATCAGCCGGACCCCGGTCCGCGAAGCCCTCCGGCAGCTGCAGACCGGCGGCCTCATCGAGGTCGTCCCCAACCGCGGCGCAGTGGTCCGGGTGCCCGTGCCGTGGGAGGTCCGCGAGGCCTACGAGGTCCGCGCCGAGCTCGAGTCGCTCGCAGCCCGACGCGCCGTCGACCGGCTCGACGACGCCACCATCGCGCAGCTCCGTTCGGTGAACCAGGCGATGTACGAGCGATCCCTGGCCGCGGCGGAGGGCGAGCAGCCGAAGCAGCGCGAGGGCAGCGACAACGACCAGTTCCACGGGCTGATCTACCAGGCCTCCGGCAACACCCGGCTGACCCGGATGCTCGTCGAGATCAACGACGCCTTCCCGCGCAACGTCTCGGCCCTGGTGCTCCGCGAGAACTCCCGGCACCGCGAGGAGAACTTCCGCGAGCACGAGGAGCTCATCGAGGCGTTCGTCGCCGGGGACCGCGAGCGCGCCGCCGAGCTCATGCGCGACCACGTCCTGCGCGCCGGCGAGCACCTGGCGCACTGGTACGAGCGCCGCTCGTCCACCGTCTTCACCGGCTGACCCGGCGCAACCAGCGGAAGCGGCGCGAGAGACCGGACCGCTCAGCGCCGCACCGACGGGGCGGGGCCGACCCGCGCCTCCCGACCGGACCGTCCCGGCCGTCTACAGGACCGGCGCCCGCCGGATCCAGCCGGTGGCCTCCTCGATCGCGCGCGTCACCGCGAGCAGCTGGGCCTCGCGGCCGTACCGCCCGACGACCTGCACGCCGACCGGCAGCCCCTCGGGCGTGAACCCGGCCGAGGTCACCACGACCGGGTGCGCCGTCAACGTCAGCCGGTTCGCGAGCATCTGCCACGTGAAGTAGCGGTCGAAGCGGTGGCCGTCGACCTCGTCGACCCACTCGACCTCGGCCGGCGGCGCGACCACCGGCGTCGCCGGCAGCACGAGCACGTCGTGCCGGTCGAGCACCGCAGCCGTGTCCCGGTACATCCGGGTCCGACGCTCGTACGCATCGGCGAGCTGCGCCGCCGTGGTGACGCGCCCCTGCTCGACGTTGCGGACGTAGTCCGGGCGGAACCCGGTGGCACCGGCGTCGACGGCGTGCCGTCCGCCCAGGAAGAACTCGAACGTCTCGATGGTCTCCCACGCTTCGTCGGCACCCGCGAAGTCGGGCTCGTCCGCCTCGACGACCGCTCCGAGCCCGGCGAGCTGCTCGCCGAACGCGCGGTGCACGGCACGCACGGCCGGGTCGATCGGCAGGCCGCCGGCGTCATCGCTCCACGCGACGCGCAGGCCGTCGAGCGCAACCGGCCGGACCGGGTGCTGCGTCATGGCGGACATCGGCCAGACGGTCTTCTCGACGGCCAGGGCTTCCATGAAGCGTGCGGCGTCGGCGGAGTCGCGTGCCATCGGGCCGGTGACGCCGTGCGGCGTCCAGGCGTTGCCGGTCCGGCCGCTCGGCACCCGGCCCGGGCTCGGCCGGACGCCGACGACGTTGCAGAACGCGGCCGGGTAGCGCAGGCTCCCGCCGCTGTCGGAGCCGTCGGCGATCGGCAGGATCCGCCCGGCGAGGGCCGCTGCGGCGCCACCACTGGACCCACCCGCGTGCCGCGAGGTGTCCCACGGGTTCACGGTCGTGCCGAACACCGGGTTGAAGGTCAGCACGCCCTGGCCCATCTCCGGCGTGTTCGTCTTGCCGATGATGATCGCGCCGGCATCGCGGAGCAGCGTCGCGAGGACGCTGTCCTGTTCGGCGGGGCGCGCGTCGGCGAACGCCGCCGACCCGTTCGTGGTCGGCAGGCCGGCGACGTCCATCAGGTCCTTCACCGCGGTGGGCAGGCCGTGCAGGAGCGGGAGCGGTTCGCCCGCGGCGCGTGCCGCGGCGGTGCGGCGGTCCGCCGCTTCTGCCGCGGCCAACGAGACCGAGTCGGGCTGCTGGGAGACGACGGCCTGGAGGCGCGGGTTGCGTTCCTCGATCCGCTCCAGGTGGGCGCGCATCACCTCCACCGCCGACACCTCGCGGTTCGCGACGGCGTCGGCCAGGCGGACGGCGGACCAGTCGGCGAGGTGCTCCGGGGTGTGCTCGGGCGCGGGCATCAGCGGCCGCCCTCGTGGTCGTGCTGCTGCTCGGCGTGGACGTGCCCGTCGTGCGCGGCGTCGGTGTGGTGGTCGTGCGCCGCGTGGTCGTGGTCGTGGCCGGCACCCGGCGCGCAGTGGTCGGTCGCCGACGGCGGGACGTCGAGCGAGGGGTTCCGGTCGAAGAAGCCGTCCGGTTCGAGCCGGAAGCCGATCGTGTCGACGGGCATGATCGGCCACTGTTCGGGACGCGGGAAGTGGTGCACGCCGAGGACGGGCCACAGCACGAGGCGCTCGTTCTCGAGGGACCGGTCCGCCTGCTGCCAGACGTGCACCCCGTCGTCGCCGAGCTCGCCCTGGTTCGGGTACTCGCCGGCGATGAAGCGCTCCTCGGGGTCGAAGGCGCTCGCCCAGAGGTGCTTCGCGACGAACGGCGCCTTCCGCTCGACGATGCTGCCCGGGCGGACGTGCAGCTGCGCGGTGTTCTGGACCGCCAGGCGGTAGGCCGTGCTCTCGCCGTAGCGGTTCTGCGCGGACTCGCTCTCGATGCGCCAGTGCAGCGCGCGGGCCGGGTCGGTCATCCGGGCGCCGTCGGCCTCGGAACCGATCGGCGTCTCGACCGCGATGCAGGCGTTGCCGTAGGGGTTCAGGGCCTCGTCGGGCTCGGGCTCGGCGTGCACCTCGACCAGCCGGTTCAACGGCCCGTCGACGGCGGTGTCGAGCCGGACGGCGAAGTAGTGCTGGTGCGTCGGGGCCTGCACGTTCGGTGCGACCATCCGGCCGTACCGCGGGGTCTCGCCGTCGGCGATGCCGGACACCGACATCAGGCCGGTGAGCTTCACCTCGAGCTCGACGGAGCCGTCCTGGTACAGCGACCAGTAGAAGCCGTAGTCGTAGTTCGCCACGGTCGCGAAGCTCGAGATCACGAGTCGGCGGCTGCGACGGACCTCGGCGCTGCCGGTGCGGGTGTTCACGTGCTTCCAGAGGATCGAGTCGTCCTCCTCGTGCAGGCAGATGCCGTTGACGATCGTCTGCGGTTCGCCGTGGCCGTCCAGGAAGTCGACGTCGAAGTACCGGATCTCCCCCAGGCAGTCGCAGCCGAGCTCCAGGCTCGCGGTCAGCGGGCCGGCGCCGTACTCGCCCCAGTCGAAGAAGTTCTTCCGGTACGCGGTCGGGTCGCTGTCCAGGTACGGCACGTACATCTCGTTGACGGCCGCACGGTGCAGCACCGGCCGCTCGACGTCGCCGTCACGGTAGGACAGGTCGTGCAGCACGAGCCCCTCGCGGTGCGAGAAGCCGACACGGAACGTCCAGTTCTGCCAGCGGACCTCGTGCCCGTCGATCGTGAAGCCGGGGCCGTTCGGCTGGACGATGTCGAGCGCCGACACCTCGCGGTCGGGACCCCAGGTGCCGGAGGTGTACGTGCCGGTCTCGCTCGCCATCGGGATGACGCCGTGGTCCTCGATCCGGATGACCTCGAGGGTGTCCAGGTCGAGGATCGGGACGAGCCCGGCGACGGGTCGTGCGTAACCGTTGTCCTCGGGGAACTCGCGGTACCAGACCGTGCCCCAGCTCAGGCGGCGGTCGGCGAGGTCCTCGGGCACGAAACCGGTGATCGACTCCGGGTCGACCCAGACGAGCGACGTGTCCGTGATCCCGCGCTTCGCGAGCGCCTCGATGACGAGCGGCGACTTCCGTGCGGCCTGCGCGATGAGCCGTGCTTCGTCACTCGAGACGCCGGGGCGACGGTGGTCCACGTCGGTCCACAGCTCGACGATCGCGGGCGAGTCCGGGCCGGCGGTCCACCCGCGCACCTCCCACGCGGCGTGGGCGTCCGGGTCCATCACGACGATCCGCACCGGACGGGCGCCACCGGCGGTCGTGCCCCTGGCCTTCTCCTCGTCGAGCGCGATCCCCCAGAAGCGCGGCCGGGCCCCGATGCGCCCGGAGGCACGGACGGCGGTGACGAAGGAGGCGATCTCGACGGAGGTCAGCGGATCGAGGACGTGGGTGCTGCTCATGGGCTTCCTTCTCGGGTGGATCGTGCGGTCAGTGGGCGTCGAGGACGACGGCGCGGCCGTCCGCGCGGGGGTCGCTCGCGGCGTCGAGGTGTCCGTCGGCGTGGAGCCGGACGGTCTGGACGTGCCCGGCCTCGTCGACGGGGCCGCCCGTGCGGGCAATGGGCAGGCCGAGGGCGTCGGCCGCGGCGATCGCGTCCTCGGAACCGGGTTCGGCGACGAGCGTCATCACCTCGTGCCCGAGGTCGCGCGCACCGAGCACGAACCGCGGTCGGCCGAGGACCTCGTCGGGGTCGCTGCCCGCGGCGACCAGGTCACGGGCGAGCTGCGCGAGGATCCACGGCTGGGCGCTGCCGCCCTGGCAGCCGAGGCCGAGCACCAGGTCGTCGGTCTCGGCGATCACCGGCAACAGGGTGTGCGGCGGCCGCAGGCCCGGTCCGACGTGGGCGGGGTGCGCGGGGTCGGTGCTGAAGGCGGAGCCGCGGTTGTGCAGCACCACGCCCGTCCCCGGGTCGAGGATGCCGGAGCCGAAGAGCTGGTAGACGCTCTGGATGAGCGTGACGACGGTGCCGTCGCTGTCCGCAGCGGTCACCGCGACGGTGTCGCCGAGGGCACGGCCGGCACGGGGCAGTGCGCCGACCCGACCGGAGTCGCGTGGGTCGAGCATGGCCGCGACGTCGATGGAGCCGCCGCGGGGGTCGCCGAGTTCGGCCTGGCGGACGAGCGCGGCACGGTGCACGGCGTCGACGAGGTCGGCGGTCGCAGTGCCGTGCTCGCTGCCGTCGGCGAGCGCTTCCGGCAGGATCCCGAGCAGCACGACGCCCTGCGTGGGCGGCGGCGCGACCCACCACCGGGCCCCGCCGATCGTCGTGCCGCGGGGCTCGACGAGCTCGGCGTCGTGCGAGGCGAAGTCGGCCTCGGTGTGTGCGCCCCCGAGTTCCCGCAGCCGGGCGGTGATCGAGGCGGCGATCCGTCCCCGGTACATCGCGCCCGGGTCGGCAGCGAGTTCGGTCAGGGTCGCGGCGAGTGCCGGCTGCACGAGCGGGTCGCCTTCGGCCAGGAGCGCCCCGACGTCGTCGGTGAAGACCTCGCGCATCCCGGGGTCGGCGTGGAGCTCGTCGGTCCGGACCGCGATCGCACGGCCGAGTCCGGCGGAGACGGGGACCCCGTCGGCCGCGAGTCGTGCTGCGCGGGTCAACGGGTCGGCGAGCCCGAGTCGGCCGCCGAGTGCGTCGATCGCCTGCCATCCCGCGACGACGCCGGGGACCGTGACGGTCTGGGCGCCCTGCCGGGGCATCCGGTCCTGCTGCGCGAGCGCCGCGACGTCGATGCCGGCCGGTGCGGCGCCGGCGGAGACCACGGCGACGACGGGCCGTCCTGGCCGACGGACGAGGGCGACGAGGTCCCCGCCGATGCTGCACTGGTGCGGGTAGACGACGGTCAGTGCCGTGGCCGCCGCGAGCGCGGCGTCGATGGCGTCCCCGCCGGCCGCGACCGCCTCGGCGGCGGCGTCGAGGGCGGCCGGGTGCGGTGCGGCGACGGCGACGCGTCGGGTGGAGGGTGCTGCTGGGGCGGTCATGCGGTGGTCACCATCCGTGCGGGGCTGAGGAACGCGAGGTCGGGGCGGTCGATGCCCTGCACCAGGTCGGCGACGGCCGCACCGATCGCCGGCCCGAACTTGAAGCCGTGGCCGGAGCAGGCTGCGGCGAGGAGCACCTCGGGCTGCTCGGGCAGGGCGCCGACGACGAACCGCTTGTCCGGGGTCATCGTGTACAGGCATGCGACTGCCTGGGCACCGGCGGTGACGATGCCGGGGACGAACCCTTCGAGGAGCTCGGCCAGGTGCGCGACCTCGGCCTCGGTCGGCGGTGCGACGGGCACGTCCGGGTCCCACACGGGTCCGGCGTCGATGCCGATCTTCGCGCCGGATCCGGCGGTCTCCGGGAGCCCGAAGACGAGCCCCTCCGGCAGGTCGATCGAGAAGCACCCGAGCGCGGGCGGCTGCGCCACGGTCTGCCCCGTCGGCGCGGTGAGCGTGACGATGCGCCAGACCTCGAAGAACGCGGCGGCCTCGGGTACCAGGTGCGACGCCCAGGCGCCGCCGGCGAGCACGAGCCGTCGCGCGCGGACACTGCCGGCGTCGGTCCGGACGGTGACGACGCCGTCGTCGACCTGCCAGTCGAGCACGGTCTCGCCGTACCGCAGGTCGGCGCCGGCCGCCGCGGCGGCGGACTGCGCGAACGCGAGCGCCCGCGCGGCCTCGAGCACACCGGCGTCGGGGTCGTGGACCGCGCCGTACGACTCGGGCGGACGCAGCGAGGGCGCGAGCGTCGGCCAGGCTGCGCGGTCGACCGGGAGGCTCGCCCCACCCTGCATCGTCGGCTCGCCCCGGTGCGCGTACAGTCCACCGGTCCGGTGCAGGAAGGGCGCGCCGGCGGCGGTCCCCCAGCGGTCCCACCCGCGGTACGCACGGTCGACGAGGTCGTTCCACACCGGGTGCGGGTAGGCGCGGCGGATCATCCGGGTGGCGCCGTGCGACGAGCCGCGCTCGTGCCCCGGTGCGAAGCGCTCCACCGCGACGACGTCGAGTCCGCGGCGCGCGAGCTCGTACGTGGCGGCGGATCCGTGGATGCCGAGTCCGAGGACGACGACGTCGTGCACGGCCGTCACGCGCGGACCTCGGCGACGACGTCCGCGACGCCCTCGAGCAGGACCCGGACGTCCTCGTCGTCGTTGTACACGTGCGGCGAGACGCGGACGACGCTCGGCAGGCCACGGGCGCCCAGGTCCCACTGCGCGTGGCTCGCGGGGACGGAGATCGAGTCGATGCGGCGCTGCCGGAGCCGGGCCGAGACCTCCTTGCCGGCGACGCCGTCGACCGTGAAGGTGACGATCGCGGACGCTGACGCGGACGGGTCCGCCACGGTGACGCCGTCCACGGCGTCGAGCGCGGTGCGCAGGTGGGCGCCGAGGCCGACCAGGTGCGCCTCGGTCGCCGCCGGCCCGCGGTCGAGCGCTTCGCGCAGCGCCACTCCGAGGCCGAGCCGTGCGGCGACGGAGCACTCCCACGTCTCGAGCTGTCGCGCGGTGCCGTCCATCGTCCACTCATCCTCGCCGGTCCAGACGGCTCCGCGGACATCCGGCGCCCACGCACCGACGCCCTCGAGCATCCCGCGGCGCAGGTAGGCGATCCCGGTGCCGCGCGGCCCACGCAGGAACTTCCGGCCGGTGGTGACGAGGGCGTCGCAGTCGACGGCGCGCACGTCGATGTCGATCTGGCCGACGGACTGCGTGGCGTCGACGACGGTCAGGGCGCCGTGGCGACGGGCGACGGCGCTGATCTCCGCGATCGGTTCGACGAGGCCGGACGAGGTCGGCACGTGCACCGCGCTCACGACGACACGGCCGCTCGCTCCGGCGACGGCGCGGTCCAGGGCCTCGAGGTCCATGGCACCGGTGGCGTCGCTCGGCACGACCTCGAGCCGCACGTCGTCGTGCCGCTGCATGGCCAACAACCGGAGCGCCTGGCTCACGTAGCTGGAGCGGGGTGCGACGACGGTGTCCCCGGCACCGAGCCGCAGCGCGTCGAAGACACCGCGCAGGCCGCTCGTGGCGCTGTCGAACAGGGCGATCTCGTCCGGCGCCGACCCGAGCAGGGTGGCGGCCGCGGTGTAGACGTCGGCGACCTCGTCGGCGACCTGGTTGGCGGCTTCGTACCCACCCACCCGCTGTTCCCGGCGCAGGTGGGTGACCACTGCCTCCAGGACGCCGTCGCTGACCAGGCCCGCGCCGGCCGCGTTGAAGTAGTGGCGCCCTGCGGTGCCGGCGGTGCGGGACCGCTCGGCGGCCACGTCGATCGCCGTCACTGCCTGGGCGGCCATCGTGCCGTCCTCGAGACCGATCGTCATGTCGCGGGTCCTCCCTCGTGCGCGCCACCCCCGGACGCTGAATGGATCCCATCATAAACAGGTTGTATCCATTACCGCCACCGCCGGATACTGTTGAGCCATGGAGCACTCCGCTGAAGCCCGCGCGCAGGAACTCGGACTCGTCATCCCGGACTACGCGAACCCGCCCTACGGTGGCCGGTACGGCAGCTCGCTCCGCGCGTTCCACCGCACCGGGGACCTGCTGGAGCTGAGCGGCATGACCCCGGAATCACGGGACGGCACGATGCTGCACCCGGGGTCGGTCGGGGTCGACATCACCCTCGAGCAGGCTCGTGAAGCGGCCCGCTACACCGCGGTCAACGCCCTCGGCATGATCCGCTACGCCCTCGGCTCACTCGACGAGGTCACTGCACTGTCCCGCGGGCTGTGCTTCGTCCTCTGCCCGCCCGGGTTCGAGCAGCTCAACCAGGTGTCGAACGCGGCCAGCGACCTGCTGTTCGACGTCTTCGGACCGGACGTCGGTCGGATGGGCCGCGCGTCGATCGGTGCGACCGCCCTGTCGCGGAGCGCCTGCTTCGAGCTCTGGCTCAGCCTGGAGTGCCGCCCCCGCCGAGCCGGGGAGTGAGACCGCTCGCCGAGACCGGCACGCGGGGGACCGCGTTCTGGCTCCTCGTCGTGGCGTCGACCGCCGGCTACGTCGTCAACGGTGCGAGCACCCCGGTGGTGCCACGGGTGGCGACGGACCAGCTCGGCGCCGACCCCGCCGTCGGTGGGCTGCTCGTGTCGCTCGCGGGGTTCGTGGCGATCGGCGCGATGCCACTCGCCGGCATCCTGAGCGACCGGCTCGGTCCACGACGTGTCCTCCTCGGTGCCGGGTTGCTGGCGGCGGCCGGACTCGGCATCGTGCTCGTCGCGCTGAGCGTCCCGAGCCTCGCGGTCAGCCGGCTCGTCTTCGGCGCCGGCAACGCGGCCACCGCCACCGGCCTGACTGCCTGGGTCGTCGCCGAGGTCCCGGTGACCCAGCGGAGCCGCGCACTCGGCCTGTTCGGGCTCGCCGTCTGGATCGGTCTCGCCCTGGGGCCCGTGGTCGGCGAGAACCTGTACCAGTCGGCCGGACACCGCACCGTGTGGGTCGTCGCGATCGGCATCCAGCTCGCCGGGCTCGGAGTGGCACTGCTCACGCGGGGCGGATCGGCTCCGGTGCACCGCAGCCCGGCACGACCGGCCGGTGCGGGTCTCGCGGCGGTGCTGCGGGCCGTCGTACGACCGGGCGCGGCGGGACTCGTGGCCTGGGCGGCCGAGGGCTTCATGATCGCGTTCCTCATCCAGCACCTGGTCGGGCAGGGCGTCGGCGCGCAGGGACTGACCGGGGCCGCGAACGTCTTCACGGTCTTCGCAGCGAGCGTCGTCGGGGTGCGACTGCTCCTCGGCGGACTGCCGGACCGGATCGGGCCCGTCCGCACCGCACGAGGAGCCCTGGTCGTCCTCGCCGCAGGGCTGGTCGTCCTCGCGGTCGCACACGACTTCCCGACCGCGGCCGCCGGTGCCGTCCTGGTCGGTGCCGGGTACTCGCCGCTGTTCCCGACGCTCACGATCCTGAGCACCCGGACGCTCGACGACCGCACCCGGGCCACCGGCGTCGGCGTCTTCTCGGCCGTCACCAGCGCGGGCTACGCCGTCGGCTCACTCGTGGGCGGGGTCCTGGTGTCTGCGGTCGGTTCCGGGTGGGCGCTCGTCGTCCTCGCCGCCTTGCAGCTCGCCGCGGTGCCCGCACTCGGCAGGCACGACGGCGGCGGCACCGGTCGCGACCTCAGAGCGCGATGACGACGCTCTTCGACTCGCAGAACGCGCGCAGGGCCTCTTCGCCGAGGTCGCGGCCGAGGCCGGACTCGCCGACCCCGCCGAAGGACAGTGCCGGGTCGAACAGGTTGTAGGTGTTCACCCACACGGTGCCGGCGTGCAGCCGCTGGCCCATCCGGTGGGCGCGGGACAGGTCACGGGTCCAGACCCCGGCGGCGAGGCCGTACGTCTGGTCGTTCGCGATGGCGATCGCCTCGTCCTCGTCGTCGAAGGGGATGACGCCGACGACGGGCCCGAAGATCTCCTCGCGCGCGATGGTCATCGTGTTCGAGACGCCGGTGAAGAGCGTCGGCTCGACGTAGTAGCCCGGGCGCTCGGGCACGCCGCCGCCGACCGCGACCGTCGCCCCCTCGGCCTTGCCCTGCTCGATGTACCCGAGCACCTGCTGCCGCTGCTCCTCGGACACGAGCGGTCCGACGGTGACCCCGCCGTCGAGCCCGTCGCCGACGGGGACCTTCCGGACGGCGGCGACCAGGCGCTCGGTGACCTCGTCGAGGACCGACCGCTGCACGAGCAGGCGGCTGCCCGCGGTGCACATCTGGCCGGAGTGCCCGAACGACGCACGCATCGCGGTGAGCACGACGGCGTCGAGGTCGGCGTCCTCGAACACGATGTTCGGGCTCTTGCCGCCGAGCTCGAGGGTCAGGCGCTTGAAGTCCGCACTCGCGGCGGTCATCACCTTGCGGCCGACCTCGGTGCTGCCGGTGAACGAGACCTTGTCGACACCGGGGTGCGCGGTGAGCGCGGCACCGACCCGGCCGTCACCGGTCAGGACGTTGACGACGCCGGCGGGCACACCGGCTTCCTCGCAGATCGCGGCGACCCGGAGCATCGTGAGCGGGGTCTGCTCGGCCGGCTTGACGACCACCGTGCAGCCCGCGGCGAGCGCCGGTGCGAGCTTGAACGCGCCGGTCATGATCGGGAAGTTCCAGGGCAGGATGAGCGCCGCGACGCCGACCGGTTCGAGGGTCGTGTACACGTGGTGCGCTCCGCCGTCGACGGGGACGACCGTGCCGGTCAGGCGCGAGGGAGCGCCGGCGTAGTAGCGGAACACCCGGGCCGAGGTCGCGGTGTCGGCGCGGGAGCGCTCGATCGGCTTGCCGTTGTCGCGGGTCTCGAGCACGGCGAGTTCTTCGAGCCGCTCCTCGATCAGGTCCGCGACGCGGTTCAGGATGCGGCTGCGGTCGTGCGGGCTCATCCCGCTCCACCGGCGGTCCTCGTGTGCCCGGCGCGCGGCGGCCACGGCGGCGTCGACGTCGGCCGGACCGGCCTGCGGCACCCGGGTGAGCAGCACCTCGGTGGCGGGGTCGAGCACGTCGAGGAGTTCGGCGCCGTCGGGTGCGGTCCAGGTGCCGTCGACGAGGAACGGCTCGAGCGGGGCCAGGGGTGCGAGCGTGTCTCTCATGACGGTTCCTCCGTGGGACGTGGGTGCGGTGGGTCGGGGTGCTCGGTCAGGGGCGGTCGAGCAGTCGAGCGGGCTCGTCGACCGTGATCCGGGTGAGGACCTCGTCGGGCACGCCGAGTGCGCGGAGGCCGGGGACGACCCGGGCGGTCAGGTGGTCGAGGCCGTGTCCGCCGTACCGACGGAGCTGGCCCTTCGTCCAGGTGGCGTGGCCGAAGACCCAGCGGGTGTCGGGGGTGCTCTCGCGCAGGGCCAGGAAAGCGTCGAGCCGTTGCGGATCGCTGGCGTTGCGGATGCGACCGACGTGCGAGCCCTCGTTGCCGAAGCAGAGTTCGAGCACGGCTCCTGCCTGGCCGAGGTCGCGCAGGTAGGGCAGGTCGAGGAACTCGTCGACGGTCGAGAACACGACCCGGCTCGGGTCGACCCCCTCGGCCACGACGTGCTCGAGCACCTCGAGGCCGTTCCGGGCGTCGGCGGCCAGCCGGACGACGACGGCCGCGCCGGTGGTCGCCGCCGCTCGTGCAGCCGCCGTGAGACTGCGGCGTTCCTCGAGTCCGTCGGCGGTCGCGAACGCCGTCGTCGTCCCCATCAGGCCGAGCAGCCCGGCGCGGTACGTGGTGCCGGGTACCGAGTCCGTCAGTGCCCGTTCGAAGAGCCCCTGTCGCCCGTCGGTGTCCAGGTCGAGGTACCACTCGGGCAGCAGTCGTGGCAGGTAGGCCCCGTAGCCGGCGACGATCCCGACGCCGCTCGCCCGTGACAGGTCGGGCAGCCGGGCGTGGTCGGGGCCGAAGCCGAGGGAGCTCAGGTCGACGGCGAGCCCGAGGCCGCTGCTCCGCGCGGTGCGGAGTTCGTCGGCGAGCAGGTCGACGTCGTCGAGGCGCAGGTTGTCCGCGAGTGCGAGCTGGCTCCACCGCAGGGCGGCAGCCAGGTCCGCGGTGACCGCGAGGCTCGGTTCCAGCGCTTCGACACCGGGCCGCTGCAGGGCGCTCGCGTCGGTCAGCAGGTGCTCGTGCATCGACACCGCACCGATCCCGGACGACTCGACGGGGCCGAGGACGGTCTGGATCACGACGTGCCTTTCGCGGTGGCGGACTTGACGGATCCAATCTACATCGGTTTGGATCCCTCTTGTCCACAGCAGTCGCCGAGCTCCTCGCTCGACTCCGAACGTTTACACGCGGGCCCCTTCCGTCACGTGCCCGAAACAGCCGGGCAACGACGGCGACACGGGTCCGCACGACACTGGTCGCACTACCTGTCGCCCGACAGGTACTCCGCGAAAGGTCTGCAGCCATGCGCTCTCCAGAGTCACCGCTCCACGCACCGCGCGCCACGTCCAGCGTCGACCCCGTCGACACCCAGGGCTCCGCCCGACTCGGCTACGAGCAGGAACTCCACCGCGGGGTCGGCTCGTTCTCGTCGTTCGCGGCCGGGTTCTCGTTCGTCTCGATCCTGACCACCGTCTTCCAGCTGTTCGGCCTCGGGTTCGGACTCGGCGGTGCCGCCTTCTTCTGGGCCTGGCCACTCGTCTTCGGCGGCCAGCTGCTCGTCGCGCTGAACTTCGCGCAGCTCGCCGCCCGGTGGCCGATCTCGGGCGCGATCTTCCAGTGGTCCAGTCGTCTGGCGGGCGCGCGCTTCGGGTGGTTCACCGGGTGGACGATGATCATCGGGCAGATCCTCACCGTGGCCGTCGCAGCCATCGCGGTGCAGGCCGTGCTCCCTGCGATCTGGAACGGGTTCCAGGTCGTCGGCGGCCCCGGAGCCGACCCCTCCCTCGCCTCGTCGACCGGTGCTGCGAACGCGGTGGTGCTCGGCATCGTGATGCTCGTCGTGACGACCCTGGTGAACATCACGAGCGTCCGGCTGATGGCGCGGGTCACGAGCTTCGGCGTGCTGATCGAGATCATCGGCGTCGTCGTGCTCATCGGCGCGCTCTTCCTGCTGCCGCACCGCAGCCCTGCGGTGGTGTTCACGACCGCCGGCTCGACGAGCACCGAACCGTACGTCTGGGCGTTCCTGGCATCGTCCCTGATGGCTGCCTACGTGATGGTCGGCTTCGACTCCGCCGGTGAGCTCGCCGAGGAGACGCACAACCCCCGCCGGACCACCCCGAAGACCATCGTCCGCGCGCTCACCGTCTCCGGCCTCGGCGGTGGGCTGCTCATCATCGGCGCCCTGGTCGCCGCCCCGAGCCTGACCGACGGCAAGCTGGCGACGCAGGGACTCGCCTGGGTGATCACCTCGACGCTCGGCGACGTCTTCGGCCGGCTGCTGCTCTGCACCGTCGCGGTCGCCGTGTTCGCCTGCACCCTCGCCGTGCAGACCGCCGGTGCGCGCATGGTCTACTCGATGGCCCGCGAGAAGGCCCTGCCCTTCCACCGCACGCTCGCTCGGGTCTCACCCCGGACCGGGACACCGATCGCCGCGTCGATCGTCGTCGGTGTCGGTGCCGGCCTCGCACTCGCCGTGAACATCGGTCAGTCCGCGATCTTCACCGCCCTGTCCAGCCTGTGCATCGCGATGCTCTACCTGGCCTACCTCGGCGTCACCGGCCCCCTGCTGGTCCAACGCATCCGGCTCCGACGGTCCGGCTTCCCCGCCGGCGTGGACGAGGACGGCAAGCCGCTGTTCACGCTCGGCCGGTGGGGCATCCCGCTCAACGCCCTCGCCGTCGCCTTCCAGATCGGCATGGCGGTCAACCTCATCTGGCCGCGCCCGGAGATCTACGACCTGACCGGGAACTCGTGGTGGCTGCAGTACAGCGCCCTGCTGTTCATCGGCGCCGTCCTGCTCGTGGGTTGGGTGTGGTCGGCCCGGCGGCACCGTGCGCACGGACCGATCACCCTCGCCGAGGTCCCGTCCACCGCCTCGGTCCCCGCCGTCCAGGCACCCGCCTCCGCGACCGCGACCGTCGAAGCCTGACCGAAGGAACCCCATGCGCGACCTCCACCAGACCGACAGCGTGCTCGCCTCGCGTTCCGATGCGCGCGCCCAGGCCGGGACGCAGTCCGAGTACATGCCGTACCTGCCGGCGTCGACGTCCCCGTTCGCCCCCGAGGGCGTGGACCGCGCACAGCTCGTCTGGGCAGAGACGGTGGCCCCCGGCGGGTACACGCACAAGATCCTGGCCAGGGGCTCTCGTCTCCGCTTCGACGACCCGACGGGGCAGGCCTGCGCCAACCTCCTGGTGTTCAACGCGCTCGAACCGTGGGAGCGGTTGAACGTCGCCGACACGCAGAAGATCCCGTGGCAGGCCTACCTCGGTGCCGGCACGCCACTGCTCAGCGGCGACGGCCGGGCCCTGGCGACGGTGGTCGAGGACACGTCCGGGCACCACGACGCCTTCTGCGGAACCTCCACCGACGCCTGGAACGAGACGAAGTACGGTGGCGCGGCGCCCGAGGGTCCGACGCCGAGCGGCCGGTCGCTGTTCGCGAAGGCAGCGGCGAAGCACGGGCTGACGAAGCGTGACCTGCCGCCGAGCATCTCGTTCTTCCAGGGCGTCCGGATCGACGACGAGGGGGCGATGACCTTCACCGGTTCGGCCGGAGCCGGGCACCACGTCACCCTCGTCGCCGAGCTGCCGCTGCTCGTGCTCGTCGCGAACGTCGCGCACCCGATCGCCCCCCGGCCGGAGTACGCCGTCGGCCCGCTCCGGGTGCACGCCTGGCGTGGGGCACCGACGACCGACGCGGACGAGCGGTTCACGGCCACGCCGGAACTCACCCGCGCCTACCTGAACGCGATCGACTACGCGGAAGCACGAGGCCTCTGATGCCCGACACGACGACGCACACCCGCACCTCCACCGTCCCGGTCGGCGCCGTCCACGCCCCCGACGTCGCCCTGGACTGGAGCGAGTCCCTCGTGCCCGGCGAAGTCGTCCGCGACGACCGGGTCGAGCCGCTCGCGCCCTGGTCCGCCGTCGTCCGCGCCGGCCAGGTGCTCACGATCGTCGACGTCGGCGGCAACCAGAGCGCCGACTGCCTGGTCTACGACGCGCACGACCCCGACGAGCGCTACAGCGTCCCGGACACCCTCGCGGCCCAGGGGAACGCCTACGTCCGCACCGGCACCGTGCTGATGTCGAACGAGGGGCACCCGCTCATGACGGTCGTCGCCAACGAGATCGACCGGCAGGACACCATCGGCGGCGCGTGCTCGAAGGAGTCCAACACCCTGCGGTACGGCCACCACACCCAGTACCAGCACGGCTGCCGCGAGAACTTCCTGGCCGAGGCCGGCCGGCACGGCCTCGGTGCCCGCGACATCGTCTCGAACCTCAACTGGTTCATGAACGTCCCGGTCGAGGCCGACGGCGCCCTCGGGATCGTCGACGGCATGAGCGCACCGGGCAAGCGCGTCGCCGTCCGGGCAGAACGCGACGTGCTCGTCATCGTGTCGAACTGCCCCCAGATGAACAACCCGTGCAACGACTTCTCCTGCACCCCACTGCGCATGATCGTGGTCCAGCCGTGACCGCCGCGCCCGACCCCACCGGGACCGACACCGTGACCCTGAGCCAGAACACCGTCCTCGTCGCCAACCGCGGCGAGATCGCCCGCCGGGTGATCCGGTCCGCGAAGGCCCTCGGCATGCGGACCGTCGCCGTCTACTCGGACGCCGACCGGGCCGCTCCGCACGTCCGCGAGGCCGACGTCGCCGTCCGCCTCGGCCCGGCCCCCGCCCGCGACTCGTACCTCCGCATCGACGCCGTGGTGCAGGCAGCGAAGGACACCGGCGCCGGCTTGGTCCACCCCGGCTACGGGTTCCTGTCGGAGAACACGGACTTCGCCCGCGCCTGCGAGGACGCCGGCATCCGGTTCGTCGGGCCGACCGCCGACCAGATCGTCCGCTTCGGCGCGAAGCACACCGCCCGCGAGCTCGCCGCCGCTGCCGGGGTCCCGATGCTCGCCGGCACCGGCCTGCTCGCCAGCGTCGACGACGCCGTGGCCGAGGCCGAGCGCATCGGCCTGCCGGTGATGCTCAAGGCCACCGGTGGCGGCGGCGGCATCGGCATGCAGGCGTGCGCGACCCTCGCCGAGGTCCGCGCGGCGTACACGAGCGTCACCCGCACGGCCACCGCGGCCTTCGGGTCGGCCGGCATCTTCCTGGAGCGCCTGGTGCGACCGGCCCGGCACGTCGAGGTCCAGCTCTTCGGCGACGGGAACGGCCGCGTCGCGGTCATCGGCGACCGGGACTGTTCCCTGCAGCGCCGCAACCAGAAGGTCATCGAGGAGTCCCCCGCACCGGCGCTCCCCGAGCACGTCCGGACCGAGCTGCACGAGTCCGCCCGTCGCCTGGCCGCGAGCGTCGGCTACCGCAGCGCCGGCACCGTCGAGTTCGTCTACGATCCGGTGCGCGAAGAGGCGTCGTTCCTCGAGGTGAACACCCGCCTGCAGGTCGAGCACCCGGTGACCGAGGAGGTCTTCGGAGTCGACCTCGTCGACCTCATGCTCCGCCTGGCCCGTGACGGCGCCGACGGCATCGGCGACGACGTCTTCGACCGCACCTGGACCCCGAACGGCCACGCCGTCGAGGCCCGTGTCTACGCCGAGGACCCGGCGAAGGGCTCGCTGCCCTCGAGCGGCCTCGTCACCCAGGCGGTGTTCCCGAGCGCGACCACCGAGTCCGGCGACCCGAGCGGACTCCGCGTCGACGGCTGGGTCGAGACCGGCTCCGAGGTCTCGGCGTTCTACGATCCGATGCTCGCGAAGGTCATCGCCACCGGCGAGACCCGCGACGATGCCCTCGACCGGTTGCGCGACGGCCTCGCCGCCACGCGGATCGACGGCATCGTGACGAACACCGGGCTGCTCCGTGCACTGACCGACGACCTCGAGCTCCGCACCGCCACGCACTCCACCTCGACGCTCGACGAGACCGACGACCCGGACCCGCGCATCGACGTCATCGCACCGGGCACCATGACGATGATCCAGGACCTGCCCGGCCGGGTCGGGTACTGGCAGGTTGGCGTCCCGCCGAGCGGCCCGTTCGACGCCGCGTCCTTCGCCGAGGCGAACCGCGCCGTGGGCAACCCCGACGGCGCTCCCGCGCTCGAGATCACGGCGACGGGTCCGACCCTGCGCTTCTCGACCGCCGGCGTCATCGCGATCACCGGCGCACCCGTGCCCGCGACCATCGACGGCGAACCCGTC
Source organism: Curtobacterium sp. MWU13-2055 (assembly GCF_023242305.1). Lineage (NCBI taxonomy): Bacteria > Bacillati > Actinomycetota > Actinomycetes > Micrococcales > Microbacteriaceae > Curtobacterium > Curtobacterium sp. MWU13-2055. Next base: position 164,067 of record NZ_JALLIO010000005.1, read on the forward strand.
GCGGCGTGGGAGCCGATCGAGGTCGGCGCCGGACAGACCCTGGCGATCGGCACGGCCCCCGGGCCCGGCCTGCGCACCTACCTGGCCGTCCGCGGTGGCTTCGACGTCCCCACCTACCTCGGCTCCACCGCCACCTTCACGCTCGGCGGCTTCGGTGGGCACGCCGGCCGTGCGCTGCTCGCCGGCGACGTCCTGCGGCCGGGCTCACCGGACTCCGACGCCGCGCACCCGGCGTTCCCCGCCGGCACCCGCCTGTGCCTGGTCGGCGGCCCGACCCCGGCCGATCGGCGCACGGCACTCACCGACACGTGGGAGATCGGCGTCACCGAGGGCCCGCACGCGGCACCGGACTTCTTCACCCGCGCCGACCTCGACGTCTTCTACGCCACCGACTACGGCGTGCACCACAACTCGGCGCGCACCGGCATCCGGCTGATCGGGCCCCGACCCGAGTGGGCGCGGACGGACGGCGGCGAGGCCGGCCTCCACCCCTCGAACATCCACGACACCCCGTACGCGGTCGGTGCGATCGACTTCACCGGCGACACCCCGATCATCCTGGGTCCGGACGGGCCCTCGCTCGGCGGCTTCGTCTGCCCCGCCGTGGTCGCCAGCGGCGACCTGTGGAAGCTGGGCCAACTCCGACCAGGTGACACGGTCCGGTTCGTCCCCGTCCGCGAAGCCGACGCCGCCGCGCTCGAGGCGAACCGGGCCTCCCGGACCGTCCCCCGCACCGGAGGCGACGGCGACGACGGCGTGATCACCCGCCTGGAGGCGACCGACGTCCGTCCGAGCGTCGCCTACCGACGCGACGGCGACGACAACGTGCTCGTCGAGTACGGCGACATGACGCTCGACATCGCGCTGCGCATGCGCGTGCACGCGCTCATGACGAAGCTGCAGGAACACACGCCGAAGGGGATCCTCGACATCACGCCGGGCATCCGCTCGCTGCAGGTGCACACCGACGCGTCCGTGCTCAAGGCGCGCGACGTCGCCGCGCTGCTCCGCGAGTTCGAGGACGAGATCCCGCCGACCGACCAGCTCGTCGTGCCCTCGCGCACCGTGAAGCTGCCGCTCTCGTGGGACGACCCCGCCACCCGCCTGGCGATCGAGCGGTACATGAACGGCGTGCGGAACGACGCCCCGTGGACGCCCTGGAACATCGAGTTCATCCGGCGCATCAACGGTCTGGAGAGCGTCGACGACGTCTTCCGCACCGTCTTCGACGCGAGCTACCTCGTGCTCGGCCTGGGCGACGTGTACCTCGGCGCCCCGGTCGCCACACCGCTCGACCCCCGGCACCGTCTCGTCACGACGAAGTACAACCCGGCCCGCACCTGGACCGCCGAGAACTCCGTCGGCATCGGTGGTGCGTACCTCTGCATCTACGGCATGGAGGGGCCGGGCGGCTACCAGTTCGTCGGGCGCACCGTGCAGATCTGGAACCGGTTCCGCCGCGGCGGGCTGTTCCAGGAGGACCCGTGGGCGCTGCGCTTCTTCGATCGCATCGAGTGGTACCCGGTCGGTGCCGACGAGCTGCTCGAGCTGCGGGCCGAGACCGACGCCGGACGGGGCTCGTTCGAGACCGTCGACGGCGAGTTCTCGATCGCCTCGTACAACCGCTTCCTCGAGGCGAACGCGGGCTCGATCGCGGACTTCCGGGCGCAGCAAGCGCGGGCGTTCGGCGAGGAGAAGGAGCGGTGGCGAGCCTCCGGCGAGTTCGACGTGCGCGACGAACCGGCCGCCGTCGTGGCGGACGAGGTCGTCCTGCCCGCCGGGGCGACGGCCGTGACCGCGCCCTTCACCTCGACGGTGTGGCAGGTGGACGTGCGACCGGGCGACCGGGTGGACGAGGGACAGAAGTTGTTGGCAGTGGAGGCGATGAAGATGGAGTCGATGGTGCACGCACCGGTGGAAGGCCACGTGTTGGAGGTCTACATCAAGCCGGGCGACCAGGTCGCACCGGGGCAGGTCCTGGCCGCGATCGGAGCGGCGGCGTGAGCGCGGCGAGCGCCGGGGCGAGCGCCGCCACCGCCGCTGCGGACCGCGTCCGCGACGCCTTCGCCCGCATCGACGCCGTCGACCGGCCCGAGGTCTGGATCACCCTGCGCGACCGCGCCGCGGTCCTGCAGGAGGTCGAGGCCGTCGACCCGACGCTCCCCCTCGCCGGCCTGCTGTTCGCCGTCAAGGACAACATCGACGTCGCCGGCCTGGCCACCACCGCAGCCGCCCGCTCCTACGCGTACGAACCCGCCGCCGACGCGACCGCCGTCGCCCGCCTGCGCGCCGCCGGCGCGGTCGTCGTCGGCAAGACGAACCTCGACCAGTTCGCCACCGGCCTGGTCGGCACCCGGTCGCCCTTCGGCGCGGTCCGGAACGCGTGGGACCCGACGCGGATCTCCGGCGGCTCGTCGAGCGGTTCCGCCACAGCCGTCGCGCTCGGCATCGTCGACTTCGCACTCGGCACGGACACCGCCGGGTCCGGCCGCGTGCCGGCGGCGCTCGGCAACCTGGTCGGTGTGAAGCCGACCAAGGGCCTGGTGCCGAACACCGGTGTCGTGCCGGCCTGCCGCTCGCAGGACTGCGTCACGGTCTTCGCCCGATCGCTCGACCTCGCCCGCACGGCGGCGGAGCTGATGGCCGGGCTGGACGACACCGACCCGCTCGCCCGCATCGACGTCGCCCTCGCCGACGTGCCGGCCGTCCCGCGGATCGCGATCCCGCTGCCGTCGCAGCTCGAGGGCCTCGCACCCGGCTGGGCGGAGGCCTTCGCCGCGGCCGTCGAGCGCTTCCGCGCACTCGGCCACGAGGTGGTCGAGGTCGACATCGCACCCCTGCTCGACGCAGCGTCGCTGCTCTACGACGGCGCGTTCGTCGCCGAGCGGTACGCCGCCGTCGGCGCGCACGTCGAGGCGCACAGCGACCTGGTCGGCGACGACCTGGACCCGTCGGTCGCCACGATCGTCCTGGGTGGCGCCCGACCCACGGCAGCGGACCTCTTCGCGGACCAGGAACGCCTCGACGTGCTCGGCGCCGCGGGACGCGCCGCCCTCGCCGGCACCACAGCGCTCCTCACGCCCACCACGACGTGGCACCCCACCCTCGACGAGGTCGCGGCCGATCCGATCGGCGCGAACAGCCGGATGGGTCGGTACACGAACTTCGCCAACCTGCTCGACATGGCCTCGCTCGCCGTCCCTGCCGGGTTCGTCGACGGCCTGCCGTTCGGGGTCATGCTGACCGGTCCCGCGTTCACCGACCGACGGCTCGCGGCGCTCGGCGCCGCGTTCCTCGCGCCCGGCGTCGACCTGTTGGTCGTCGGAGCGCACCTCCGTGACCAGCCGCTGAACGGCCAGCTGGTCGCGTCCGGCGGATCGTTCGTCCGGGAGGCCCGCACCGCGTCCGACTACCGGCTGTACGCCCTCGACACGGTGCCGCCAAAGCCCGGGCTGGTCCGCGTGGGGCCGGTCGCGTCCGGCGGCGGGGGTGTCGCGTCGCCATCCGGCATCGCCGGTGAGGTCTGGCGCCTGCCCGCCGCTGGGTTCGGCACCTTCGTGGCAGGCCTGCCCGCGCCGATGGCCATCGGCACCGTGGCACTCGACGACGGCGCCGAGGTCACCGGCTTCCTGGTCGAACCCTTCGCCGTCGAGGGCGCCCGGGACATCACCCACCACGGCGGGTGGCGCGCGTACCGGGAGCAGGCGTGACGGACCCCGGCTGTCAGGATGGGGGCATGTCCTCCGACGACCGGCCCGTACGCCCCGGCCGTCCGCGGGCCGTCCCGAACGCCGACTCGGCGCTCAGCCCCCGCGACCAGATCCTCGACGCAGCCGCTGCCCTGTTCGTCGAGAACGGCATCAGCGCGACCTCGACCCGGGCCATCGCGGAGCGGGTCGGCATCCGGCAGGCCTCGCTGTACTACCACTTCGCCGGCAAGGACGACATGTTCGTCGAGCTCCTGACGACCTCGGTCCGGCCGAGCCTCGAGGTCGTCCGCGGCCTCGAAGCCCGGGTGCCCTCGTCGGCATCGGCCGCCGGTGCCCTGGCCGCGCTCGTCCTGATCGACGTGGAGACCCTCGCCCGCACCCCGCACAACATCGGCACGCTCTACCTGCTGCCCGAGGTGCAGGGCGAGCGCTACGACGGGTTCCGCGCCGAGCGGATCGAGCTGCGGGACGCCTACGGGCGCCTCGGGTCGCTCGCCGCCGACTCCGACGTCACCGTCGCGATCCCGCCGGCACGGCTCGGTGGGATCCTCATCCAGCTCGCCGAGACCGTCATCCAGCTCCGCCGCGTCGGAGGTGTCGAGGAGGCCGACCGCGACGCCATCGTCGCGACCTGCCTGCGGGCGTGCGGGCTCGACACCACTGCCGTGGCGGATGCCCGCCGCGAGGCCGAGTCACTGCTCGCCGCCGTCACCGTCTGACCAGCTCTTCCGTACGTCTCCGTCGCCCCATCTGGAGGTTCTGCCATGACCGCGCTCTCCCCCACCGCACACCGTCCGCTCGCCGACGCCCTGCTCCCCCGCACCGCGGTCGTGAGCACGGCACTCGTCCTCGGCGGCGCACTGCTCACTGCCGGCGCCGCACAGGTGTCCGTCCCGCTCTGGCCCGTCCCGATCACCGGGCAGACGCTCGCCGTCCTCCTGGTCGGCAGCGCCCTCGGTGCTCGCCGCGGTGCCCTGTCGATGCTCGTCTACGCGCTGCTCGGAGTCATCGGGCTGCCGGTCTTCGCGGGTGGCTCCGCCGGGTTCGGCGTGCTCGTCAGTCCCTCCGGCGGGTACATCGTCGGGTTCATCGCCGCCGCTGCCCTGGTCGGGTGGATCGCCGAACGCTTCGGCGACCGCCCGCTGCGGAACTCGGTGCTGTCCTTCGCGCTCGGCACCGTCGTGACGTTCGCCATCGGCATGGGCTGGCTCGCGGTGTCGCTCGGGCTCGACCTGCAGCAGACGCTCGAGTTCGGGCTGTACCCGTTCGTCCTCGGCGGCGCGGTGAAGGCGCTGCTCGGTGCCGGTGCCATCTCGCTCGGGTGGACGGCGGCGGTTCGGCGACGCGTGGCTGCGCGGGACGCAGGCCGCTGAGGCGCATTCGGCGGGCCACCGTGTTAGGTTGTGCACAACATGATTGCGCACAGCCGATGATCCGGTCCGCCGGCATGCTCCTCGCCCTGCACGGAGCAGGCACGTCGATGACGCGTCCCCTGCCGGTCCGGGCGCACCGGATGCAGGAACGCGGTTTCGTGCCCGGCCTCCCGCACGCACTCCTGGTGCCGCTGCTCGAGATCGCAGCCGGCGCAACCCTCGCGCAGGGCGCACGTCCGTGGACCACGGCTGCCGCTGCCGCAGCGACGGCACTCGGAGCGGTGCGCACCGGCCTCGACCTCGAGGACCGCACCGTCACCGTAGGAACCGTCGCCGCCGCAGCGCTGGCCGTCTCCGGCGCGACGGCGGTGGCCCGCGCGCATCGCGTCGGCCTGCTCGCGGCGACCGGTGCAGTGATCGTGTTCGAACTCACCCGCCGGCGTCGCATCCGCAGCGTCGGTTGACGCACCGCTCCACCCTCCCCTGTGAAAGGCACGTGCCCCTGATGACCTCCCGCCGCCGCACTTCCCGCTCGACCAAGCCCCGCACCGTCGTCCGCATCCTGCTGGGCGCCGCCATGACCTGGGCCGGCATCAGCCACCTCACCGTCGCACGCCAGGAGTTCCGGGCCCAGGTGCCGGAGTTCGTCCCCCTGGACCCGGACGTCACGGTCCTGGCGTCGGGCATCGCCGAGATCTCCCTCGGCGCCGCCCTCGTGCTGCTGGTCCGTCGGCAGGCCACCGTCGGGTGGGTCGCAGCGGTGTTCTTCACCGCGATCTTCCCGGGCAACATTGCACAGTGGATGCACCACCGGGACGGCTTCGGCCTGGACACGAACACCAAGCGGTTCGTCCGGCTCCTGTTCCAGCCCGTGCTGATCGCCGTCGCGTTGTGGGCGACGAACGCAGTCCGCAAGCGGCGCTGAACCCGGCTGCAGAGCGCCCCGGTCGCTCACGCCCTCGAGGGCGATCGGTGCTGCACTTGGAAATGCAGAAAACCCCCGCGTGAACGGGGGTTTTCTGAGAAGTGGCGGTACCGGTGGGATTTGAACCCACGGTGGAGTTGCCCCCACACATGTTTTCGAGACATGATCCTTCGGCCGCTCGGACACGGTACCGGGAAAGAGTTTACACGATCCGGGAGGCCCGCCACGCCACCCGACGTCGGCTCGCCCTCCACAGGCGGTCACCCCTACGGCTCTTCCCACACCCACAGGCCGCCCACGTCGTCGACTCGGCCTGCGGGCGTACCGTCCACGGCATGAAGACCCGCACGCTCATCGCACTCCTGACGTCCGTCCTCGGTGGGGCCGGTGTCCTCGGGGCAGCCGCCGTCGGGGCCCGGGCCGGCGTCAAGGGCCAACGGGCGGCTGCGCAACGGGTGGTCGACATGCTGCCGATCCACGCCGACTGGTGGCACGAGCGACAGCAGCACGAGGGGCAGCTCCTGTACGTGGCGATCGGCGACTCGGCGGCGCAGGGCGTGGGCGCAACGGTGCCGTCCCGCGGGTACGTGGGCCTGTTGGCGCGACGGATCCGGCACCGTTCCCACGAGTCGGTGCGGGTCGTGAACCTGAGCGTCTCGGGCTCGACGACCTGGGGTGCCAAGCGCGACCAGTTGCCGAAGCTCCGGCAGTACACACCCGACATCTGCACGGTGTCGATCGGGGCGAACGACATCGCGGACTTCGACCCGGACAAGTTCGAACGGAACATCCGGGCGATCTACGGCGCGGTGCCGTCGCACGCCGTGGTGTCCGAGCTGCCGTGCATGTTCGTGCCGGACCGTGAGCGCAAGGTGGCGGTGGCGAACGAGATCGTGCACCGTGTGGCCGCCGAGTTCGGGCTGACCGTGGCGCCGCTGCACACCATCACGAAGCGGGTGGGGGTCCGCCGCACGTTCTTCAACAGCTACGGCGACCTGTTCCACCCGAACGACCGGGGGTACGAGGTCTGGGCGAGCGCGTTCGAGCCCGCAGTGGACGCTCGGGTCGACACGGTGGCGGCGATCCGCCACTACCTGTCCGCGCGTGAGGCGGAGAACCTCGGGCGTGAGGCCGGGGCCGTCGCGAACGCTCGTGCCGAGCAGGACACCGACGGCGCCGAGGCACTCGACCACGCCAACCGGCCGAGTCCCGTCGAGCGGATCCGCAACCGGGTGACGGGGTCGGTCGCCCTGCCCGACGAGCCGGTGCACCGCTCCGGCGATGTCGGCGGCACGGCCTAGCCTCGACGACATGGCGCGCCCGCAGTCCCTCTACCGATGCACCGAGTGCGGCTGGACCAGTGTCAAGTGGGTCGGCCGGTGCGGCGAGTGCCAGACCTGGGGCACGGTCGAGGACTCCTCGGCGGTCTCGGCCAGCACACGTGGCACCGCGGCCGTCGCCGTCACGGGTGCCCGAGCGGCACGGCCCATCACCGAAGCCCGCGGCACGACGGTGCAGCGCTGGCAGACCGGCATCGGCGAGTTCGACCGCGTGCTCGGCGGCGGGGTCGTCCCCGGCGCTGCGGTGCTGCTGTCCGGCGAACCCGGTGTCGGCAAGTCCACGCTCCTGCTCGAGGTCGCTTCGCGCGCGGCGTCGTCCGGCAAGCGCGTCCTCTACGTCAGCGCGGAAGAGTCGGTCGACCAGGTCCGGCTCCGCGCCGAGCGCACCGGGGCGATGCACGACGACCTCTACCTGGCGAGCGAGGTCGACCTCGGCGTCATCATCGGCCAGATCGACCAGGTCAAGCCGGACCTGCTCATCGCCGACTCCGTCCAGACCATCTCGTCCAGCTCGATCGACGGCATCGCGGGCGGGACCTCCCAGGTGCGCGAGGTCGCCTCGACCCTGATCCGCATCGCGAAGGACCGCGCCCTCCCCGTCCTGATCGTCGGCCACGTCACCAAGGACGGCACGATCGCCGGGCCACGCCTGCTCGAGCACCTGGTCGACGTCGTCTGCCACTTCGAGGGCGACCGGCAGACCGCGCTCCGCTTCGTCCGGGCTCTGAAGAACCGCTTCGGCCCCACGGACGAGGTCGGGTGCTTCGACATGGGCGGCGACGGCATCCACGAGGTCCCCGACCCCAGCGGCCTCTTCATGTCCAAGAACGCGACCCCGGTCTCCGGCACGTGCGTGACCGTGGCGCTCGAGGGGCGTCGGGCGCTCCCGGTCGAGGTCCAGGCACTCATCGTGCCGAGCTCCGCGCCGCAGCCCCGTCGGGTCGTGAACGGCGTCGATGCCTCACGCGTGGCGATGCTGCTCGCGGTGCTCGAGCGCCGAGCCGGCCTCAAGCTCTCCGATGCCGACGTCTACGTCTCGACGGTGGGCGGCATGAAGCTCACCGAACCCGGCGCCGACCTGGCGATCGCCCTGGCCCTGGCGAGTGCGGCACGTGACCGCCCGTACCCGCACACGCTCGCGGCCGTGGGCGAGATCAGCCTGGCGGGCGAGATCCGTCCGGCCACGGGCACGAAGCAGCGCGTGAACGAGGCCACCCGCCTCGGGTTCACGACGGTGCTCGGCTCGGACTCCGGTCATCTGCGCGAAGCACTGCGGGTGGCGTTCTCGATGACGCAGTCAGCTCGCGAGCGCGAGCTCGACCGCGCGTTCTGAGCCGACGGCGCACCACGGACAGCCTGACGGCCCACCGCGGACAGCCCGACGGCCAGTCCTAAGCGCGCAATGCGGCCAGCAGGTCCCCCGGGGTCGCCTGCATGGTGTTCGGCCCGGCGATGTCGAAGAACACGCCCTCGAGCATGTCGAGGTGGGCGGCCAGGAACTCCTCGAGCCGAGGCCCGTCGTAGACCATGACCTGCCGGATCTTCTCGTCCGGCACCATCGCCGTGTAGGCGTCAGCCGACGAGAACAGCAGCAGGATGCGCTTCTCGGAGCCTTCGCGCCCGAACACCCGCACCTGCATGTCCTTCTTGCCGGTCACGAGCCGGGGGACGATCACGATGTCGTTGCGCAGCGCGAACGCCACCGCAGCGACGTCCTGCTTCGCGAGGGCTTCCTCGAGCTGCTCGCTCCGGAAGCGCTGTTCCTTGTCTGCCATCTGATCAATTCCACCAGATTTTCGCCGTTCCGTGACGCACGGGTAGCCAGTCGGCCCTGAGCACGCTAGCCTGATGGAACCGCTTCGGCGGCGCTCAACGTTCGGGCGAGGTGGTTTGCCCCTCAACTCGGACTACCAGGGTCACTGGCCATCAGGCCTGACCCCGAACCCGTCCCGCCGGCACCTGCCCGCGTGGCGCATCACCCCCGTCGACGTACGTCGGGGCTCCGCAGGTGCGATCGCACCATGGCGGAACGCAAGAAAGCTAAGGAAACGCCATCATGGCATCTACCGGTACCGTCAAGTGGTTCAACAACGAAAAGGGCTTCGGCTTCATCGCCCCGGACGACGGAAGCGCTGACGTCTTCGCGCACTTCTCCGCGATCGCCGGCAACGGCTACAAGTCGCTGGAGGAGAACCAGAAGGTGGAGTTCGACATCACCGAGGGCCGCAAGGGCCCGCAGGCGGAGAACATCACCGTCCTCGGCTGATCACATCAGCTTCGAACGGCCCCGTCGTCCTCTGGACGGCGGGGCCGTTTGCTGTTCCCAGGGTCGTTCCTGCTCCGAGAACCAGGTTCCCGCTGGCCCGAACCGCGCACCCCCGCGCGACGCCCGGGCTACTGCAGGATGAACTGCACCGAGGCCTTCGACTCGAGGTTCCCGACCGCGACCTGCAGGTGGTAGCTGGCCCCGTCGGCCGAGACCGCCGGGCGGGACGCATCGCACGTCGTGGTGGACGACCGGGTGCGGTCCCAGGCGATCGCGGGCGTGGTCAGAGTCTGCCCGGACTTGATCGTGACGTCCTGGTTCGTGCCGCCGGTCTGGCAGTCCTTCGACGACCAGTACTGCTCCTCGCCCGAGCTGATCGTCAGGACCTGCTGCGCTGACCCGAGGTCGAGGTGGCACGAGTTCGTGCCGGTGTTCTTGATCGACATGGCGATCTTCGGGTCTTCGGTGGGGCCGTACGCCTCCTTGTCGAGCACGGGCGTCAGGACGACCTGGTCCTTGCTGCACGTCGACCCGTCGGCAGCGCCGGACCCAGACGCCGACGCAGATGCCGACGCCGAACGGGACGGGGCAGCGGACGAAGCACCACCGGCCGAAGCCGAAGTCGAGGCGGACGGCGAGGACGTGGGCGCTGCCGTCGGCGTCGACGCGCTCCCTCGTCCGACGACGATGAGCACGACCACCACGATGATGATCACGAGCGCGCCGAGCACAGCTGCACGACGGCGCCAGTAAACGACCGGCTTCTCGGGCCCGACGGGGTGGCGCAACGACGACATGCGCACAGGGTAGACAACCGCGGATGCCCGGTGCGGGACCCCCGCCGGGTGCCGCGCGAAAGCGTCAGAGGATCTTCAGCATGCGGGTGTTGCCGAGGGTGTTCGGCTTGACCCGGGCGAGGTCGAGGAACTCCGCGACCCCTTCGTCCGACGAGCGGACCAGCTCGGCGTAGACCGCCGGTTCGACGACCTGCTCGCCGATCTCCAGGTAGCCGTGCTTCGCGAAGAAGTCGACCTCGAACGTCAGGCAGAAGATCCGCGCGACGCCGAGTTCACGGCCGTCGTGTTCGAGCGCCTCGAGCATCCGGTGTCCGACGCGCTTGTGGATCCAGTCGGCGTCGAGGGCGAGCGTGCGCACCTCGGCGATGTCGTCCCAGAAGACGGCGAGGGCACCACAGCCGATCGGGACGCCGTCGGGACCCTCGGCGATCCGGAACTGCTGGATCGAGCCGTACAGCGCGACGTTCTCCTTGCCGAGCAGGATGCGCCGATCGACGTAGGGGGCGATGAGCCGCTGGATGTGCGGGACGTCCGAGGCGAGTGCCGGACGCACCAGGATCCCGTGCTCGTCACGTTCGTGGAACGCGTGCTTCCCGTGCTCTGTCATCCCGACAACCATAGCCGCGCGTGGACGAGCGGCAGCCGACCGCTCCGGGGGACATCCCGCTGTACTGCGCCCAGGCGCGGCCGCCTACCGTCCACACCATGCCTCAGATCATCGAAACCGTCGACGTCAACGTCCCCGTCTCCGCAGCGTACGGTCAGTGGACCCGCTTCGAGGAGTTCCCGCACTTCCTCGACGAGGTCGAGAAGATCGTCCAGGTCGACGACAAGACCACCGACTGGACCGTGAAGGTCGCCGGCCAGGAGCGCGAGTTCCGCGCCGTCATCACCGAGCAGCACCCCGACGAGCGTGTCGCCTGGACCGTCAAGGACGGCGAGACCGACCACGCCGGCGTCGTCACCTTCCACAAGCTCTCCGACGACGAGACGCGCGTGACCGCGCAGATCGACTGGGAGCCGTCCGGCTTCCTCGAGAAGCTCGGCGCTGCGGTCGGCGTCGGTGGCCACGCCATCAAGAAGGACCTGCAGAACTACAAGGAGCGCGTCGAGTCGGCTCCGACCGATACGGGCTGGCGCGGCGACGTGCAGGCGTGATCACGGCCTGACACGTCCGCACACGGACAGACGGGAGGCCCGGTGCCAGCTGGCACCGGGCCTCCCGTCTGTCTGGTGTCGGGTCCTAGGACTCGATCTCACCCTGGGGCGCGTCGGTCGCGGTCTCAACCGCGGCTGCGCCGGCGAGGACCTCTTCGCGGCCCGGCTGACGCCCGGTCTCGAAGTGGAACGCACCGTCGACGAAGTCGACCTTGACGTGGTCACCGGCGGTGAGCTCACCCTGCAGGATGTGCTCGGACAGCTGGTCCTCGACCTCGTGCTGCATCGCGCGACGCAGCGGGCGTGCACCGAGGGACGGGTCGAACCCGACCTTGATGAGCTGCTCCTTGGCGGGGAGGGTGAGCTCCACCGTCATGTCGCGGTCGAGCAGACGGTCGGCCAGGCGCTTCACGAACAGGTCCACGATCTGCAGCAGCTCGGGCTGCGACAGCTGCGGGAACACGATCGTGTCGTCGACGCGGTTGAGGAACTCCGGCTTGAAGTGCTTCTTGAGCTCCTCGTTGACCTTGCCGCGCATGCGGTCGTAGCCGACGGCCGAGTCACCCTCGACCTGGAAGCCCACCGGGCCACCGGCGATGCCCTGCGAACCGAGGTTCGTGGTCATGATGATGACGGTGTTCTTGAAGTCGACCACGCGGCCCTGACCGTCGGTGAGACGGCCTTCCTCGAGCACCTGCAGCAGCGAGTTGAAGATGTCCGGGTGGGCCTTCTCGATCTCGTCGAACAGGACCACGGAGAACGGCTTGCGGCGCACCTTCTCGGTGAGCTGGCCGCCCTCCTCGAACCCGACGAACCCGGGAGGGGCACCGAACAGACGCGAGACGGTGTGCTTCTCGCCGAACTCCGACATGTCGAGGGAGATCAGTGCGCCCTCGTCGTCGAACAGGAACTCGGCGAGCGCCTTGGCGAGCTCGGTCTTGCCGACACCCGTGGGCCCGGCGAAGATGAACGAGCCCGAGGGGCGGTTCGGGTCCTTCAGACCGGCACGGGTCCGGCGGATGGTCTTGGACAGGGCCGAGATGGCCTCTTCCTGACCGATCACGCGCTGGTGCAGTGCCTTCTCCATGAAGACGAGACGCGAGGTCTCCTCTTCGGTGAGCTTGAACACCGGGATGCCCGTGGCCTGCGCCAGGACCTCGGCGATGATGCCCTCGTCGACGGTGCCGGACGCGGCGACGTCACCGGCACGCCACTGCTTCTCGAGGCGGAGACGCTCACCCAGGAGCTTCTTCTCCTCGTCGCGCAGCGAGGCGGCCTTCTCGAAGTCCTGCTCCTCGATGGCGGCTTCCTTCGACCCACGGACCGTCGAGATCTTCTCGTCGAACTCGCGGAGCTCCGGGGGCGCCGACAGGATCGAGAGGCGCAGGCGTGCGCCGGCCTCGTCGATCAGGTCGATGGCCTTGTCCGGCAGGAAGCGGTCCTGCACGTAGCGGTCCGCCAGGTTGGCGGCCGAGACGATCGCACCGTCGGTGATGGACACCTTGTGGAACGCCTCGTACTTGTCGCGCAGGCCCTTGAGGATGTTGATCGTGTGCGGCAGCGACGGCTCGTTGACCTGCACCGACTGGAAGCGACGCTCGAGTGCTGCGTCCTTCTCGAAGTGCTTGCGGTACTCGTCGAGCGTGGTGGCACCGATGGTCTGGAGCTCACCGCGGGCGAGGAGGGGCTTGAGGATCGACGCGGCGTCGATCGCACCTTCGGCAGCACCGGCACCGACGAGCGTGTGGATCTCGTCGATGAAGACGATGATGTCGCCGCGGGTGCGGATCTCCTTCGTGACCTTCTTCAGGCGCTCCTCGAAGTCACCGCGGTAGCGGGAACCGGCGATGAGCGATCCGAGGTCGAGCGAGTAGAGCTGCTTGTCCTTCAGCGTCTCGGGCACGTCGCCCTTGACGATCGCCTGGGCGAGCCCCTCGACGACGGCGGTCTTGCCGACGCCGGGCTCACCGATCAGGACGGGGTTGTTCTTGGAGCGGCGGGACAGGATCTGCATGACCCGCTCCATCTCCTTCTCGCGCCCGATGACGGGGTCGAGCTTGCCGTCGCGCGCGGCCTGGGTGAGGTTGCGACCGAACTGGTCGAGGACCTGCGAACCCTGCTGCGCGTTCTGCTGCTGCTCGCCGCCGACGGCGACCGCTTCCTTGCCCTGGTAGCCGGACAGGAGCTGGATGACCTGCTGGCGGACCCGGTTGAGGTCGGCGCCGAGCTTCACGAGCACCTGGGCTGCGACGCCCTCGCCCTCGCGGATCAGGCCGAGCAGGATGTGCTCGGTACCGATGTAGTTGTGGCCGAGCTGCAGCGCCTCGCGCAGGGACAGCTCGAGCACCTTCTTGGCACGCGGCGTGAACGGGATGTGCCCGGTCGGCTGCTGCTGACCCTGGCCGATGATGTCCTGGACCTGCTCGCGGACGGCGTCGAGCGAGATGCCGAGCGACTCCAGCGCCTTGGCAGCAACGCCCTCGCCCTCGTGGATCAGGCCGAGGAGGATGTGCTCGGTGCCGATGTAGTTGTGGTTGAGCATCTTCGCTTCTTCTTGAGCGAGGACGACAACACGACGGGCTCGGTCGGTGAATCTCTCGAACATGTGCTCTCCCTTGGCCCTTTCTGACGGAGCCGACAGCTGGTCCGGTCTCGTCTGAGTCCGGTCACGTACTCCGAGAGTAACCAGCGCTCCCCGTGCGGGCTGCCCCTGTTCGCCGTGGGCGTGACCTCACTGCGCGATGTGCGCAGTGAGCGAACGGAACAGACGACGGGAGGCCCGTGGCGGCGTCCGCCACGGGCCTCCCGTCTCCTTCCCCGGTCGCGTGTCAGGCACGGCGCGCTGCCCGGCGCAGGGCGCGCCGGAAGCGGCGCGGCTCGACGCCCAGGGCGTCGAGGACGTCGTGCGCCGAGCCCATGAAGGGGTCGTCGACGCCGTCGAGGATGGCCAGCACGACGTGCACCGGGCGGACGCGCTCGGCCGGACCGGCGAGGACGGCTGCTCGTGCGAGGACCCGGGCGGCCGCCGGGGTGCAGGCGACCCGGTCGTGCTCGTCGGGGCACGCGGCCCGCGCACCGACGAAGACGCTGATCTCGGAGCGGACGGCTTCGGGGCTGACCCCGTGCGCCTCGAGGACCGGGCGGAACCGGGGCATCCCGTTGCAGAGCGTGACGGCGGCGAGCAGGAGGTGCTCCGCGTCGACGAAGCCGAAGCCCGTCTCGTGGGACTCGAGGTCGGCGAGCAGCACGATCTCGCGACCCAGCCGGACGGTGAGGAGGGCGACGGACAGCTGAGCGATCTGCATGTATTCAGAATATCGCATGCGATGGCAATTGAACAGCCCTCGGTTCAGCGCGGCTCGGTACCATCCGGTCATGGATCAGCCCGTCGTCGGCCTCGTCGTCCACCCGACCAAGAACGTGCAGGAGTCCGTCACGACCCTGCAGCGATGGAACGCGTCCGGCCGGGGCGAGCTCGTCGCCCGCCGAGCCGACGCACAGCGGATCGGCGGGGGCATCACCGCGGTGGAGGACGACGACTTCACCGCACGCGTCGACCTCGTCGTGGCCCTCGGCGGCGACGGCACCATGCTCGGCGCGATGCGACTCGTGGCGAAGCGCCCGGTCCCGGTGCTCGGCGTGAACTACGGCAACGTCGGGTTCCTGGTGGAGATCGAACCGCCCGAACTCGAGGCAGCGCTCGACCGGCTGTCGGCCGGCGAGTACCAGCTCGAGCCGCACCACGCGCTCGAGGCCCGGCTGTCCTGGAGCGGCGCACGCACCGACTACCTGGCGTTCAACGACCTGACGATCGTGCGGCGCCCCGGTTCCGGTCAGGTGTCGGCGGACCTCAGCGTCGGCGGGCTCGGCTACGGCTACTACCGCGCCGACGCCATCGTCGCCGCGACCCCGGCCGGCTCCACCGCGTACAACTACGCCGCGGGTGGCCCGGTGCTCTCCCCCGCGCTCTCCGGGTCCGTCGTCACCCCGGTCGCCCCGATGGCGGGCATCGACCGCGCCGTGGTGCTCGCCGCCCGCGAGCGCTACCGGTTCGACATCGCCGAGGGCACCAGGAGCGCCGCACTCGAGGTCGACGGACTCGTCGTCGGCGAGGTCGCCACCGGAGCGCAGATCGACGTCCGCCTCCGCAAGGACGCCGGCAGCGTCGTGCGACTCGACGCCGAGCGGCACGGACGCACCGGTCGGGTGAAGCTGAGCCTGCTCGACCTGCCGGTACGACCCGACCAGCTCATCGAGCTGATCCCGAGCGACCTGCGGCAGAAGCTCGGGCGCGAACTCGACCAGTAGCGGTCCGGGCAGGCGTCCTCTCCCGCGAACGTGAATGGCCCGCTCGAGCAGTGCTCGAGCGGGCCTTCCCATCACCCCACCGGATCGTCTTCCCACAGACCGACCCGGGTTCCCCTGCCGACGCGAACGCCGGCCGAAGCCTGCTGACCTCAGTCGGTCAGGTACAGCTGCATGTCCTGCGAGACCGCCTTGGCGAACAGACGCAGCTTGGCGCGCGACTCCACCCGGCTGACGGCCTGGCGGGTCGTGTGCACGATCTTCGAGATCTCGTCGAGCGTCATCGGCTTGTCGTCGTCGAGGCCGTAGCGCATGCGGATCACGTTGGCTTCCTCGCTCGGCAGCTCGGCGACGATCGAACGGATGTCGCGGTGCAGGAGCGTGGTCTCGGTGAGCTCGTTCGGGGACGCAGCGTCCTCGTCCTCGATGAAGTCACCGAGCTCGCTGTCGTCCGAGTCGCCGACCACGGTGTGGATCGAGACCGGCTCGTGCGAGCGGCCCTTGAGGTCGACGAGCTCTTCCACCGTCATGCTCAGCTCGGCGGCGACCTCGTCGGGCATCGGCGCACGGCCGAGGTCGACGGTCAGGTCGCGCTCGGTGCGGGAGATCTTGTTGATCAGCTCGACGGTGTGGACCGGGATGCGGATCGTGCGGGCCTTGTCGGCGAGACCACGCGAGATCGCCTGGCGGATCCACCAGGTGGCGTAGGTCGAGAACTTGTAGCCCTGCGTGAAGTCGAACTTCTCGACCGCACGGACCAGGCCGAGGTTGCCCTCCTGGATGACGTCCATGAACGGCAGGCCGCGCTGCGAGTAGCGCTTCGCGATGCTGACGACCAGGCGGAGGTTCGAGGTGATCATGCGCTCCTTGGCGCGCTCACCGTCGCGGACGAGCCAGCGGAGTTCACGCTGCAGGGTCTTCGCGAGGCCCTTCTCGGTCGCGAGCTTCTCTTCCGCGAACAGGCCGACCTCGATGCGACGGGCGATCTGCGCTTCTTCCTCGGCGGTGAGGAGCGAGAGGCGACCGATGTGGCGCAGGTAGTCGCCGACCTGGTCGACGGAGGCACCGCGGACGCCGGCGAGCTGCTCGTCGGCGTCGACCTCGGTGTCGAGGGAGGTCGTCGCGGACTCGGCGCCCTGGGTCTTCGATGCCGCTGCCTTCTTCGTGGTGGCGCGGCGGGTGGTGCTCGGTGCAGCCGGTGCGATCGTCATGGTGTTGCTCCCTGCGTTCGGCGGTGATGGCTTCGTGCGGTGGTGCTGGGGGTGTTGCTTCTGGGTGCTGCTTGGGGTGTTCACGAGTAAAGCGGTCCGGAGGTGTACCCCACAAACCGATCGGAATGATTCTCAGGCATCTCCGTGCTTCGTCATCGAAACCGTCCCCCGTGGGGTACAGCGATGCTGCCAGTGTGGTCCCCCGAACTGCCGCGGATCAAGGGTGTGACGTGATGTTTCCGGCGTTGCAGGAGTGTTTCTCACGCGTTTCCGAACCTGTACCCCGCACCGCCGCGCCTTCCGGACATGCAAAAGGGGTACGTCCGGCCGGATCGATGCGATCCGGTGGTCGTACCCCGAAAACCGAGTGGGTGGGGGTCACCAGGAGGGTTCGAGCCACCCGTCCCGGCGCTTGGACGCCTCGAGGTCGGCGTCTCGGTCGAACTCGTCGTACTCGCTCTCGATGTCACCGACGAGGCTGCGACCCGTGAAGGGATGTGTGGTTGCCATGCGGACGATGCTCACCCCGGCGCGCGACGGCGAGGTGAACGGCGCGTGACCGGTCGAGGGCGCACAGCCGTCGAGCGGGCACAGCCGTCGAGGGGGCGCGGACGTTGAGGGGGCGCGGACGTCGAAGGCCGCCGCCCACGATGGGGCGACGGCCTTCGGACAGGACTGGGTCGGGCGGCGCTACTCGGCCGAGGCCGGTGCCGGCGCGGGGACGCCGTGCTCCCGCTCGAACCGGGCACGCTCCTCGGCCTCGACCTTGGCGTACGCGGCACGCTCGGTGCGGTCGGCCCGCATGATGGCGCGCATCACGAACCAGAAGATGAGGCCGACGACGATGGTCGGCGTCAGGGCGAAGATGATCCCGGTCACGACTCCATGCGGCACCGGAGCATCGTACCCCGGGGAACCGGGACTTACTTCACCAGGGGGAAGAGGATCGTCTCGCGGATGCCGAGGCCGGTGATCGCCATGAGCAGGCGGTCGACGCCCATGCCCATACCACCCGACGGCGGCATCGCGTGCTCGAGAGCCCGCAGGAACTCCTCGTCGACGCGCATCGCCTCGGGGTCGCCGCCGGCTGCGAGCTTCGCCTGCTCGACGAAGCGCTCCCGCTGCACGACCGGGTCGACGAGCTCGGAGTACGCCGTCGCGAGCTCGAAGCCGCGGACGTACAGGTCCCACTTCTCGACGATGCCCGGTCGGGTGCGGTGCTCGCGGGTGAGCGGCGAGGTGTCGACCGGGAAGTTCATCACGAACGTCGGGCGGTCGAGCGAGTCGATCACGAAGTGCTCCCAGAGCTCTTCGACGTACTTGCCGTGCGTGGCGTGCGCGACCTCGACGCCCTCGGCAGCGGCGAGCTCCTGCAGCTCGGACAGTGGGGTCTCCGGGGTGATCTCGCGACCGGCTGCCTCGGACAGCGAGCCGTACATGTCGATGCGCGGCCACTCGCCGCCGAGGTCGTACGTGCTGCCGTCGGGCAGGGTGACCTCGAGCGAGCCGCCGGTCACGGCCCGCGCAGCGCGCTGCACGAGCTCCTGCGTCAGGTCGGCCATCTGCTCGTAGTTGCCGTACGCCTGGTACGCCTCGACCATCGCGAACTCGGGCGAGTGCGACGAGTCGGCACCCTCGTTGCGGAAGTTCCGGTTGATCTCGAACACCCGGTCGATGCCGCCGACGACCGCGCGCTTCAGGAAGAGCTCGGGCGCGATGCGCAGGAAGAGCTCGGTGTCGAACGCGTTCGAGTGGGTCACGAACGGCCGAGCCGAGGCGCCACCGTGCTGGGTCTGCAGCATCGGCGTCTCGACCTCGAGGTACTCGTGCTCGGTGAAGGTCTGGCGGAGCGAGGACATCACGGCGGCGCGGGCGCGGACGGTGGCGCGTGCTTCGTCGCGGACGATGAGGTCGAGGTAGCGCTGGCGGACCCGCGTCTCCTCGTTCAGCTCGTTGTGCAGGTTCGGCAGCGGCAGGATCGCCTTCGCCGCGATCGCCCACTCGTCGACCATGATCGACAGCTCACCGCGGCGCGAGGAGATCACACGGCCGTGCACGAACACGTGGTCGCCGAGGTCGACGAACTCCTTCCAGCGAGCAAGGGACTCGTCTCCGACCTCGGCCAGGGACACCATCGCCTGGATGCGGGACCCGTCGCCGGACTGCAGCGACGCGAAGCAGAGCTTGCCGGTGTTGCGCGAGAACACGATGCGGCCGGCGACACCGACGACATCCTGCGTCTCCTCGCCGGTCTCGAGGTGCGCGTACTGGTCGCGGACCGCCGGGATCGTCGTCGTGATCGGGAGCTCGGCGGGGTACGCCTCGATGCCGGACTCGAGCAGCTTCGCCCGCTTGTCGAGCCGGACCTGTCGCTGCTCGCTGGTCTCCTGCTCGGCCAGTGCGGCGGCGTCGGCGATCGCGGTGTCGGTGGTGGCGGTCTCGTCGGTCATGCGGGTGCGGCTCCGATGGTCGTGGGGGTCGGGGAAATGCTACCCGCGCCGCGAGCCCGCCCCCGAACCGTGCCCGGGCGGGTCCTCTCGACTGGTCACGACTCCCCGCCGGCGCGGCGCCGACCGGTCACGTTCCGTCGGCCGGAGCGCTGCGGGCCGACGGCTCGTGACCACTCGGCGGAACTGAGCGGGGAGTCGTGACCGACCGCCATGCCCCTACAGCGTGGACTGCCCGTCGGCGGCCGTCAGTGCGTTGTCGACGGCGGAGCGGACGAGCGCACCGAGCACCCGGCCGGGGTGGTCCACACCGATGCCGGAGAGCGTGCCCGCCGACTGGTCCACGATCGCCGTCGAGAAGCTCACGGCGGCGCGGACGGCGTCGGCGTAGGCCGGCCGGTCCCCCTCGGCGATGACGAACGGCTCGGCGCCCATCTCGACCACCAGGGCCTGCGCGATGGGCAGCACGGGCGAGGGAGCGGTGACCGCGCAGTAGGCGTCACGGAGCCGCGACAGGTCGACGCTGGTGCCGGTGAACGCCATCGCGGGGTGGATGGCGAGCGGGATCGCGCCGGCCGCCATCGCGGGAGCGAGGATGCCGACGCCGTGGTCCGGGCTGGTGTGCACGACGAGCTGTCCGGGCTGCCAGATGCCGGCGTCCGCCAGGCCCTGCACGAGCGAGGCCAGCTGGTCGTCCGGCACCGCGAGCAGCACGAGTTCGCTCCGCTCGACCAGGTCCGGCGTCGCGAGCACGGGAGCGCCGGGCAGCATCGCCTCGGCACGGTCACGGCTCTCGGCGGACACGGCGGTCACCCCGACGACCGCGTGCTCCGCGTTCGCGAGTGCGGCGCCGAGCACGGGTCCGACCCGTCCGGCACCGACGACGCCGACGCCGAGGCGCCCGGCCCTCATCGGACGGCCCCGGTGGGCGGGACGTCGCTCCACCCCGGTCCGGGAGGCACGGTGCCGGGCCGGTGGTCGCCGTCGGGTCCGGCAGGGGCTCCGGTCCCGGGCCACGGAACGTCCGCAGCGTGCCTGGCGGACTCGGGACGGGCCTCCCGTTCGCGCCACCGGTGGGACGTGTCGACCGCAGCGGCCTCGACGGCGCGCTGGGTGGTCTCGGACCACAGACGCTGCGCGTCCCGCGCGTCGAGCGCACCGACGCGGGCCGAGACGGGCCCGGCGACGGTGTGCACGTGGACGGCGGCGAGCCGCAGGGCACGCTCGAGCGGACCCTGCTCGACCTTGACGCTCTGCACCCGGGGCAGCGGCACGATGACGAGCGATCGCCAGACGGCACCGAGCCGGAGCAGCACCGCGCCCTGCACGAACCGGTACCCGTTGCGCCGGAACGCGAACGGCCGGAGCCAGGCGCCGCGGCGCGGGGAGTGCACGAAGCCGCCCTGGTCGCCGCTCGTGGTGAGGCTGTCGTCGACGACGCTGACGGCCTCGGCGGAGCCTTCCCGCAGGGCCTCCTGCGAGGCCTCGGGGCCCGCGACGACGGTGCCGACCAGGCCGGGCAGGATGATGTCGAGGACCTCGCGGACGTCGGCCGCGGTGCCGACGGGCAGCACGATGGCGGAGGCCTGCTGGTTGCTCGACGCCCCGTTGCCCGCGTTCGTCGCCCGGTTGATCCGGACGTCCCACCAGCCGAACGGGCGCCAGAGCAGCGGCTGCGCGACGCTCACGGCGTGGATGCGGCCGGGGGGCAGTGTCTCGTTGGAGGTCGACACGAGGCCGAACCCGATCCGGATGCCGTCGCGGGTCTCGGCGATCGTGTACTGCAGCGACCGCGAGAACTTGCGGACGTAGTAGCTGCCCGCACCGATCACGGCGGGGAACAGGCCGAACAGGATCCCGTACTCGCCGGTGAGCGCGACGCTGACGATCATCGCCGCCACGGCCAGCAGGATGAAGACGGTGGTGCCGGAGAGCAGCATCGACGCGATCAGCCGGCCGGGCTTCACCTTGACGATCCGGGTGGCCTGCACCGCGGCAGCGTCGAGCTCGGGCGAGAACATCTCGTCGACGCGGTCCTGCAGCACACCGTTCGACCCGCGCGCCGGACCACTGCCACGGTCGTCGTCCTTCGCACCCGAGGCGAGCACGAGGATGCGCAGCCGCAGGTCGTCGGCGGCCTTCACCCCGAGGTACGCGAGCTGCACGTTGGCATCGTTGCCAGCCTGGGCGATCTCGAGCTTCGCCGTGCCGAACACCCGCGGGATGAGCGGACGCGAGATGTTGATGCCCTGGATCCGGTCGAGCCGGGCCTTGCGGTGGTTCCGGAACAGCACGCCCGAGCGGACCTCGACGATCTCGCCGGTGACCCGGAACTCGTGCATCCGCCAGGACAGGTAGAAGAGCCCGATCAGCACGAGCAGGAACACCGCGACACCGAGCAGCACCCAGCCGACGACGCCGTGCTCGTAGACGTAGCGGACGGGGTCGCCGTCCTGCTGCTCGCCGCCGGGGATGAAGAACTCGACGAGCTGGTCGCGCAGGCTGTTCAGCACGTAGCCGAGGATGACGATCAGGAAGATCCCGCCCTTGAGCAACGGGGTCAGCGGGTGCAGGCGGTGCCACTCGCCGTCGGTCAGTGGCGCTGCGGCAGCGGCGTTCCCGCGCGTGGGCGGGGCGGGCGGCGGCGGGCCGGGTCGGAAGGTCACCGCGACCCCCTACAGCCCGGCGCGGCGGGACTCGGCGAGCTCGACGAGCCGGTCGCGCAGTTCGTCGGCGTCGGTCGCGGGGATGCCGGGGATGCGGACGTTCGTGGCGGCCGCGGCGGTCACGAACTTCAGCTCGCTCATGCCGAGCGCCCGGTCGAGCGGACCGCGCGCCACGTCGACGAGCTGCATGCGCCCGTACGGCACCGCCGTGAAGCGCTGCCACATCAGGCCGCGGCGGACCACCAGGTCGTCGTCGCGCAGGGCGTAGCCGATCGCACGGACCCGGCGGGGCGTCAGCGCCGCGGTGACGAGCGTGATGACGAGCACCACGATGCCGACGAGCAGCCAGACCGTGCCGGCGCCCGAGCCGAAGCCGTCGTTCACGATCCCGATCAGGACCAGGCCGGCGGTCACCACGAGGCCGATCACCAGGGTCGTGATGAGTTCGGTCCACACGAGCTTCGCGGACACCCTGGTCCAGTCGATGCCGGTCAGGCCGAGGCCCGGCTCGTCGAGTCGTTCACGCGCCATCGCGGGCCTCCAGTGGGTGTGCTCGGGTCAGTTCGCCGTCGTGCGGGGTGCGCTCGGGTCAGTTCGCCGTCGTGCCGTTCCGGGGGTCGCCCGGCTCGTCGTCGTCGCTCGGAGGAGCGATGCACATGCGCTCTGCCACGAGTGCGCAGACCGTCAGCACGATCCCGCCCCCGACGACGACCACGTTCGGCAGGGTCGAGCCTAGCGAAGGCGTCACCGAGCGGGTCAGGAGGTACACGACCAGCCCGATCGCGAAGCCGCCGAACAGGACGCCGCAGATGCTCGAGGCCTTCGCCAGCACCACCACGCGCGTGGCGTAGAGCGGGTCGACCGGGCGCTGCCGGCCCGCGCCCTCGCGGGCGTGCCGGCGGACAGGACGCGCCATGAGCACGACGGCGACGCCGATGAAGGCGAGCGTGATGCCGAGCGGCACGGCGAGCAGCAGCGTCGGCGACTGTCGCGACGCGAGCACCGCGTCGAACGCGAAGCCCGCCACCGCGGTCACGACGGCGATGCTGAACAGGGTGGAGAGACGGGTCGGCTTCACGGCTGGGTCACGTTCCCTTCGGCGGTGGCCCGGGAGGCGCGGGGTACGTCCGCGAACAGGCGCGGCTCGTCGACGCGCTCGGTGTCGTCCCCGACTGCGGCGAGCAGGTCGGCCACCGGTCCGGCGCCGGGCAGTACGGCCGCGGGGTCGGCGTCGAGCCACGGTGCGAGCACGAACGCGCGCTCGGCGGCACGGGGGTGCGGGACGGTGAGCGTGGCGGTGTCGATGCGCAGGTCGTCGACGGCGACGACGTCGAGGTCGAGGGTCCGGTCGCCCCAGCGGACGTCGCGGGTGCGGCCGTGCTCGTCCTCGATGCCGTGCAGCGCGTCGAGGAACGCCTGCGGCTCGAGGTCGGTGTCGACGACCACGACGGCGTTGCGGTACCGCGGTTTGGTGTCGTCGCGGCCGTCCAGGGTGACGGCGACGGACTCGACCTCGTGGCTCGACGCCACCGGGTGGACCCCGGGCAGCGCGGCGACCGCTCGGGCGGCGGCGCGGAGGGTGCTCCCCCGGTCGCCGAGGTTGGCGCCGAGCGCGACGACGACGCGGCTCACTCTTCTTCCTCGTCCGGCACGGTCGCCCCGCGGGCACGGCGGATGGTGATCGAGACGTCCGTGAACGGCACGGTGATGGGTGCCTGCGGCTTGTGCACGGTGACCTCGGTCGCCAGGGCCGCACGGTGGGTGAGCACCGAGGCCGCGATGCGCTCCGCGAGGGTCTCGATCAGGTCCACCGGGTCGCGTTCGATCTCGGCGACGACCTGCTCGGCGAGCACGCCGTAGTGCACGGTGGCGTCGAGGTCGTCGCTGCCCGAGGCCGCGCGGGCGTCGAGCTCCACGGCGACGTCGACGACGAAGTCCTGACCGTCGGCTCGTTCGTGGTCGAAGACCCCGTGGTGGCCGCGGGCGCGGACCCCGACGAGGCGGATGGTGTCGTTCACGAGCGAGCTGCCCTCCAGGCGTCCCAGACGTCGAGCACGGCACGGGTCGGTGCCGGGTCGTGCACGCGCACCCCCCACGCGCCGCGTTCGGCGGCGAGCAGGCTGATGGCGGCGGTGGCGAGGTCGCGGTCCTTCGGCGGGGCGCCCTCGGGGCTGCCCACTCCGTCCAGGAACCGCTTGCGTGATGCGGCGACGAGCACCGGCAGGCCGATCGAGGCGAACCGCTCGTAGCCGGCCAGGATCTCCCAGTTCTGCACGCCCTGCTTGGCGAAGCCGAGGCCCGGGTCGATCACGACCTGCTCCTGGCGCACCCCGAGGACGATGAGCTCGGCGACCCGCATCTCGACCTCGCGACGGACCTCGTCGACGGCGTGCACGTACTCGGCGTTGCGGTACATCCGGTCGCTGTGGCCACGCCAGTGCATGACCACGAACCCGGCCCCGGTCGACGCGACCACGCGGGCCATGTCCGGGTCCGCCAGGCCGCCGGACACGTCGTTGACGATCGCGGCGCCGAGTTCGACGGCCCGTTCGGCGGTCGAGGCGTTCATCGTGTCGACGCTCACCGGGATGCCCTCGGCGACGAGCTGCCGGACGACCGGCAGGACGCGCTCCTGCTCGACCGGCACCGGCACGCGCTCCGAGCCCGGCCGCGTCGACTCCCCACCGACGTCGATGAGGTCGGCACCCGCGGCGACGAGGTCACGCGCGTGCTGCACGGCGGCGTCGTAGGCCTGGTGCAGCCCGCCGTCGCTGAACGAGTCGGGCGTCACGTTGAGGATGCCCAACACCCGCGTGCGGTCCGGTGTCGGACCGCCGCGGGTGTCGAGCCGACGAGCACGTCTCGTCGGCAGGTCGGTCATGCCGGCCCCCTACGCCGGGGCGATACCCGGGTTGCCGAAGGGGCGACGACGGGGCTTCGAGGTCGACTCGCTGTCCGACTGGTCCGCTGCGGTGGCGGCGGCCTGCCCTGGCACGTCGATCGCGGGCAGGTTGCTCACCGGACGCTTGTCGCTGGAGAGCCACTGCGGGCGCTCCGGCAGCTTGCGGACGTCCTTGAAGATCTCCACGAGCTCCGGGGCGTCGAGCGTCTCCTTCTCGAGGAGCTCACCGGCCAGGCGGTCGAGGATGTCGCGGTTGTCGTTGAGCACCTGGTAGGCCTCGTTGTGCGCGGCCTCGAGCAGCGCACGGGTCTCGGCGTCGACGGTCTGCGCGATGTTCTCCGAGTAGTCGCGCCCGGTCCCACCGCTCATGTCACGGCCGACGAACGGCTCGCTCGACCCGGAACCGAGCTTGACGGATCCGACGGCCTGGCTCATGCCGTACTCGGTGACCATCTTGCGGGCGGTGCCGGTGGCCTTCTCGATGTCGTTCGAGGCGCCGGTGGTGGGGTCGTGGAACACGATCTCCTCGGCGACGCGTCCACCCATTGCGTAGGTGAGCTGGTCGAGCAGCTCGTTGCGGGTGACCGAGTACTTGTCTTCGAGCGGGAGCACCATCGTGTACCCGAGGGCACGGCCACGCGGCAGGATCGTGATCTTGGTGACCGGGTCGGTGTGCCGCATCGCCGCTGCCGCCAGGGCGTGGCCGCCCTCGTGGTACGCGGTGATCAGGCGTTCCTGGTCGGACATGATCCGGGTCCGACGCTGCGGGCCCGCCATGACGCGGTCGACGGCCTCGTCCAGCGCGCGGTTGTCGATGAGCTGCGCGTTCGACCGGGCGGTGAGCAGCGCGGCCTCGTTCAGGACGTTCGCCAGGTCGGCGCCGGTGAAGCCCGGCGTCTTGCGGGCGAGCAGCTCCAGGTCGACGCTCGCGGCGAGCGGCTTGCCCTTCGCGTGCACCTCGAGGATCTGCTTGCGGCCGGCCATGCCCGGGGCGTCGACACCGATCTGACGGTCGAAGCGGCCCGGACGCAGGAGCGCGGGGTCGAGCACGTCGGGACGGTTCGTCGCGGCGATGAGGATGACGTTCGTCTTGCCGTCGAAGCCGTCCATCTCGACGAGCAGCTGGTTGAGCGTCTGCTCGCGCTCGTCGTTGCCGCCGCCGATGCCGGCACCACGGTGACGACCGACGGCGTCGATCTCGTCGATGAAGACGATGGCCGGCGAGTTCGCCTTGGCCTGCTCGAAGAGGTCACGGACACGGCTCGCACCGACACCGACGAACATCTCGACGAAGTCCGAACCGGAGATCGAGTAGAACGGCACCCCCGCTTCGCCGGCGACGGCGCGGGCGAGCAGGGTCTTGCCGGTTCCGGGAGGGCCGTACAGCAGCACGCCCTTCGGGATCTTGGCGCCGACGGCCTGGAACTTCGCCGGCTCCTTCAGGAACTCCTTGATCTCGTGGAGCTCCTCGATCGCCTCGTCGGAGCCCGCGACGTCGGCGAACGACACCTGCGGGTTCTCCTTGTTGTTGATCTTGGCCTTCGACTTGCCGAACTGCATGACCTTCGAGCCGCCGCCCTGGGCGCTCGAGAGCAGGAACCAGAACAGTGCACCGATGATCAGGAAGGGGAGCAGGACGCCGAGGAGCGACAGGAACCAGTTGCCCGTGTTCACGTGGTCGTCGTAGCCCTTGGGCAGGTTGGCGTCGTTGACGGCCTGGATGACCTCTTCGCCACGGGGCGTGGAGTAGTAGAACTGCTCCTGCTTGTCGCCGTCGCGGGTGATCATGTCGACCCGCTGCTCGGTGGAGTTGACGATGACGGAGGAGATCTTGCCGTCGGCGAGCTGCTCGAGGCCCTTCTGGGTGCTGACCTCGGTCGTGCTGCCCTGGCTGATGACGCTCCAGCCGATGAAGATGCCCGCCAGCGCGATCAGCACGTAGAGGTACGGGCCGCGGAAGATGCGCTTGAAGTTCATGTGATCCGGGCGCGAGTGCCCGACACCTTTCTCTGCCGAAGTTGCGTGCAGGTCAGCATACGGCCGCGATTCTGTGGCGAGAATGGGTGTCCTCTGCGGGCGAACTCAACCCGAGGCAAGTACCCCCTGGACGGGTTACGAGTACACGTGCGGCGCCAGGACGCCGACACCGCGCAGGTTCCGGTAGCGCTCGTCGTAGTCGAGGCCGTAGCCGACCACGAACTCGTCGGGGATGTCGAAGCCCACGTACTTGACGTCGACCTCGACCTTGGCGGCCTCGGGCTTGCGCAGCAGGGCGACGATCTCGACGCTCGCGGCACCGCGGGACTGCAGGTTCTGCTTGAGCCAGGACAGCGTCAGACCGGAGTCGATGATGTCCTCGACGATGAGGACGTCGCGGCCGTGCAGGTCGGTGTCGAGGTCCTTGAGGATCCGCACCACACCGGACGACTTCGTGCCGGAGCCGTACGACGACACCGCCATCCAGTCCATCCGCGCCTGCATCTTGAGGTGCCGCGAGAAGTCGGCCATCACCATGACGGCACCCTTCAGGACACCGACGAGCAGGGGGTCGCGGCCCGCGTAGTCGGCGTCGACGACCGCCGCGAGTTCGGCGAGCTTGTCGTCGATCTGCTCGGGGGTGAAGAGGACTTCGGACAGGTCTGCCTGGACGTCGGAGAGTTCCACCGGTCCAGCCTAACCGGCACTGAACGACAGGCGGTCACCGGATCGCGACGCCCGGACGCCCGGCAGGTCGATCGGCCCCTGTCCGCTCCAGTCCGTGACGAGCCGGCAGACCTCGAGCGTCTGCACGCGCGACAGCGTCACCCCGAACTCGCTCTCCACCGCCAGGCGCACGAGTCGCTGCCGGAGCGCCGGCGGGTTCGCCCCGAGCGCCCGGACGGACAGCGAGATGCCGGCCTCGGAGTGCTCGGCGATGTCCTCCGCCATCTCTTCGGCGAAGTGGTCGAGTGCTGCAGAGTCCTCGCGCAGCTGGTCCGCCGTCCGCGCCAGCGCCTCGGGCACGCCGGCACCGAGTTCGCGCTCGAGCACCGGCATGAGGGTGTTCCGCACGCGGACACGGGCGTAGGCGGGGTCGTCGTTCTGCGGGTCGTGCCACGGCGCCAGCCCGGCGGCGGCGCACGCCTGCCGCGTCGCGTGCCGACGCACGGTGAGCAGCGGGCGGCCGTAGGCCGGCCCCTGGTCGCGCCGTGCGAGCGGCAGCATGCCCGACAGACTGTCCGGCCCGCTGCCGCGCAGCAGGCCCAGCAGCACCGTCTCGGCCTGGTCGTCCAGGGTGTGTCCCAACAGCACGAGAGGCGACCCGGTGGCGGACGCGACCGCGGCGATCGACGCGTGGCGGGCCTCCCGGGCGGCGCCCTCCGGACCACCGTCGGAGCCGACCGCGACCCTGCGGACCTCGACCGGGTCCAGACCCAGCTCGGATGCCTGCCGGGAGGCGCGGCTCGCGACCGCCTCGGAGCCCGCCTGGAGCGCGTGGTCGACGACCACTGCCCCGGCTCGGAGCCCCTGCTTGCCCGCCTCGAACGCGGTGGCCGCGGCGAGCGCGAGCGAGTCCGGTCCGCCGCTCAGCGCGACCAGCACGAGGTCACCCGCGGTGACGACGCCGTCGTCGAGCGCGGTGGCGAGCAGGTCGCGGACCGCCAGGCGGGTCTCGGCGACGGCAGGGTCCAGCCGGGGACGCGGAGAGTTCACCCGGTAACGTTAGCCGCGCTCTCGGGACCACCGACAGCCCCACCGACACACCAGGAGTACAGACATGGCCGCGTACGACGTCGTCGTCGAGATCCCCAAGGGCAGCCGCAACAAGTACGAGGTGGACCACGAGACCGGTCGTGTCTACCTCGACCGCGTGCTGTTCACGTCGTTCGTCTACCCGACCGACTACGGCTTCTTCGAGAAGACCCTGGCTGACGACGGCGACCCCGTGGATGCGCTGCTGCTCCTCGAGTTCCCGACGTTCCCCGGTGTGGGCGTCAAGGTCCGTCCGGTCGGCGTCTTCAAGATGAGCGACGAGGCCGGCAAGGACGAGAAGGTCCTCGTGGTCCCCGCGAAGGACCCGCGCTGGACGCACATCCAGGACATCTCGGACGTCGACGAGCAGACGAAGGCCGAGATCGCGCACTTCTTCGAGCGCTACAAGGACCTCGAGCCGAACAAGTGGGTCAAGGCCGAGGGCTGGGGCGACGCCGCCGAGGCCGAGGCGATCGTGCAGGCCGGCCAGAAGGCCTACGTGCCCGCTGGTCACTGACGCTCCTCTGGCACAGAACGGCGCCCGCTCTCCATCCGGAGGGCGGGCGCCGTTCTGTGTTCGTGGGGTGCGGTGCGGGTTCGGGCGGTGCGGGGGGCGTACCTGGTGGGAACGGGCGTACCTGGTGCTCTGATCCGGGCAGGTATGCCCGATCCCGCTTGCTACCGCAGCCGTTCTGGGAACGATCGGGCTGCGGGCTACAGGGAACCGCTCGGGCGGGCGACGTACGGCAGGAGCTGGCTCGGCGTCCAGACCGCCCGCTCGACCACGCCGACGCCCGGTCGGGCCGCTTCGACCATCATCCCGTTGCCGGTGTAGATCGAGTCGTGGTAACCGCCGGAGGCGGTTCCGTTCGACGAGTAGAAGAGGATGTCGCCGGGCTGGCGCTGCGAGAGCGGCACGAGGCGACCGATCGAGCCGAAGTAGTTGTACTGCCAGACGACGTTGTGCCCACCGGTCGCGATGCCCTGCGAGCTGTACGCCATCATCACGAGACCGGAGCAGTCCCAGGTGCTCGGGCCGGCACCACCGAGGACGTAGGGCTTGCCGAGCTGCCCGCGGGCGTACGAGATCGCACCGGCGGCCTTCGAGGGGCTGCTCGGGGCGGGTGCCGGAGTGCTGGGCGCCGGGGTGCTCGGCTTCGACGGCGTCGGCGTGCTCGGCTTGGCGGGAGCCGGGGCAGGAGCCGGAGCCGGCGCCGCCGGCGTGCTCGGCTTCGACGGGGCGCTCGGGCGCGACGGGGTGGTCGTGCCGCTACCGCCGCCGGTGCTCGGGTTGGTGGTCGAGGTGTTGCCGTTGCTGGTGCCGCCGCTGGTGCCGTTGTCGGTGCTGGTGCCGCTCGCGCCGCTGCCGCTGGCCGTGCCGGTGCCGCTGCTGCTCGTCTGGGCCGCCAGGGCGGTCTCGGCCGCCTTGGCCTGCTGCGCACTCCAGTACGCGCTCTCCGTCGCGACGCTCGTGCCCTTGAGGTACGCGAGCTGGCGGAGGACCTCGTCCTGCTGGTCCTGCTGCTTCTGCACCCGGGCCTGGGCGTCGGCGGAGACGTCGTTGGCGGTGGCGAAGGCGGTCTTCGTCGCCTCGGTCGCCTTGCTCAGCGCCGTCGTGGCGACGGACTGCTGGTCGGCGAGCGAGTCCACGGTCTTCTGGTCGGAGCGGGCCTGGGCGAGGATCGTCGCCGACCGCTCGGACAGGTGCGA
Source organism: Curtobacterium sp. MWU13-2055 (assembly GCF_023242305.1). Classification (NCBI taxonomy): domain Bacteria; kingdom Bacillati; phylum Actinomycetota; class Actinomycetes; order Micrococcales; family Microbacteriaceae; genus Curtobacterium; species Curtobacterium sp. MWU13-2055. The sequence goes on from NZ_JALLIO010000005.1 coordinate 194,609, forward strand.
CATCGTGCCGACCCGGTAGAGCAGGTCACCGGAGTCCGAGGCGTCCGTGAGCATCGTCGTCGACAGGTCGCCGCCGCCCGTGCGGGACAGCTCGACGACGAGCGCGGCCACCTGGCCCGCGGAGTCGTCCGCCTTGCCCTTGGCCCGCTTCGACTGCGCGGACAGGTCGGCGAGGGTGTCCTTCGCCTCCTGCTGCTGCGAGGCGGCGAGGGCGTACGCCTGCCCGGCCTGCTGCTCGACGATGCCGGCGCGGTCCGCGGCGGCCTGCAGTGAGGTCAACCGGTCGCTCAGCTCGTCCACCGTCTGCTGCGCGTCGGCGGCATCCGACTTCGCGGCCTTGACGTCGTCCCAGGACGGTGCCGACGGCGCGGCCTGGGCGGGTCCGGCGATGACGACCGACAGTCCGATGCCGAGCACGGCGACGGTGGCGATCCCGCAGGAGAACGAGCGAGCGGACAGGGTCATGGCGGGGTCAACACATCCCGGCTGCGCTGATGCTCATACCGAGATCCCCCGCGCTGCCATGAAGGGGACCGGGTCGACGGCAGCACCGTTGATCCGGGTCTCGAAGTGGAGGTGGCACCCGGTCGACCAGCCGGTCGAACCGATCTTGGCGATCTGCTGCCCGGCGGTGACGTGCTGGCCGCTGGCGACCATGATCCCGCCGTCGACGATGTGGCCGTAGGCCGTCGAGATGCCGCCGCCGTTGTCGAGGATGACCTCGTTGCCGTAGCCGCCGCCGTTGCCCGCGAAGGTCACGGTGCCGTCGTGGGCCGCGTAGATCGGGGCGTAGCAGGCGGGAGCGAGGTCGACCCCGGCGTGCAGTGCCGTGTAGTGCGTGTACGGGTCGACGCGGATGCCGTAGCCGCTGGTCTGGAAGCCGCCGGCCGGACGGACCCACCCGGCAGAGTTGGCCGTCCCGCCACCGGTACCACCCTGGCTCGTGGCCGCGGCCTTCGCGGCTGCCTTGGCCGCAGCAGCGGCGATGCGGGCCTGTCGGGCCTTCTCGGCGGCGACGCCCTTGCGGTAGTCGGCCTCGACACCGCGCTGCTTCGTGGTGAGGGCGGTCAGCTGGGCCTCGAGCCGCGACTCGTTGTCGTTCTGGGCGTCGACGGCGGTCTGCGCCGCGTCGGCAGCACCCTGCGCCTGCTGCATCTTCGACTGGGCCGCGTCGGCGAGGTCGCCCAGCGCCGCCTTGGCCTTGTCCGCCTTGTCGGCCTGCGCCTGTGCGGTGCCCCGGTCCTGCGACGCCTGCGAGTAGATGCCGTCGGCCTGCTCGCTGAGCTTCGACATGGCGCCGAGCTCGTAGAGCAGGTCGCCGGAGTCCGAGGGGTGCGTGAGGATGTCGGTCGTCACGTCGTTGGCGCTGGCCCGACCGAGCTGCGCGGCGAGCTGACCGGCCTGCTCCTCGGACTGTGCGGCGGTCTGCTCGGCGTCGTCCGCCTGGGACTGGAGCGTCTTCTGCTCGAGGGTCGCCTCGTCGTACTTGTTCTGTGCAGCCTGGTAGGCCTCGCCGGCGGCCTGTGCGGCCTTCTGCTTCGCAGCGGCCTCGGACTTCAGGGTCGAGATGAGCGACTTGATCTCGGTGACCTTCGCCTGCTGGGCACTCGTCGAGGACTTGGCCTTCTGCACCTCGGACCAGCTCGGGTAGCTCGCGGCACTGGCCGACGTCGCCGGGGCGAGGACCGCGAGGGTGCTGCCGGCGAGCACGACAGCGACCGCGGCGGCGACGAGGCGGCTGCGGTTGCGGAGGGAGAGCGAAGGTGAGGTCGACATGTATCTCGATTTCGTAACAGCGCGGCAAGGCTCACGCACGTAACACTGTTAACAGACGCAACAGTAACAACAGGTGTCGCAGCCCCACAGCCCCTCGGACGAGGGGCGTGGAGCCGGTGACGATGCTCGCACCGCAACCTCGACGCCCGGTGCCGGGCGGGCGCGACACGCCGGGGATTCCGCGGGAACGCGGCCCGATTTGCGAAGCCCCGGGGGCATCCGTATGCTTGTCCATCGGTAGCGCGAAGCACCACTTGCGGCCCTATCGTTTAGTGGCCTAGGACACCGCCCTTTCACGGCGGCAGCACGGGTTCGAATCCCGTTGGGGTCACTCTCCGAGTGAGCGAGCAAGTAGTACTGAGCAACACCACAGCAATTCAACATGGCCCTGTAGCGCAGCTGGTTAGCGTGCCGCCCTGTCACGGCGGAGGTCGCGGGTTCAAGTCCCGTCAGGGTCGCCACGGCTGGATAGCTCAGTTGGTAGAGCGTTCGACTGAAAATCGAAAGGTCCACGGATCGATGCCGTGTCCAGCCACCGGTGAAGGCCCCCTGCTTCGGCAGGGGGCCTTTTCCGTTGTCTGAGCCGTCTGGCCCGGGTCGGCGCTAGGCCTCGCGGGTCTTCGGGCTGCTGTCGTTGGTCTTCGCCGGGTCACGCTCGACCACGGCACCGAGGGCATCGTCGATCCGGCTCAGCAGCTCCGCCGGGATCGTGACACCCGCAGCGCCGGCGTTGTCGCGCACCTGCTCCGGACGCGACGCCCCGATGATGGCGCTCGCGACGTTCTCGTTCTGCAGTACCCAGGCGACGGCGAGCTGTGCCATCGACAGGTCGAGCTCCTTCGCGATCGGCTCGAGCTCCTGCACCGAGGACAGCACCTCGTCGCGCATGAACCGCTTGATCATGTCCGCGCCGCCCTTGTCGTCGGTGGCACGTGAGCCCTCGGGCAGCGGCTGACCCGGCTTGTACTTGCCGGTCAGCACGCCCTGGGCGATCGGGGACCAGACGATCTGCGAGATGCCGAGCTCCTTCGAGGTCGGCACGACCTCTTCTTCGATGACCCGCCACAGCGCCGAGTACTGCGGCTGGTTCGAGATGAGCTGGAACCCGAGGTCCTTGGCCAGCGAGGCACCGGCACGGAGCTGCTCCGCGGTCCACTCGCTCACGCCGACGTACAGGACCTTTCCCTGGCGCACGATGTCGGCGAAGGCCTGCATCGTCTCCTCGAGCGGGGTCTCGTGGTCGAAGCGGTGCGCCTGGTACAGGTCGACGTAGTCGGTCTGCAGGCGGCCGAGCGAGCCGTCGATCGACTCGAGGATGTGCTTGCGGGACAGCCCGGTGTCGTTGTGCCCCTTCGGCCCGGTCGGCCCGAACACCTTGGTGGCGATCTCGAGCGACTGGCGACGCTCCCCCTTGAGGGCTTCGCCGAGGACGGTTTCCGCGCCGGTGTTGGCGTAGACGTCGGCGGTGTCGAACGTCGAGATGCCCACCTCGAGGGCGGCCTTGACGCAGGCGATGGCCGCGTCGTTCTCGACCTGGGATGCGTGGGTGAGCCAGTTGCCGTAGGTGATCTCGGAGACCTTGAGGCCCGAGTTGCCGAGGTAGCGGTACTCCATGTGTGTGTCACTCCTGTCGTGGCCGCGTCGATGCGGCTCGACCCGTGACGGTAGTCGGCCGGGACGGTGCAGGATCACATGGGACGACGGCGCAGGGCTGCGCCGCGGAGAGCGAGGGAGCATCCATGACCGGAGCGAGCGTGTTGTTCATCGGCGGGAGCGGCGTGATCAGCGCCTCCTGTGTGCGGGAGGCGACCGAACAGGGCCACGACGTCACGGTCCTGAACCGGGGGACCACCGGGGGCAGGCCGATCCCGGAGGGTGTGACGCGCCTCCAGGCCGATGTGTCGGACCGCAGCGCCCTGGCGGACGCACTCGGCGACCGCCACTTCGACGTGGTGGTGAACTGGGTCGCCTTCACGGCAGACCAGGTGCAGGCCGACATCGACTTCTTCGCGGGACGGACGCGGCAGTACGTGTTCATCAGCTCGGCCTCGGCGTACCAGACGCCGGCGACGCACCTGCCGATCACGGAGTCGACGCCGCTGAAGAACCCGTACTGGCAGTACTCGCGCGACAAGATCGCGTGCGAGGACCTGCTCATGGAGGCGTACCGGGGGCAGGACTTCCCGGTGACGATCGTGCGGCCGTCGCACACCTACGACGAGACGAAGCTGCCGCTCACCGGCGGCTGGACTGCGGTGGCGCGGATGCGCGCCGGCAAGCCGATCATCATCACCGGTGACGGCACGTCGCTGTGGACGCTGACGCACAGCCGTGACTTCGCGGTCGGGTTCACCGGGCTGCTCGACAACGCGTCGGCGATCGGTGAGGCCTTCACGATCACGAGCGACGAGGCGCCGACGTGGAACGCCATCGCGCACGAGATCGCGGCGGCGGCGGGGGTGTCCGACCTGCAGATCGTGCACGTGCCGGCGGACGCCATCAACGCCGTGGACCCGGAGTGGGGTGCGGCGCTGCTCGGCGACAAGGCGAACAGCTCGGTGTTCGACAACAGCAAGGTCCGGTCGCTCGTGCCGTGGTACCGGCCGCGGACGCCCTACCGGCGGGGTGTGCGTGAGGTCATCGCCTGGTTCGAAGCGCACCCCGAGGAGCAGGTCGTCGACGAGCGCCTCGATGCGCTCATGGACGAGTTGGCGGCGCGCTGGGCGGTGTGAGCCGCACTTGGTGAGCAGAAATGGTCGGGTGCCGTGTGGCGACCCGACCATTTCTGCTCACGAAGCGAGCGCGTGGCGCCGAGCGCCTGGCGCCGAGCGCCTGGCGCCGAGCGCGCGGCGCCGAGCGCGCGGCTCAGGCGCGCGCGGACAGGACCGACGCGAGCGTGCCGATCGCCGTGCGCAGCTCGTCGTCGGTGACGACGAGCGGCGGAGCGAAGCGGATCGTCGAACCGTGGGTGTCCTTCACGAGCAGCCCGCGGTCGGCGAGGTCCTTCGAGATCTCCTTGCCGGTGCCGAGCGCGGGGTCGATGTCGATCCCCGCCCAGAGTCCGGCGACGCGGTGCGACACGACCCCCTTGCCGAGCAGGTCGTCGAGCAGCCCGCGCAGCAACGGTTCGCCGTCGAGGGCGCGCTGCTGGAACGTGCCCTCGCCGAGCATCGCCACGACCTCGGCGCCCACGGCAGCGGCGAGCGGGTTGCCGCCGAAGGTCGAGCCGTGCTCGCCGGGACGCAGCACGCCGAGGACAGCGCGCGAGCCGACGACCGCGGACACCGGCACGATGCCGCCGCCGAGTGCCTTGCCGAGCGTGATGAGGTCGGGACGGACACCGACGCGCTGCACGGCGAGGGTGTGGCCGGTGCGTCCGAGGCCGGACTGGATCTCGTCGGCGATGAACAGTGCTCCGAACTCGTCGCAGACCTCCCGGACTTCCGGGAGGTACGACGCGGGCGGGATGACCACGCCGCCTTCGCCTTGGATGGGTTCGAGCAGCACGGCGACGACGGTCTCGTCCATCGCTGCGCGCAGGGCAGCGGCGTCGCCGTACGGCACCGTGCGGAACCCCGGGGTGTACGGACCGAAGTCATCGCGGGCCGAGGGGTCGTCCGAGAACGAGATGATCGTGGTGGTGCGGCCGTGGAAGTTCCCGGACGCGACGATGATCGTCGCGCGGTCCGCGGGGACCCCCTTGACGCGGTAGCCCCAGGCGCGGGACACCTTGATCGCGGACTCGACGGCCTCGGCACCGGTGTTCATCGGCAGGACCATCTCGGTCTCCGTCAACGCCGCCAGTGCCGTGGCGAACGGCCCGAGCTGGTCGTTCACGAACGCGCGACTCGTGAGCGTCACCCGGTCGAGCTGCGCCCGGGCCGCGTCCAGCAGCCGCGGGTTGCCGTGGCCGAAGTTCACCGCGGAGTACGCGGCGAGGCCGTCCAGGTACTGCTTGCCGTCGACGTCGGTGACGGTCGCTCCGGCACCCGACGCGATGACGACGGGCAGCGGGCTGTAGTTGTGCGCGAGGGCGCGGTCCTCGACGGCGAGCGCCGCCGCGGTGTTGACCCCGAGCGACGCTGCCGCCGACATCAGCTGACCCCGAGCGAACGCGCGACCGAGGTGCCGGTGCCGACCGGGTGCAGGTCGAGCGTGCAGCACTTCACGCCGCCACCGCCGAGCAGGAGCTCGGACAGGTCGACGCCGATCGGGTTGTAGCCCTTCTCGCGCAGCTGTTCCGCGAACCGAACAGCCCGCGCGGCGATCACGACGTTGTACCCGTCGGAGTAGGAGTTCAGGCCGAGGATCGCGGCGTCCTCCTCCGTGGCGATGATCGCGTCCGGGAAGCGCTCGCGCAGGATCGCCAGCGACGGCTCGTCGAAGGCGCTCTCCAGGTACGCGATGTTCGACCGGCCGGAAGCGTCGGGCTCCGGGTCGAGCACGGCGATGGCGGTGTCGAGGTGGTAGAAGCTCGGGTTGATGAGCTTCAGGGTGACGACCTCACGGCCGTAGATCGTCGCGAGCTCGTCGTGCGAGGTGCTGTCCGACCGGAAGCCGGTGCCGGCGAAGATCGTGTTGCCGATGAGCAGGAAGTCACCCTCGCCCTCGTTGGTCTGCTCGGGCTCAGCGACGGTCAGGCCGGCCTGACGGAACCAGTCCATGTACGCCGGGCCCTCGGGCTGGCGCTCCGGGTACTGGAACTTCGCGCCGTAGGCGATGCCGTCGAGCACGAACCCGCCGTTGGCCGCGTAGACCATGTCCGGCAGGCCGTCGATCGGGTCGATGTACGAGATGTCGAAGCCGAGCTGCTCGTACACGTCGACGAGCGTCTGCCACTGGGCGACGGCCTTCGACGTGTCGGTCGGCTCCTCCGGGTGCATCCACGGGTTGATCCGGTAGCTCACCGTGTAGAAGTCCGGCTTGCACATCAGGATCGTCCGCTTGGTGGCGGTACGGGCCGGTGCATCGGTGGTCGAGGGTGCGGTGTTCGACATCAGTCCTCCTGAGAAGGGACCGGGGCCCGAGCCTGCCAGGAACCGAAACGGAACGAAGGAGAGGTGCTCCGGCGAGATGCAGGCTCACTCGCCGTAGCGGACCAGGTCGACGCCACGTCGATCCTGACACAGACCGTCCGGCAAGTGCAGTACCGGGAGCGAAGCGCCGTGGCACCCGTTCGGGTGACGCACGTTTCGTGCGTCCGAACCGCCGACCTCGCAAGAAGTCCGCGTACGATGGGTGCAATGGATTCGCTCGACCACCGCATCCTGGATCAACTCCGGGACAACGCCCGCGCCGGCTACGGCGACATCGGGTCGGTGGTCGGACTCTCGGCATCGGCCGTCAAGCGCCGCGTCGACCGACTCGTCGGCGACGGTGTCATCCAGGGCTTCACGATCAAGGTCGACCCCGCTGTCGAGGACCGCGGGACCGAGGCCTGGGTCGAGCTGTACTGCCGCGGCACCGTCTCCCCCGACGAACTCCGGGCCCTGCTCGACACCGTGCCGGAGGTCATCGACGCCGGCACGGTCACGGGGAGCGCCGACGCCGTCGTGCACATGCGCTCGAAGGACCTGTCCGCGCTGGAAGAAGCGCTCGACAAGGTCCGCCTCGCACCGCAGGTGGACCACACGCGGTCCGCGATCGTGCTCTCCAAGCTGGTCAGTCGCGACACCGCGTAACGTCCGGCAGATGGCACGGAACACGACCGGGAGGCGCGGATCACCGCCCACGGGATCGCGTCCCGCCCGTCGGCTGGTCACCGCTGCGGGCCTCGCCTACGTCGCGAACTGCCTCTGGGGCACGGCCGTCGCCGTCCGGTTGATCCGGACGAGGAAGCTCCGCGTCGTGCACCACGGTCTGTTCGTCGTGACGGCGACGCTCACCGGGGCCGCCGCGACGACGCCCTTGTGGACCCGTGACCGTTCGGCGCTGTTCCTGCTGCCCGCACTCGTCCCGCTCGCGCTCGCGCCCCGCACGAACCCGCGCTCCGGAGCACACTGGAAGATCGCGGTGGCCGCTGCGCCGTCCTACCTGGGGGCGCTGTTGGTGCGGCGTCGACCGTGACGACGAGACACGAGGGGAAGCAGTGGAGCTCTTCGAGGCCATCCGACGCCGCCGGACCACGAACGGGGCGTTCCTGCCCGACCCGGTGTCCGAGGAGCACCAACGGCTGCTCATGGAGCTCGCCGGCCGGGCCCCGTCGCAGCTGAACAGCCAGCCGTGGCGCTTCGTCCTGGTCGAGGAGCGCGACACGATCGACCGCGTCGCCGCGATCAGCGGCAGCTCGATGACCCGCACCATGGCCGAGGGGACGTTCTTCGAGCGGTACAAGCCGTACTTCCGGTTCTCGCAGGCCGAGATGGACGAGCGGCGCGACGGCATGCTGTTCGACAAGCTGCCCGGACCACTCCGGCCGTTCACGAAGCAGGTGTTCACGAAGCGCGGGCAGCTGCTCATGAACACGCTCCGGGTACCGCAGAGCCTGGGTGAGGAGAACCGGAAGCTCGTCGCCGGCTCGCCGCTGCTGCTCGGCGTGATGCTCGACCGCCACGAGTACCGGAAGGAGGAGCTGTCCGGCTTCTACTCGGTGTTCAGCATGGGCGCGGCGATGGAGAACATCTGGCTCGCGATGACCGAGCTCGGCCTGGGGATCCAGTTCGTGTCCTTCCCGATGGAGACCCCCGGCGCGTGGGCGGAGATCGAGGGACTGCTCCGGGTGCCCGAGTCGCTCGAGCTCATGGCCGTCTACCGGATCGGGTACCTACCGCCCGAACGGCGCCGCCCCGCGATCGACTGGACGTCGAGCGAGCGGAAGCGGCCGTCGCAGTACGTGTTCCGCGGCACCTGCGACACCCCGCAGCAGGGGTGGGACGACGCGCCCGTCGCGGGCCACATCGAACCGGAGGCGACCACGTCGTGACCGACACCCGACCCACCCAGAGTGCCCCGGGCCTCCCGGGAACCGCCCCCGGCCTGCCGGGCCGCCCCTGGATCTCGCAGGACTGGCTCGACGTCGTCTTCGTGCACTGGCGCGTCGACGTGTCGGCGGTGGCCCCGCTGCTGCCAGCTGGAACGCGACCCGACACGATAGCGCTCGACGGGACGGACGACGGGGTGACCACCTGGGTGGGCCTCATCGGGTTCCGGTTCGAGGACACTCGGTTCCCGCCCCTCGGGGCGCTGGGGCGGACCGGCTCGATCGGCGACTTCGTCGAGGTGAACGTCCGCGTCTACACGGTCGACGAGCAGGGCCAGCACGGTGTCGTGTTCCTGTCGCTCGACGCCGGCAAGCTGCTGCCGACCCTCGGCGCACGCGTGGCCACCGGGCTGCCCTACTGGTGGGCGGACGCCGAGTCGCGGAGCGGCGGCGGCCGCGTCGGGTACGCGATGCGGCGGCACGGGACGCACCTGCGGTCGATGCTCGACGTCCGCGTGGGCGAGGTACTGGACGAGCCAGGGCCGCTCGAGACGTTCCTGACCGCGCGGTGGGGCATGCACGTGCACCGGGCCGGGCGGACCCGGTTCTGGCCGAACGAGCACGACGCGTGGCCGTTGCACCGGGCCTCGGTGGTGTCGTTGCGGGACGACCTGGTCGGCGCCGCCGGGCTGCCGTTCGGGTTGACAGAGCTCGAGCCGGACTCGGTGCTGTACTCGCCGGGGGTCACGACGCGGTTCGGTCGGGGGCGCTGAGCGGGTCGTCGGCCGGCGGCTCCGGTCCCGGTCGCTGTTCTGGTCCCGGTTCCGGTTCGCCGGCGTCCGCCGCCGCTCCGTTCTGGTCGGGGTCGGCCGTCCCAGAGGCGGCTCGCCACTGCAGGACCGCAGTGACGACAGCGACCGGGACGATGACGATGCTCCACCCGATCCACCGCGATGAGTGTGCTTCGTCGACGCTCGGGACCGTCAACGCCACGACCGCGTACACAGCCGACACGACCGCGACAGCAGCCGACGCCGCCGAACGCCCCCACAGCTCGAACCGCGTCGGCTCGTCCCGCCGCACCGTGTACAGGCCCGTCGCGGCAGCCAGGTAGCCGATCAGGAGCGTCTGCGCGCCCACCGCGAGGGCGAACACCGCCAACGCGACTCCGGCGGCGCTCCAGACGACGACACGCGTGCGGTGCAAGCGCCAAGCCGTCGTGCAACTCGGGTACCAGTACGCCCGTCGTCCGGCGAACGCGAGCACGACCGCGCCGACCAGCCCGACGACACCGACGAGGACCGCGACGGGCAGGGCGGGACGCTGCAGCCAGATGCCGATCGCCACGACCGCCAGCCCCCCGACTGCCTGGGCCATCGGAGGGCCCCACCACTGCTCGGGGAGGATCGGCGCCCGGCGGATCCAGCGCGGCTGCGGCTCCGCGTCCGGCTCGGGTTCCACCGGGTCGTCTCGCGTGTCCACGCGACCATCATGCTCGCCACCGTCCGCAGGCACGGGCCGTCGGGGGACACCGGCTGAGTGGTGCATGGTCGGCCGCAGGTACAAGTGAGCCATGACTCGAGTGGCAGTGGTGACCGGTGGATCCGCAGGACTGGGGCGTGCGACCGTCCGGGAGCTCGCCGCGCGGGGGTGGGACGTCGCCGTCCTCGCCCGTGGACGGGACGGCGTCGACGCCGCGGTCGCCGAGGTCGAGGCCGCGGGGCGTCGCGGGCTGGCCCTGGTCGCCGACGTGTCCGACCGCGAGGCCGTCGAGGCCGCGGCCGACCGCGTCGAGCAGGAACTCGGGCCGATCGACCTGTGGGTGAACGGCGTGATGGTCGGGGTGTTCGGAAAGTTCCTGGACACCGCGCCCGAGGACTTCGAGCGAGCGCTGCACGTCACCTACCTCGGCTTCGTCAACGGGACCCGTGCCGCGCTCTCCCGGATGGTGCCCCGCGGCCAGGGGCACGTCGTCCAGGTCGGTTCAGCACTCGGCTTCCGGGGCATCCCGCTGCAGGCCGCGTACTGCGGCGCGAAGCACGCGATCGTCGGGTTCACCGAGTCCGTCGTCTCCGAGCTGCTCGAACAGGGCAGCAAGGTGAAGGTGTCGCGGGTCGACATGCCCGCCCTGAACACGATCCAGTTCGGCTGGGTGAAGTCGAAGCTGCCGCACCACCCGCAGCCGGTCGCCCCGATCTTCCAGCCCGAGGTCGGTGCCCGCGCGATCGCTGCCGTGGCCGAGCGGCCGCGCCGTCGCACCTGGGTCGGCGAGTCGACCGTCTACACGATCCTCGGCAACCGGATCAGCGGGCGTTTCGCCGACTGGTACGCCGCCAAGACGCTCGTCTCCGGGCAGCAGGCGCCCGACAAGGACGGACAGGAGCTGCACGACAACCTGTACGAGCCGGTGCCGGGCGACCACGGCGCGCACGGTGTGTTCGACGAGTCCGCGCACGCCTGGTCGCCGCAGACCTGGTGGGTGGAACACCGACGGATCGGAAACGGCATCATCGGGGCGGCGCTCGGCGCGGCCGGGGCCGTCGCACTCGTGGCCGGACGACGACGATGAGCCGCCACGGATCGTCGGTGCGGGGTGCAGCCGTCGTCGAGCTGTGCCGGGCCGGACTCGGCCTGTGGCACCTGGGCCGAGCGGCTCGTGGTCGCGACCAGGCCGTGCTGCACGGCGTGCTCGGCGTCCGGCAGCTCGTGCAGGCTGCCCTCGTCGCACGCACGGGCACCCGGAACGCACACACGCTGAGCGCCGCCGTCGACGCGGTGCACGGCGTGACGATGGTGCCGCTCGCCCTCGACCCACGACGCCGCCGGTTCGCCCTGCAGCAGGTGTGGATCGCCACGGTGCTCACCGTCGCCGAGGTCGCCGTAGTCGGCCGGCACTGACGGCTGGCGGCGCTGACGTCCGTCGGCGCTGACGCCTGTCGGGGGTGCTCGGTAGCGTCCGGGGCATGGGTACCACCTACTCCGTCGCGTCCTCGCTGGACGGCTTCGTCGCTGCACCGGACGACGACCTCGACTGGCTGCTGCAGTTCGGCTTCGAGCCGTTCCAGGAGCACCACGACCGGTTCTTCGCGGGCATCGGCGCGATCGTCATGGGCTCGACCACGTACGAGTGGCTGCTCGAGCACGACGACACGTGGGCGTACCCGGACCTGGCGACGTGGGTGTTCACCACGCGTGACCTGCCGGTGCCGGACGGCGCCGACGTGCACTTCGTGTCGGGCGAGGTCGCGGACCACCAGGCCGACCTCGAACGGGCCGCCGGCGAGCGCGACGTCTGGGTCGTCGGCGGCGGACTGCTCGCGGCGCAGTACCAGCAAGCAGGGCTGCTCGACGAGCTCCGCGTCACCGTGATGCCGGTGGCGCTCGGCGCCGGTGCGCCGCTGCTACCGGTCGCGGCACCGACCCCGGTGTTCGAGCTGGTCGGGACGACGCCGTTCACCGGCGGTGCCGTCGAGCTGCACTACCGGTCCGCAGCCACCCCGGCGTAGCGTCCGAGCCATGAGCGACAACGAGCAGACCGAGCCCGTCATGGACGGCGCCAACGAGGCCACGAACCACGAGAAGCTGCATGGCCTGATCGAACAGGTCGACCACGACCACCACGGCGAGGGCTCCGGAGCGATGGCCGACCACCTGCGTGACCGGATGGACGAGACCGGCGTCGAGGACGAAGAAGCAGGCGACACCGAGGACTGACCCGAGCCGGGGACGTCAGACGCGCAGGTCAGCGAAGTCCGCGTCGACGTCCCCGAACCGGTGCGCGGTGATCGAGACCGACTGTTCACGGATGAACGGGAGCATCTCGATCAACCCGGCCTCGACCACCGGCGCGTCGTGGATCGCGACGTCGATGCTCGCCCCGAGGGCCTCCTCGAGCGCCAGGGCATCGCCACCGATGAGCCGGATCCGAGCTCCGGGGCCGCCGAACGCCGTGTGCACGGGTCGGTCCTGCCCCTGCGCGAGCATGTCCCCGAGTGCGTCGACGGGTTCGTCGTCCTCACCACTCGTCCAGTTCGCCTGGAACACGGCGCCGGACGAAGCGCGGGCGTGGAAGTCCTGGTCCGACTCGACCAGGTGGTCGACGACGTCCAGCGGCGACCGACTCGAGGCCAGCAGCTGACTGAGCGGGCCGGGCAACGGGCGGGCGGTGCTGAGCAGGACGTGGGCGCGTGCAGCCGTGGCGGCGACGAGCGCGCGGACCAGGTCGCCCGCCGAGGCGTCCTCGGCCTGCCGCACGATGACGGACTGCGGTCGGTGGCGCAGCACGTTCCGCTGCACCACGAGCCCCGACAGGTCGTGCGAGCCGCCGTACAGCTCCTCGCGCGCACGGACGTCGCTCAGCGCACCGGCCCGCACCTGGTCGAACTCCTCGAACGACAAGCCGCTGCGTGCGGCCTCGATCACCGAGGTCACGCGCGGCGGGAGACCGTGCAGCTGGATGCTCTTGTGCACCGTGCGCGGCACCGGTTCCCACCGGCCGAGCGTCGCGACGTACATCGGTCCGCCCGCCTTCGTGCCGGTGCCCACGGACGACCGCTTCCAGCCGCCGAACGGCTGCCGGCCGACGACCGCACCGGTGATGCCGCGGTTCACGTACAGGTTGCCGGCGCGCACGCTCGCCAGCCAGTCCGCCACCTCGTCGGCGTCGAGCGAGTGGATCCCCGCCGTCAGGCCGTAGTCCGTGCCGTTCTGGATCGCGATCGCCTGCTCGAGCGTCTCGGCGCGCATGATGCCGAGCACCGGGCCGAAGTACTCGGTCTGGTGGAAGTCGCTGCCCGGGCGGACGCCGTCACGGATGCCGGGTGACCAGAGCCGCCCGGAGTCGTCGAGGGCCGTCGGCTGCACGAGCCAGGACTCCCCCGGCCCGAGCTCGGTGAGCCCTTGCCGCAGCTTGCCCTCGGGCTCGGCGATGACCGGGCCGACCTGGGCGGTGGGGTCGTCGGGCCAGGCGACCCGGAGCGTGCGCGTGGCGTCGACGAGCTGCCGACGGAAGCGTTCGCTCTCGCCGACCGTGCCGACCAGGACGACCAGGGACGCCGCCGAGCACTTCTGACCGGCGTGGCCGAAGGCGGACTGCACGATGTCCTGCACCGCGAGGTCGATGTCGGCGCTCGGCGTGACGACGATCGCGTTCTTGCCGCTCGTCTCGGCGCTGAGCGGCAGTCCGGCGCGCCACCAACGGAACGACCGCGCGGTGTCGGCCGAACCGGTCAGGATGATGCGGTCGACGGCGGGGTGCCCGACGAGGTCTCGGCCGAGTTCGTCCTCGGCCAGGTCGACGAGCTGCAGCAACGAGTGCGGCACCCCGGCGTCCCAGAGCACGTCGGCCAGCAGCGCACCACTGCGCTTCGCCTCGGGTGCCGGCTTGAGGACGACTCCGCTGCCCGCGGCGAGCGCCGCCAGCACCCCACCGGCGGGGATAGCGACGGGGAAGTTCCACGGCGGCACGACGACCGTCAGGCGTGGCGGGACGTAGCGGGCACCCTCGATGTCGCCGAGGCGGCGGGCGCGCTCGGCGTAGTAGTGGGCGGCGTCGACGGCTTCGGTGACCTCGGTGTCGGCCTCGGAGAACGTCTTGCCGGTCTCCGCCGCCATCACCTCGATCAGGTCGGCGCGGCGGGTCTCGAGCTCGTGCCCGATCAGGTCGAGGAGCTCAGCACGGTCGGAGGGGTCCTGCCGCCCCCAGTTGACGCCGGCCTGCGCGGTGCGGGCCATGATCCGTTCGAGCTTGGAGCGGTCGGCCACCTTGGCCCCGCGGATCGTCTGCGCGCCGAGCTGCGAGCGCGGTACCCGGCGCAGGACGTCGAGCGCCCACGAACGGTTGGCGGGGACGGCGGGGTCGGTGTCCGGGGCGTTCCGGAACGCGTCGCGCAGGACGGGTTCACCGAGCGCCCGGTGGCGGTCCTGGGTGCGGTGCGTCGCGTGCACCGGCTCGTCGAGGGCGGCGACCGAGGCCAGGTACCGGCCGTGTTCACGGTCGAACACGCTGGCGTCGTGGTCGATGTCGGACGCTGCGGCGATGAAGTTCTCGGGGCTCGCGCTCTCCTGCAGCCGGCGGGCGAGGTACGCGATGGCGGAGTCGAACTCGTCCGGCTGCACGACGGGCGTGTAGAGCAGGATCTGGCCGACGTCGGCCCGGACGGCGTCGGCGTGCGTGGACGCCATGCCGAGCAGCATCTCGACGTCGACCGCGTCGGTCACCCCGCGACGCTGGGCGAGCACCCACGCGGTCGCCAGGTCGAACAGGTTGTGGCCGGCGACCCCGATGCGCACGGCGTCGGTGCGCTCCGGGGTCAGCGCGGCGTCGAGCAGCCGCAGGTAGGCGGAGTCGGTCTCGCGCTTGCTGCCCCAGGTCGCGAGCGGCCAATCGTGCACGATCGCGTCGACGTGCTCCATCGCCAGGTTCGCGCCCTTGACGAGCCGCACCTTGATCGGAGCGCCACCCCGGGCCCGGCGTTCCTGCGCCCAGGTCGTCAGGGACTCGAGCGCCCCGGCGGCATCGGGCAGGTAGGCCTGCAGCACGATGCCGGCCTGCAGCCCCGCGAACTCGTCACGGTCGAGCAGGGTCCGGAACACCGCGAGGGTGACGTCGAGGTCGCGGTACTCCTCCATGTCCAGGTTGATGAACTTGGCCTGGCCCCCGGACGCCAGCGGAGCCGCCGCGAGCCGGTACAACGGCACGAGCCGGTCGACGACCCGCTCGACCGTCTGGTCGAACGCCCACATCGACATCTGCGGCACGACCGAGCTGACCTTGATCGACACGTAGTCGACGTCGTCGCGGGCGAGCAGGTCCATCGTCCCGTGCAGCCGACGGTCGCTCTCGGCGCTGCCGAGCACGGCTTCGCCGAGCAGGTTCACGTTGAGCCGGGTGCCCGGTCCACCGACCTTGGCGAGCGCCGGACCGAGCTTCGCCGTGCTCGCGTCGATCACCAGGTGGCCGGTCATCCGGCGCAGGATCCGCCGTGCGGTGGGGATGACCGCCCACGGCGCCATCGTCGCGAACCCGCCGCCCAGCGTCACCGCGCCGCGCAGGTACCAGGCGAGGAAGTCGGGGACGTCGCGGCTGACCTGTTCGAGGTTGCGGGCCGCGACCCGGGGGTCTTCAGGGCGGATGACCTTGTCGACGAAGCTGCGCGTGAAGTCGAGGCCACGCTCGTCGCGCAGGGCCTCGGCGAGACGGGCGGCACCGGCGTCCGGCTTCGCCCCGGCGGACGCCGCCAGCCACTTGCGGACCAGCGCAACGGCGTCGTCGGTGCAGTCCTGGAGGCGGGCGCTCGGCATGCTCCGATCGTATGCCGCACCTCCGACCTCACCTTGGAGCGCGCCGCACGTCGGCTCGGAACCGTCCTGGGGGATGACGTCAGCCGAAGACCCGGATCAGTTCCGGCAGCAAGAGCAGCACCGGCAGCACCGTGAAGACGGAGATGACCGCGCCGACGACGATGCCCGTGATCGCGAGACCGCGCCCGGCCTCGCCTGTCCGCCGCAGCTGCGGCAGCGCGATGAGCCCCACGACGACCCCGCCGATGGGCACCACGAACCCCAGCACGAGCGCGATGATCGCCAGGGTGTTCGTCGGGCGGACCGGTGTGATCGGCGGCTGTGCGTACGGGTTCGTCATGCGGGTTCCTGTCTCGTCGCGCCGAGCGCTGCACGGCCCGGTCATCGTACGGGCCGGACGGATCGCTCCGCAGCGCCCCGTTCGGGTCATCCGGACGGATGAAAGACGCGGCGGCGGGGTCGGCCGGCCCCCGCGGTGGATACGCTGGTCGGCATGTCGACGCAGGGCAACGATGGCCACGACTGGGCGACGTGGGACGCCTACCACGACGTCTGGCGACGCCTCGACCGAGCGCTCGACCAGGCCGTCCAGACTGGCGCCGGCATCTCCATCCCGGAGTTCGAGATCCTGATCGGGCTGCAGCGCGAGCCGGACCACCGGCTGCGCGTCCGCGACATCGCCGCCGGCATCGGTTGGGAGAAGTCGCGCGTCAGCCACCAGGTCACACGGATGGTCTCCCGCGGCCTGGTCGGACGCGCCGACTGCCCGACCGACGGCCGCGGCAGCTGGGTGGAGATGACCCCCGACGGCCGCCGTGCGGTGCTCGCCGGCATCCGCGCGCACACCGGTGCGCTGGAAGACCTGTTCTGGAGGCCCGTGGGGACCGACGCGGACACCCTCCGGTCCGTCAGCGCGCGCGTCCAGGACGCGATCGGCCCCGACGTGTCCGACGAGGCCGTCTCGGGCTAGCTGCCCCCCGCGCCTCCGCCGAGGTTCCACGACTCGCCGCACGGGGAGCGCCGAGGTTCCACGAACGCCCTCTTGCCGCGCCGAGGTTCCGAAATCTCGGAACCTCGGGACCCGGACTCGGTCGTCACGCACCGCCGCCCCGCGCGCGCCGTTCAACACGGTCCCCGGCGATGGCTCTCCCGCGCGCTTCCGCCGAGGTTCCACGACTCGCCGTCCGGGGAGCGCCGAGGTTCCACGAACGACGCTGTGCTGCGCCCAGATGCCGAGATTTCGGAATCTCGGGGACTCGGGGGCGGGCGGGCGGGGGCGGGCGGGGCGGTCAGAGGTCGACGACGGCGAGGGCTCCCTGTTCGCCGCGGAGCCGCACCTGCACGCTCGCGATGTCGTCGCGCGGGATGTCCGTCGACGCCGACAGTCCCTTCGCGTCCTCGCCGGCGGCCGTCCACGAGCCGACGATCTGCGCGGAGCCGTCGGACCGCACCACGACGAGGTCGTACATGACCGAGCCGTCCGCCGCCCACTCCTTGCCGCCGTACGAGCAACCCCAGTCGAAGCGGGTGCCCCACTGTTCGCCGCTGACGGCCAGGTCGACGTCGAGCCCCTGGGCGCCGGTCATGTCGTAGCGGTCCGCAGTCGCCGATGCTGAGACATCACGACCGGCCTGCACCGAGCCGCGGTCCCCCGCCGTGCCGACGGCGAGTCCGCCCAGGACGGCAGCGACCACCGCGAGCCCCGCGGTGGCGGCGACCCAGGCCCGGCGACGGCGGCGACGGTGTCGAACGCGGTGCGTGACGGAGGCGAGGGTGCTCTCGGAACCGGTGTCGGGCCTCCCGTCCGGTTCGGCGATCTCGATCGCCTGGTCGGCCGGCAGCTTGGCGAGCAGACCGGGCAGGCCGACCAGCTCGGCGACGGCGGCCGTGCAACGGTCGCACGTCTCCAGGTGCTGCTCGTACTCGAGCCGCTCGTCCGGGCTCAGGGACCCGAGCACGTACGCCGCGTCCCACTCTGCGTACCGGTCGTCGCTCATCGGGTCACTCCTCGTTCCTGCAGTGCGAGCCGCAGGGCTCGCAGCCCGTAGTGCAGCCGCGACTTCGCGGTGCCCTCGGGGATGTCGTGTCGTCGTGCGATCTCCGGCACCGTGTGGCCGAGCCAGTAGGCGTCCACGACCACGCGGCGGTGGTCCGGGGAGAGCGATGCGAGCGCGTCGGCCACGACGATGCGGTCGAGCACGGCGTCGGTGCGGTCCGACTCGGCGCGGTCGACCGGGTGTTCGGTGCCGAACTCCCGGCGGTTCCGAGCTGATCGCGCGTCGTCGACGACCAGGTTCCGCGCGACCGTGAACAGCCAGGCGCGGGCGCTGTCCGGCGCGCGTTCCAGCACCGCTGGGCGCTGCCAGGCGCGGACCATGGTCTCCTGCACGACGTCCTCGACCGCCGAGCCGTCCCGCGTCAGGTGCCGGACGTACCGGGTGAGCGCGTCACCGTGCTCGCGGTACAGCGTCGCGAGCAGCTCGTCGGCGGAACGACTCGACACGGTCACTTCTGCAGGTCGAGGGAGAACTCGACGGAGCCCTTCCCGTCCACGGTGACGAAGCCGAGCGAGGGAGCCTTCACGCCGTAGTCGGCGAAGGTGATCGGTACCGAGCCGGCGACCTGGACGGTGCCACCCGTGCCGACCGCCACCTGCGCGTCGGCGGTGACGGCCCTCGTGACGCCGTGCAGGTCCATCGTGCCGGTCAGGGTGACGTCCTGCGTGCTGCCGTCGAGCGCCTTCGAGACGTCGACGAGCTTCGTCAGCGTGAACGTCGCCGTCGGGAACTTGTCCGTCTCCAGCGCGGTGTCCCGGAAGTAGGCGTCGCGCGCGGACTCGGGGGTGGAGATCTTCGCGACCTGGACCGTGACCGTCGCCGTCGCGAGGGAGCCGCCGTCGACCTCGGCGGTGCCCTCGACGTCCTTCGTGCGTCCGACCACGTTCACATCATTCCCCTGCAGCACCTCGTGCACCCGGTAGCCGGCGTACGAGGTCTTCGTGCTGGTCCAGGTGCCGTCGGCGTCCGCCGCGTCGAGGCTGGCGGACGACGTCGCCTGCAGCGAGGGTGCGGCGGCGGCCTGTCCGTTGACGGTGTTCGCGTAGATGGACGGACCGGCGATGACGGCGGCGGCCGCGATGACCACGACGCCGGTGGAGATGCCGATGATGACCTTGGTGCGTGTGCGGAGTCCCATACCCGGTCAACGAGGTGGCAGGCTGGATCGTTCATCGTCGACGGGACGACGATGGCGGAGGAGGTCGATGCACGTGGAACTGGTCATGCTGCTGGTGGCCGTCGGCGTCTCGATCGCCACGACGGTCGTCGTGCTCCGGCGCACGCGGGATGCGGGATGGGTCCGGGACGCTCAGCTGACGATGAACGCGAGTCCGGGCTGGACGGTGCTCTCGCTGGTGTTCCACGGGCTCGGAGCCGCAGCGGGGTTCGTCATCGGTGCGGTCTTCATCAGTGGCGGCCACCCGGCGGCCGGATGGGTGTTCCTGTGCCTCGGCGGAATGCTCGGTGTGCTCGTCGGAGTACAGATCTGGGTCGCCCGACGGCCGTTCCCACCGGACCCATCGATCGACGGCCCCGGTCGCTGAACGCGGGACGCGGTCGCTCGGCGCGCGAACGTCCCCGACACTAGAGGGGACAGCACCCGAGCCCGGCCGTGCTCGAGTGCCCGCCCACCACCAGCAAGGAACACACCAGATGCCCGAACTCCCCGTCGTGTTCGAAGTCGGCTCGCTGATCGCGATCGTCGCGATCCTGCTCGCCGACCTGCTCATCGTCGCGCGCCGGCCGCACGTGCCGACGCTGCGCGAGTCGGCGACGTGGGTGGGCGTCTACGTGGGGCTCGCGCTGGTCTTCGCGGTCCTGATGCTCGTGTTCGCGGGCGGCGACTCGGCGGGTGAGTTCCTGGCCGGTTGGCTCACCGAGTACAGCCTGAGCATCGACAACCTGTTCGTCTTCGTCATCATCATGGCGCGGTTCTCGGTGCCGAAGAAGATCCAGCAAGAGGTGCTGATGCTCGGCATCATCATCGCGCTCGTGCTGCGTGGCATCTTCATCCTCGTCGGCGCCCAGCTCATCGAGAACTTCTCGTGGATCTTCTACATCTTCGGCGCCTGGCTGATCTGGACGGCGATCCAGCAGCTCCGCGGCGAGGACGATGCCGACGACCAGAAGGACAGCTTCATCGTCCGGCTGCTCCGCCGTCGCGTGCGCCTCACCGACACGTTCGACGGCATGAAGTTCCGGACCACCCACGACGGCGTGCGGCACTTCACCCCGCTGCTGATCGTGCTGATCGCCATCGGCACCACCGACCTGCTGTTCGCACTCGACTCGATCCCCGCGATCTTCGGCATCACCGAGAGCCCGTTCATCGTGTTCACCGCGAACGTCTTCGCCCTGATGGGCCTGCGGCAGCTGTACTTCCTGCTCGGTGGCCTGCTGGAGCGGCTCGTCTACCTGAAGTACGGCATCGCGGTGATCCTCGCGTTCATCGGTGTGAAGCTCGTCCTGCACGCGCTGCACGACAACGAGCTGCCCTTCCTGAACGGTGGCGAGCACATCGAGTGGGCACCGGAGATCAACACGTGGGTCTCCTTGATCGTGATCATCGCCGCGATGGCGCTGTCGACCCTGGCCAGCGTCGTGCGGATGCGCCACGACGGCGTGGAGGCGAAGGACGAAGAACCCGCTCGCACCTCGGACTGACGGAAGGTGCTCTGAGCGGCAGCAGGCCGGGCGCGGGAACGTCCACCAGCTGCCCGTGCCAAGGTCGACGGGTGCACAACAACGACACCGTCGTGATCGCCGGCTGCGGCGACCTCGGGACCGAAGCCGGTCTCCGCTTCGCGCGCCAGGGACACCACGTGATCGGCCTCCGACGCCGCGCCGAACTGATCCCGGCCCCGATCACCGGCCGCAGCGCCGACCTGCGGCACGAGGTCCCCGAGATCCCCGCCGACACCACCGTCGTCGTCGTGGCCTTCGCCGCGGGCAGCCGTGACGTCGACGAGTACCGCGCCACCTACGTCGACGGCCTGCGGAACGTGCTCGACGGCATCGACGCCTCGGACGCCGATCCACGCCTGCTCGTGGTGTCGTCGACCGCGGTGTACGACGTCGACGACGGCAGCGAGGTCACCGAGGACACCCCGGCGCACGGTGCGACCCCGACCGCCGAGGTCCTGGTCGAGGCCGAGGCACTGCTGCGCGACCGTGCTCCCGACGCCGTGATCGTGCGCCTGTCCGGGGTGTACGGCCCGGGCCGCGAGCGCCTGATCGACCAGGTCCGCTCCGGTTCGGCCCGCCTGGCGCCGGGGGTCTCACCGCACACGAACCGGATCCACCGCGACGACGCCGCCGCTGCGCTCGTGCACCTGGCGACCGTGGAGGACCCGGCGCCGACGTACCTCGGCACCGACGACGAACCGAGCCGCCTCGACGACGTGCTGCGGTTCCTGGCCGACGAGCTCGGCGTTCCCGAGCCCGTCACCGGTGACGGCGGTGCCCGGCAGTCCGGTGGTGACAAGCGCTTGTCGAACGCGCTGCTCCGGTCCACCGGCTGGGCGCCGCAGTACCCGACGTTCCGCGAGGGCTACCGCGCCGTGCTGGCCGGCGAGGGCGTCCGCCACCCCTGACCCGGCGCGACACCGGTTCTCCGACAGGACACCACGTGATCACCTGGTGTCGTGTCGCGAAGAGGGTGCGGACGAAAGCGAGCCGCGGGCGCGACCGCTCAGTGCCCGCGGTGGTCCTGGATCGTGAGCCGCGGCCCGAACGACGGCTTCCGGAACCCCGAGCCGCCGATCAGCCGCACGACCCGCTCCCGGTGCCCCCGCCACGGCTCGAGCAGCTCGAGCATCCCGTCGTCGTCGACCGGTCCCCCGGTCAGCGCCCACCCGACCAGCGCGGGGACGTGGAAGTCCCCGACGCTCGGCGAGTCCGGGTCGCCATGGGAGCGCTGCGCGGTCTCGGCAGCCGTCCACTTCCCGATGCCGGGGATCGACTGGAGCCGCGCCGACACGACCGAACCGCCGCGACCGAGCGTCAGCGTCCGTTCGAGCGCCGGAGCCACACGCACCGCGCGCATCACCGTCGCCGACCGTCCGGGCTCGATGCCCGCCCTGTGCCACTCCCAGCTCGGGATCCGCGCCCACTCGTCGGCCGTCGGCGGCACGATGAGACCGTCCGGCGCGGGACCCGGCGCGGGCGTGCCGTACCGACGGAGCAGGTACCGCCACGCGCCCCACGCCTGCCGCGAGGTCACCTTCTGCTCCATGATCGCCGGCACGAGCATCGCGACGACGGTGTTCGTCCGGAGCAGCCGGAGTCCGGGCTGCCGGTGTCGGGCGGCAGCGAGGAACGCGTGCCCGGAGACGTCGAACCCGTCCCAGTCGTCGCCGCGACCGAGCAGCTCCGGCGCGTGCTCGACCGCCCACGCAGCACCGTCGCCCCACGCCGAGACCGCGATGGTGTCGCCGGACGGCCGGATCGCCACGGCAGCGGGGCCGGTGGGCGTCCGCAGGGCGAGCCACACGACCGACCCGACCACCTTGTAGGCGGGGTCGGCGGAGCCGCGCTGCAGGGGCCGCAGGGTCGACGTGACGTTCACCGGGCCTCCCGGTCGGTACACGGTGTCGACGCGAGACGCACCGCCGGACGCACCAGCGGACGACGAGGCGGAGTCGACCAGGGTCACACCGGGATGGTAATGCGCAACCACCGTCAGTCATGATGGTCGCAGTCCCCCACGACCCCCACCCGCACCACCCGACGACGGAGTTCCCATGCGCATCGGCATCCTCACCTCCGGAGGCGACTGCCCCGGTCTGAACGCGGTCATCCGCGCGATCGTCCTCAAGGGCATCGCCATCCACGGCCACGAGTTCGTCGGGTTCCGGGACGGCTGGCGCGGCGTCGTCGACGGCGACATCGTCCCGCTCGGCCGCAAGGACATCCAGGGCATCGCCAAGCAGGGCGGCACGATCCTGGGCACCAGCCGCACGAACCCCTTCGAGGGCCCGAACGGCGGCGTCGAGAACATCTCGAAGACCCTGGACCGCCACGGCATCGACGCCATCGTCGCGATCGGCGGCGAGGGCACGCTCGCCGCGGCGAAGCGCCTGACCGACGCCGGGCTGAAGATCGTCGGCGTCCCGAAGACGGTCGACAACGACCTGGGCGCCACCGACTACACGTTCGGCTTCGACACCGCCGTCGCGATCGCGACCGAGGCGATGGACCGCCTCCGCACCACCGGCGAGTCGCACTCCCGCTGCATGGTCGCCGAGGTCATGGGCCGGCACGTCGGCTGGATCGCCCTGCACTCCGGCATGGCCGCGGGCGCGCACGCGATCCTGATCCCGGAGCAGAAGACGAGCATGGAGCAGATCGCGAAGTGGGTGCGTGCCGCCTACGACCGCGGGCGCGCACCGCTCGTCGTGGTGGCCGAGGGCTTCGTCCCCGACCACGAGGACAACGCGCACACCGAGCGCGGGCTCGACGCCTTCGGGCGTCCGCGGCTCGGTGGCATCGGCGAGCGCCTCGCGCCGCTCATCGAGGAGATGACGGGCATCGAGACGCGCGCCACGACCCTCGGGCACATCCAGCGCGGTGGCACGCCGACCGCGTACGACCGGGTGCTGTCGACGCGGCTCGGCCTGGCGGCCATCGACTCGGTGGTCGAGGAACGATGGGGCCGGATGGTCGCCCTGAAGGGCACCGACATCGTGCACGTCTCGTTCGACGAGGCGCTCGGCGAGCTGAAGACCGTGCCGCAGGCGCGCTTCGACGAAGCCGCCATCATGTTCGGCTGAGCGCTGGCCGGGGCGCTGGCCGGGGGCGCTGGCCGGGGGCGTACCTGGCCGTTTCGGGCGTACCTGGTCGTTTTTTCCGGCCCGGTACGCCCGGTTCCGCCAGGGATCGCACGCGTTCTGGGAAAGAACGGACCGCTGGCCGGGAGGCCCGGGGTAGCGTCCGGCGCATGACCCGCGCCGTAGTCGTGTCCAGTTCAGCCCCGCCCACCGTCGCCGACGTCGACCTGCCCGATCCGACCGAGGGCGAAGCCCTCGTCGACGTCACGTACTCGAGCGTCAACTACAAGGACGGCCTCGCCCTCGCCAGGAACCCCGGCGTCGCGCGGGTCGACCCGCTCGTGCCCGGCATCGACGTCGTCGGGACCGTGTCGGCGCTCGGACCGGGTGTGCACGACGTGTCGATCGGCGACCGCATCGTGCTGAACGGTGCCGGGCTCGGCGAGACCCGGCACGGTGGTTGGGCCCAGCACGCGGTGGTGCCGTCCGGTTCCCTCGTGGTCCTGCCCGAGGCGATCGAGGACTCGTTCGCGGCGGCGATCGGCACGGCGGGGTTCACGGCGATGCTCAGCGTGCTCGCGCTCGAACGGTTCGTCGAGCCCGGTGCAGGGCCGGTGCTCGTGACCGGAGCGTCCGGCGGGGTGGGGACGGTGGCGATCGCGCTGCTCGCCGCGCGCGGGTACGAGGTGACCGCGTCGACCGGCCGGAGCACCAAAAACGAGGCCTCCCTCCGACGCCTCGGCGCGACCGAGGTCGTGGACCGGGGTGCCCTGTCCGAGCCCGGCAAGCCGATGCAGCGTGCCGCGTGGGCCGGGGCGGTCGACAGCGTCGGCGGGGCCACCCTGGCGAACGTGCTGGCCGGCACCCGGTGGGGTGGAGCCGTCACGGCGTGCGGGCTCGCGCAGGACTCCGCCCTGCCCACGACGGTGCTGCCGTTCATCCTGCGTGCGGTGTCGCTGCTCGGCATCAACTCGGTGGACGCCCCGCTGGAGCTCCGGCGTCGGGCGTGGGAGCGGTTGGCGACCGACCTCGACCCGGCGCTGCTGGCGGGCGTCACCCGGACCGTCACCCCGGAGCAGGCGATCGAGATCGGCGCCGAGGTGGTCGCCGGTCGGGTGCACGGACGCACGGTGGTCGACGTGCGGGGCTGATGTTCTGGGATGCTGTTATTCCGCAAACGATTGCATATTGACACGTTAGGGTTTGGATACCAAACGTCCGTGACACGAGGAGTCCGTCATGCCGGTACCCAAGTCGACCGTCGAGAACTCGCCGCGCAAGCTGCTCCGCGACGTGGTCCTCGAGAAGATGTTGGCCGCGATCCAGGACGGCACGCTGCAGGCCGGCGAACGGCTCAACGACGACGAACTGGTCCAGTGGCTCGGCGTCAGTCGCACGCCCATCCGTGAGGCGATCGCCAAGCTCGTCGACTACGGCTTGGTCGAGATGGAGGCGAACCGGTACACCCGGGTCGCGTCGCCCACCGCCAAGCAGTTCGACGACACCATCCAGGTGCTCGCCGGTGTCACGGAGCTCGCCGCCCGCTGGGCCGTCCCGAAGCTCGACGACCCTGCGGCCACACGCCTCGTCGACACGCTGGAAGCCCTGCGCACAGCCGCCGAGCAGGAGCGGGCCGGCGACGTCTCGACACAGGTCGGCGCGGTCGTCACCCAGTTGATCGGTGCAGCGGACAACGACCTGCTGGTCCAGCTGTCGACCTCGCTGCTGCCCCGCGCGAACTTCCTCGCACTGACCCACCAGAGCGGCATGTTCTGGGACGTCAAGCACTTCGTCGACCCGCTCCGCGCGGCGATCTCGAAGCGCGACGGCGAGGCAGCGGCCGCGGTGATCCGTTCGCTCAGCAGCACCGTCGAGGAGCACACCGTGCAGGCCCGCGCGTTCGTCGCCGAGGGCGGCGCGCTGGCGGACGGCACCGAACGGCGCTGACGTCGGCCACGATGGAGTCGTGACCGACACCGACCAGTTCCGCGCCGCGGGCGCCCAGTTCCGCGCCGACGGCGTCCTGCTCCGTGCCGAGGGCGTCCGTGTGACGCGCTCCGGCCGCGACCTGCTGCACGACGTCGACCTGACCGTCCGCCGGGGCGAGCACTGGGCGCTCCTCGGACCGAACGGCGCCGGCAAGTCGACGCTGCTCGCGGTGCTCGGGGCGACGGGCCACCCCACCGCCGGCACGGTCGAGGTGCTCGGCCGACGGCTGGGTCGCGTCGATGTCCGCGAGCTGCGTGAGCACATCGGGCACGTCGACCCGCGGCACCGGATGCTCTCCCCGCTCACGGTGCTCGAGACGGTGCTGACGGGCCTGACCGGCACCACCGACCTCATGATGCGGTGGGAGCCCACGGCCGCGCAGGTCGCACTGGCCGAGCAGCACATCGCCGACGTCGGGCTCGCCGCACGACGCGACGCACGCTGGCCCGTGCTGTCCCAGGGCGAACGCGGACGGACCCTCATCGCCCGGGCGCTGATGTCCGAGCCGCAGTTGCTGCTGCTCGACGAACCAGCGACCGGGCTCGACGTCGCAGCGCGCGAGCACCTGCTCGAGACCGTCGACGCGCTGCGGCACCGACACCCCGAGCTCGGCAGCGTCATGGTCACGCACCACCTCGAGGACCTGCCGGTGTCGACCTCGCACGCGATGCTGCTCCGTGACGGTGCCGTGGTGGCACAGGGCACCGCGGACGAGGTCATCACGTCGTCGGCGGTGTCGCACGCGTTCGACTTCCCGCTCGCGATCCTGCGCTCCGAGGGCCGCTGGGCAGCTCGCCGTTCCGCCTGACGCGTCGCGTGGGCCGGACAGGCGCGTTGCGGCGCTCCGGCCTGTGCTTGGATGGTTGCTCAGGTGTCCGCGGCCCGTTTCGGGGAGGGACCCGATGCCGGATGACGGTGTCAGGCCGCGCACCGCAACGAGGGGGAACACCATGACGAACACGCCGCCGCCCTACCCGGGGTCCGAGCCGCAGCCGAACGCCGGCCCACAGCAGCCCGGTCCGCAGCAGCCGGGCCAGCAGCCCTGGGCGCAGCAGCAGCCCGGCCAGCAGCCGTACGCGCAGCCCGCTCCCGCCGGCGCTCCGTACGCCCCGCCGCCCAAGCAGTCCCGTGGCAAGCGCGTCCTCATCTCACTGCTCGGCGTCGTCGTCGCCGTGGTCGTCGCGTTCCTGGTCCGCCAGGCGCTCACCGCCGCGTTCAGCGACTCGACGGAGGAGAAGGTCTCGAAGGCCGTCGTGCAGATCCGCGAACAGAGCGACCTGCCGAAGCAGGTCGACTCGGTGACGTCGTGGACGGGCGTCGAGGCCGAGGGCAACGCGATCCACTACGACTACACGGTGTCGTCCAGCGTCGACCCGGCGTCGATCACCGAGAGCGCCATCCGCGACTCGGTCGGCCCGACGCTCTGCTCGAACAGCGACACGAAGGACCTCCTCGACGAGGGCGTCGACATGCGGTACACCTACGCGTTCGACGGCACCTCGAAGACGCTCGACACGACCTTCACCAAGGCCGACTGCTCCTGACCCGTCGAGGGTGGGGCGGTGCTGTCCCCTGTCCCGCCCTCGTCGGTCCGGTCGGTACGCGGTTGTGCGTGGTGCGGTGTGCACCGTACCTGGTGCGACGTGCTGGGCTGCGATGTGCACGGCTCTCGCCATGGCGCTGCCCACTGCGCCGACAGGTGACCGGGTTGCCCGCCGGTCGTCGGGTCCGTACCCGCCCCGGTCCGTCTACCGACGCACCGCCCCGCTGTTCAGTCGACCAGGGTGACCTCCCAGTTGGTGCGCTGGACGACCGCGTCGAGTTCGCGGATCTCCTTCGCCAGGGCGTCGGCCCGAGACCGGAGCTCGGCGGTCGGCAGCGCGGCGAACGTGCGGAGTTCGCTGCGGAGCTGTCGGTAGCCGCCGTTCGTACCGGCCGTGGCGTCCGCCGCTCCGGTGACGAGCGCGTGCCGCAGCCGGAGGGCATCGCGTCGGGCGAGCAGCGCGGTGACGGTCTGCCCGGACGCCACGGTGGTGCTGGCGTTCGTCGCGTTGATGCGGGCGAGCAGGACCTCGAGCGCGTCGATCGACCGTTCGGCCTCGGCGAGGAGCTCGCGGGCGTCCTCGTCGGGCTCCTCGCCCTCTTGGTAGCGGGCGTTCGCGGCGATGCGGCCGCGCAGTTGCTCGATGCGCTTCTGCAGGTCGGCGCGCTCGATGAGTGCCTCGGCGAGTTGCATGTGGCCAGTCAACCAGCCGACGCCCCGGTACGGCGCGCGCCAACCCCTCCGCCGTCGCGACGGCTACCGCCTACGCCGCCGCGGCGGCCGCTGCCTTCGCCGCGGCGGGCAGGGCGTCGAGGATCCGTCCGACGGCCCGGTCGTCGTGGGCGGCCGTGACGAACCACGCCTCGAACACGCTCGGCGGCAGGGTCACCCCGGCGTCGAGCATCGCGTGGAAGAACGGCGCGTACCGGAACACGTCCTGTGCCCGCACGTCGTCGTAGTTCCGCGGTGCAGTGTCCGTGAAGGCGAACGAGAACAGGTTGCCGGCGCGCTGCACGGTGTGGGCGACGCCCTCGGCCGACAGCGCGTCCGACGTGGCCGCGGAGATGACCGAGGCCGTGCGGTTCAGTGACTCGTACACCGACGGCGTCGCGGCCCGGAGCGTGGCGATGCCGGCGGCGACCGCGAGCGGGTTGCCGGACAGGGTGCCCGCTTGGTACACGGGGCCGAGCGGGGCGAGGAAGTCCATGACCTCGCGTCGGCCGCCGAGCGCGGCGAGGGGCATGCCGCCACCGATGACCTTGCCGAACGTGATCAGGTCGGGCTTCCACCCGGCGCCGTCGGGGACGACCTTCGACGCCTCGAGGCCCCACCAGCCGGCCGACCCGACGCGGAACCCGGTCAGGACCTCGTCGACGATGAGCAGCGCCCCGTGCGCCTGCACGATCTGCGCGAGCGCGCGGTTGAACCCGCGCTCGGGAGCGAGCACGCCCATGTTCGCCGCGGCGACCTCGACGATGACGCCGGCGATGCGCTCGGAGTGCTCGTCGAACGCGCGGCGGACGGCGTCGAGGTCGTTGTACGGCAGCACCAGGGTCTGCGCCGCGGTCTCCTCGGTGATGCCCGCGCTGCCCGGCAGGGCCAGGGTGGCGACACCCGAACCGGCCTCGGCGAGCAGGGAGTCGGAGTGCCCGTGGTAGTGCCCGGCGAACTTCACGAGCAGGTCGCGGCCGGTGTAGCCGCGGGCCAACCGGATCGCCGTCATCGTGGCCTCGGTGCCGGTCGACACCATGCGGAGCTTCTCGATGGGGCCGTCGCCGTCGACCGACACCCGCTGCTTCACGAGCTCGGCGAGCTCGGTCTCGCCCGGGGTCGAGGCGCCGAAGGACAGTCCGCGCGCGGCGGCCTGCTGCACGGCCTCGACGGTGCCGGGGTGCGCGTGTCCGAGGATCGCGGGCCCCCACGACGCCACGAGGTCGACGTACTCGCGTCCCTCGGCGTCGGTGACGTACGCGCCCTTCGCCGACACCAGGAAGCGCGGGGTGCCGCCCACCGATCCGTAGGCACGGACGGGCGAGTTCACGCCGCCGGGGATCGCGTTCTTGGCGCGGCCGAACAGCTGGTCGTTCGTGGTCATTCGGGGGCCTTCCCGGTCGAGGCGATGCCGGCGACTGCGGCGGTGGTGCCGGAGGTGCGGAGACCGGCCTCCTGGTTGAGCTTCCGCGCGATGTCGACGGCGAAGTAGGTCAGGATCGCGTCGGCGCCGGCACGCTTGATGCCGATGAGCGACTCCATCGCGGCGGCGTCACGGTCGATCCAGCCGTTCTGCGCGGCTGCCGTGATCATCGCGTACTCGCCGGAGATCTGGTAGGCCCAGACCGGCACGGGCGACGTCGCAGCGGTCTCGGCGAGCACGTCGAGGTAGCTCATCGCCGGCTTCACCATGACGACGTCGGCACCCTCGTCGACGTCGAGCGCGACCTCGCGCAGCCCCTGCCGACCGTTGGCGGCGTCGATCTGGTAGGTCCGCCGGTCGCCGACGAGCGACGACGACACGGCCTCGCGGAAGGGGCCGTAGAAGGCGGAGGCGTACTTGGCCGCGTAGGCCAGCAGCGCGGTGCCGGTGTGCCCGGCGACGTCGAGCGCGTCACGCGCGGCGGCGATCTGGCCGTCCATCATGCCGCTCAGGCACACCAGTTCGGCGCCAGCCTCGGCCTGCGCGACGGCCATGTCGCGGTACCGCAGCAGGGTCGCGTCGTTGTCGACGGAGCCGTCCGCCGCCAGGACGCCGCAGTGGCCGTGGTCGGTGAACTCGTCGAGGCACAGGTCGGACTGCACGACCAGGTCGTCACCGACCTCTTCCTTCGCCACGCGGATGGCCACGTTGAGGATGCCGTCGGGGTCGGTCGCGCCGGAACCGGTGGCGTCCTTCGTGGTCGGGACGCCGAACAGGTTCACGCCGCCGATCCCGACCTCCGCGGCCTCGACGAGTGCGCGACGGAACGAGTCGAGCGAGTGCTGCTGCACGCCCGGCATGCTCGAGATGTCGACGGCGTCGGTGGCGCCTTCGCGGATGAACATCGGCAACACGAGCTCGGCTGGGTGCAGCCGGGTCTCGGCGACGAGCCGTCGCATCGCGGGGGTGGCGCGGAGTCGACGGGGGCGGACCTGGGGGAAACGGCCGGTCACGGGTGGCCTTCCTGTTCGGGGGCGGTGGGGTTCAGGGCCTCGACGACGGCGTCGAGCAGGGCTTCTGCGGACCGGGTGGGTCCGACGACGTGGACCGGCAGTCCGGCCGCGCGCGCGTCGGCGGCGGTTCCGGGGCCGATGCAGGCCACGAGGGTGCGGGGGTCGAGCGGGGTCATCCGGCGGGCGATCTCGCGGGCGACGCTGCCGCTCGTCACGAGCACCGCGTCGGGCACCGCGTCGAGGGTGATCGGCTCGTCGCCGGTCCCCACGGTACGGTACGCGACCACGTCGTCCACGTCGATGCCGCGGGCCCGCAGCCCGTCGACGAGGGTCGGCGCGGCGATCTCGGAGCGCGGGAAGAGCACGGTGCCGTCGGTGTCCGGCAGTGCCTCGACGAGGGCAGCGGCCGAGGCCTGCTCCGGCACGAGGTCGACGACCCAGCCCGCAGCACGCGCGGCACGGGCGGTCGGCTCTCCGACCGCCGCAACGCGGACACCGTACGGGAGGCCCGCCATGCGTTCTGCGAGCACCGTCACGGCCGTCGCACTGGTCACCACCACCCACGCGTACCCGGCCACGCGGGCGACGGCACGGTCGAGCGGGCCGCCGTCGAGCGGCGGCTCGGTCGTGATGAGGGAGACGACCCGCGGGTCGAGCCCGCGCTGCCGAGCCGCCGTCGCGACGCGCTCGCCCCACGCGCCACCCCGGGGGATGACGACGACGGGAGCGGGCGTGTCCGTGACGGGCTCTACTTCACCGAGTCGGCGAGGTCCGCCAGGTCGCCGGCACCGTTCTCGAGCAGCTCGGCGGCCACGCGGCCACCGACCTCGAGTGCTTCGGCGAGACGGTCCTGCGCGGATCCCTCGAGCACGGCCGCGTGCGACGCCGTGCGGTACTCGGCGCCGTCGGGGCTGTAGACGGTGGCGGAGACGAGCAGGAGCTCGGCGTCCACGACCGCGGTCGCACCGATCGGGGCGGAGCAGCCGGCCTCGAGCTTCGCCAGGACCTCGCGCTCGGCCGACACCGTCAGGCGGGTCGGGGCGTGCTCGATCTTGCGCAGCGCGGCGAGCAGGTTCGTGTCGGTCTCAGCAGCACGGGTCTCGATCGCCAGCGCGCCCTGCCCCGGAGCACTCGGCCAGAAGCCGAGGTCGAGCAGTTCGGTGGCGGCCGACAGGCGGTCGATGCGGGTGAGCCCGGCGGCGGCGAGCACGACGGCGTCGAGGTCGTCGTCGACGCGACCGAGCCGGGTGTCGATGTTGCCGCGGATGTCGATGACGTCCAGGTCGGGGCGCTTCGCCTTGAGCTGCGCGACGCGACGCGGTGAGCCCGTGCCGACCTTCGCACCCTCGGGCAGGCTCTCGACGGTCGCGCCGTTCCGCGCCACGAGGACGTCGCGGGCGTCGGCACGCTTCGGCACGGCCGCGATCGTCAGGCCCGGGTACGGCGCGGTCGGCAGGTCCTTGAGCGAGTGCACGAGGACGTCGACCTCGCCGGCGACCAGGGCTTCACGCAGGGCGCTGGCGAACACACCCGTGCCCCCCAGCGACGCGAGCGAGGCGCGGTTCGTGTCGCCCTCGCTCGTGACGGTGACGAGCTCGACCGGGCGACCGGACGCCGCTGCCAGGCGGTCGGCGACGTCCTGCGACTGCGCGACCGCGAGCCGGCTGGCGCGGGTGCCCAGCCGGATCGGGGTCGGTGCGTCGGTCACGGAGCGACGCCGGCGGCGGCGGGCTTGAAGCCGGCGCGGACGTTCTCGCAGCAACCCGGGCGGCAGACGTCGTACCAGGGGCCGATGTCGGTCAGGTGCGGACGCTCGCTGGTGGGGGTGCCGTTGACGCGCTCGAGCACCAGGTCGACGAGACCGGAGACGTAGGCCGGGTCGACACCGGGGGTCTGCGTGCGGACCGACCAGAAGCCGAGCTCCTGCGCGGTCTCGGTGGCTTCCTCGTCGAGGTCCCACATGACCTCCATGTGGTCGCTCACGAAGCCGAGCGGGACGATGAGCACGGCGCGGGTCGAGCCGCCCTTGAGCTCCTCGTTCATGTAGTCGTTGATGTCGGGCTCGAGCCACGGCTGCGTCGGGGGGCCGGAGCGCGACTGGTAGACGAGCTTCCAGGCGGGCTTGGACGTGCCCTGCAGGTGCGCGTGCTCGGGCTGCTCGAGCAGCTCCGCCCACGCCTGGTCGAGGACGACCTGCGCGACGGCGAGGTGCTGGGCCTCGTAGGCGCCGTGCTCGTCGAAGCCGCGGTAGTCCGGGCCTGACTTCGCAGCGTCGGTCGACGGGATCGAGTGCGTCGAGAACAGCACGTGCAGCTCGGTCGCGACCTCGAGGCCGTCGTTCTCGGCGATGGCCTTCGCCATGCCGTCTCGGACGCCGTCGACGAACGGGCGGACGAAGCCGGGGTGGTCGAAGAACTGCCGGATCTTGTCGATCTCGATGGTGCCGAGCAGACCGGTCTCGTCGAGCACGCGTGCGTAGTCCTCGCGGTACTGGCGGCAGCTCGAGAACGACGAGTAGGCGCTCGTGGCGATCGCGATGAGCTTGTTGTAGCCCTTGTCGGCGGCCTCGGTGAAGGCTTGCTCGAGGTAGGGCTCCCAGTTGCGGTTGCCCCAGAGCACCGGCATGTCGATGCCGCGCGATGCCAGCTCGGCCTCGAGCGCCGCCTTCAACGCGCGGTTCTGCGCGTTGATCGGGCTCACGCCACCGAAGTGCCGGTAGTGGTGCGCGACCTCTTCGAGTCGCTCGTCGGGGATGCCGCGGCCGCGGGTGACGTTGCGCAGGAAGGGGATGACGTCGTCCTGGCCCTCGGGGCCACCGAAGCCGGCGAGCAGGATCGCGTCGTAGGCGGTCGGGACCTCGACGTGCTCCGGGCCGGAAGCGGCCGCGGGGGTGGCGGCGAGGACGGGCTGACCGTTCGTGATCAGGCTGGTGTCGGTCATGACAGCACCTCCGGGAGTTCGGCGGTCGTCACGCGACGACCCGTGAAGAAGGGGACCTCTTCGCGCACGTGCAGACGGGCCTCGGTGGCCCGGAGGTCGCGCATGAGGTCGACGAGGTCGACGAGCTCGGGGCTCTCGAGCGGCAGGATCCACTCGTAGTCGCTCAGGGCGAAGGTGGCGATGGTGTTCGTCAGGACGCGGCGGTACTTCGCACCAGCGATCCCGTGGTCGCGCAGCATCTTCGAGCGCTCGTCCTCGGGCAGGAGGTACCACTCGAAGGAGCGGACGAAGGGGTACACCGTGATCCACGCCTCGGGGTCCTTGCCACGGAGGAACGCGGGCGTGTGCCGCTTGTTGAACTCGGCTTCGCGGTGCATCGCCATGACGTGCCACACCGGCTCGGTGTCCTGGAACAGCCCGGTGCGGCGGATCTCGCGCAGCACGGCCTGGATGACCTGCGCGTCGTCGCCGTGCAGCCAGATCATGACGTCGGCATCGGCGCGGAAGCCGGAGACGTCGTAGAAGCCACGGACGGTCACCCCGCGCTCGGCGGCGGACGCGACCACGGCGTCGAGCTCGGCCACGGCGTCGTCGCCGACGCGGTGGACCGGGCCGAGTGGCCTGCGGAACACGGCCCAGAGGGCGTACGCCGTCATGAGGTTGGGATCGATCCCCGTCGCGGGGTCGGTCTCGTGCGGAGGGGTGTGCGCGGATGCAGGAGCGGGCGCGTCGGAACTCATGGGTCCTTGTCCTATCGGTTGCCAGGGTTGTGGCCGCCCCGCACCCGGTGGACCGCGCTCGGGCGGTCTACCGCCGTCGGAGCACCATCACGACGATACCCCCGACCACCGCTACTCCGGCTGCGAGGCCGGCCAGGTACGGGACCGGCTTCTCGTCGATGCCGCGCTTGACCTTCGACGCCGCGATGCCGATCTGCTTCGGCACGTTGAGCTTGTCCTCGATCGCGTCGAGGGTGTCGAACAGCTGGGCGCGGGTCGCGGCGACGCGGTCTGCGAGATCGTCGTGCGGATCGGTCACGGTTCCTCCGTCGGTGGTGCGGCTGTCGGGGCTCAGAACCGGCCGCCGACGTCCGGCTTGCGGCTGCCGTACTGGCTCGGCGGAGTGGGCTTCTTGCCCATCCCCTTCACCGCGTTGATGTCGTTCTTGACGCTGTCGATCGTGCGCTTCGGCGTGATCGGGAGGCCCTTCTTCAGGCGCTTCCAGCCGATCCACCCGAGGATGGCGGCGACGATCAGCATCACCACGGCGATCACGATCGCTGCGAGCCAGGCCGGCATCACGGTCGCCAGGCCCATCACGGCGGCGGTCAGGAACACGCCGATCGCGTAGAGCACGATGACGAGTGCACCGACCAGCAGCCCCGCGGCGAGCCCGAAGATCTTGGCCTTCGTGAGCATCTCGGCCTTGAGCAGGTCGATCTCACCCTTGACCAGGCCCTTGACGAGCTTCGGGACGTCGCCCACCAGACCGAACAGCGAACGCGACTTGCGGTCGCGGGTGTCGGTCATGAGGTGGTGGTGTCCTTCTTCTGGCCGACCTTGCGGACGGCCTTCTTGGTCGTCTCACCGATGAACTCGGCGACGTCCGGGGTCTTGTCGGCGATGAAGTCCTCGGCGACGTGCACGCCCTTCTGGACGCCGTTGCTGTTCCAGACCTTGCCGCTGACGGTCTTGATCTGCTCGTACCGCGCCCGTCCGGCTCGCGATCCCAGGACGTACCCGAGTGCGGCGCCGGCGACGAACAGGAGCTTTCCGCGCATGTGCGATTCCTCCGTTGGTTCAGTGTGCGGTGGTCATGCGCCGAACGGAATACGTCCGACGGTCTCACCAACAGTAGCCCCCGGGCGGTCTGGGGTCCGCTCAGGAATCCAGGATCTGTCCAGCGGCGGTGCGGGCGGCCGCGATGATCCCGGTCAGGCCACGTCCGGAGCTGGCCTCGCCGATGCCGACGACCCCCTCGGCCAGCCCGGCAGCGGTCAGGTCCGGACCGTGCCAGCGGACGCGCGCAGCGCCCGCGACGTGCGTCGCCGTCAGGGGGACGCCGAGCAGCGTGGCCGCGTCGTGCAGCGCTCGGGTGCCGACGGGTCCGTCCGGGTCGACCGGGAGGCTCGTGGCCGCGTCGTCGGGACCGCTCGCGCCGTGCGCGCTGGTCGCGTCGGCGGGCGTCGCGTAGCTCAGGCGCAGCACGTGGCGGCCGGCAGCCGCCTCGGCGAGCCACGGCCACTTCACCGTCGCGTGCGTCAGGGCCTTCGCCGACACGGCCCGCGCGTCCGGGTGCACGAGCATCCCGGTCCCGCGGGGGGCTGCGTCGAGCTCGGGCTGGTCGACGACGAGCGTGACGAGTTCGATGCCGGTCCGGTCCGGCGCCGCGGTGCGCTCGGGATCGGGCACCGACGACAGGGCGTGCTGGGCGGGCAGGCGTTCGACCGCGCCGTCGGCGGAGACGACCTCGACCGCGTGCGCCTCGATCCGGGTCGCCCGGGTGTGCAGCCGGACGTCGACGCGGTAGGTCTCCATGTCGGCGACGAGTTCGTCCACGAGCCGGACGATCCCGCCGCGGATCCCCTGCACCGGGGTACCGGCGGCCGCGCGGGCCCGG
Source organism: Curtobacterium sp. MWU13-2055 (assembly GCF_023242305.1). Classification (NCBI taxonomy): domain Bacteria; kingdom Bacillati; phylum Actinomycetota; class Actinomycetes; order Micrococcales; family Microbacteriaceae; genus Curtobacterium; species Curtobacterium sp. MWU13-2055. The sequence continues at coordinate 230,669 of NZ_JALLIO010000005.1, forward strand.
AGTGCCAGGACCGCGCGGGCCAGCGAGCCCTCGCGGAGCAGTGCCGCACGGAGGCCGGGAGCCACCCGCTCCGGGTCGAGCTGGTCCGGGTGGGTGGAGTGCACCCCGCCGGCGATCGGGACGACCAGGTCGTCGAGGACCCGCTCCCCCATGCGCCGCCGGACGAGTTCGCCCAGGGACTCCGCCTTGGCGCCGACCGGTCCGGGCAGCAGCGAGTCCATCTGTGCGCGGAGCCCGCCCTTCTGCCCGACGACGGCGAGCACGTCGGCGGCCATCGGGGTGCTCGGGATGCCGAGGAGCCCGGTCGCGGGGATCGGCGACGTCCGGCCGTCACGGGTCATCAACCAAGCACCGCGCGGGTCCGGGGCGACGACGTCGTTGCCGAGCCCGAGTTCGATCGCCAGGCGGCCGACCGCGTCCGTGCGGGTCGCGAACGAGTCCGCCGCCATGTCGAGGTCGAGGCCGCCGACCGTGTGCCGCCGGATCATGCCGCCCAGCACGCCGGACGACTCGACGAGCACGACGTCCGCGCCGCCCTTCGCCAGGTCACGGGCCGTGACGAGTCCGGCGATCCCGCCGCCGACCACGACGACGTCGGTCACGCGGCAGACCCGTCACCGAGCGAGTGGACCAGCTCGACGACGCGCGTCAGCACCGTCGGGTCGGTCTCGGGCGGCACACCGTGGCCGAGGTTCACGACGTGGGCGCGGGCGGCGCCACCGCGGCGGACGACCTCGCGCACGTGCGCTTCGAGGACCTCCCACGGGGCCGCGAGCATCGCCGGGTCGATGTTGCCCTGCACGCTGACGCCGGTGCCGACGCGGCGGACGGCCTCGTCGAGCGGGAGCCGCCAGTCGACCCCGACCGCGTCGACGCCGACCGTGTCGGTGCCGAGCGTGGTCATGTCGGCGAGGACCTCGCCGCTGCCGACGCCGAAGTGGATGCGCGGCACGCCCAGGTCGGTCACGTGGGACAGCGCCTGCGCCGAGTGCGGTGCGACGTACCGGACGTAGTCGGCGCGCGACAGGGACCCGACCCACGAGTCGAAGAGCTGCGCGGCCGAGGCCCCGGCGAGCACCTGGGCCCGGAGAAACGCCCCCGACACCTCGGCCGCCCAGGCCAGCAGCCGCGACCAGGTCTCCGGCTCCGCGTGCATGAGGGTGCGTGCCCGGATGTGGTCCTTCGACGGGCCGCCCTCGACCAGGTACGCGGCGAGCGTGAAGGGTGCGCCTGCGAACCCGATCAGCGGGGTGTCGCCGAGCTGCTCGACCGTGCGGGCGACCGCCTGCCGGATCGGCTCGAGGGCCGCCGGGTCCAGCGGCTCGAGGGCGTCGACGTCCGCCGCGGTGCGGATCGGTGAGCCGAGCACGGGGCCGCGACCGGGGACGATCTCGACGTCCACGCCCGCGAGCTTGATCGGCACGACGATGTCGCTGAAGAAGATGCCGGCGTCCACCCCGTGCCGGCGGACGGGCTGCAGCGTGATCTCCGACGCCATCTCGGGGTCGAGGCACGCGTCGAGCATCGCCGTGCCCACCCGGAGCTCGCGGTACTCGGGCAACGACCGACCGGCCTGCCGCATGAACCAGACCGGCAGCGTCTCCGGACGGTCACCCCGCAGGGCCCGGACGAGGCGGGACCCGCTCGTCCGCCCTGATGCCAGGGGGTGGGAGTCGGGGAGGGATGTGGTCGTCACGTCGGTCACCGGATGATTGTCCCATCGAGCGCGTTACCATTGGCTACGTGCTCATCTGTCTCACGGCGTCGCATCGCAACGCCAGCTTCGACCTCTTGGAGCGACTGAGCATCGCTGCCCCGGCCGCAGCAGGCCACCTCGTGACGGATTCCGACGTTCTGGACGGCGCCGTCGTCCTCGCCACCTGCAACCGTTTCGAGGCCTACCTCGACATCGCTGGCGACGACCGCGACTCCGCCGTCGCCGCCACCGTGCAGGCCGTGGCCGCTGCGAGCGACCTGGACGCCACCGAACTGCGTGATTCGGTCAACGTGCTCGGCGGCAAGGACGTCGTGCAGCACCTGTTCGCCGTGTCGAGCGGACTCGAGTCCGTCGTCGTCGGCGAGACCGAGATCTCCGGCCAGGTCCGCCGCTCGCTCGAGGACGCCCGGAGCAACGGCACCACCACCTCGGACCTCGAGCGGCTGTTCCAGGAAGCCGCCCACACCTCGCGCGGCGTCAAGACCCGCACCCGGATCGGTGCCGCCGGTCGTTCGCTCGTGCGCCTCGGCCTGCAGCTCGCGTCGTCGCGCGTCACCGACTGGGCGCACACCCGCGTGCTGCTGATCGGCACCGGCAGCTACGCGGCCACCACCATCGCGGCCCTGCGCGACCGCGGTGCCGTGCACATCCAGGTGTTCTCGCCCTCGGGCCGTGCCGCCTGGTTCGCCGCGAAGCACGACCTCGTCGCCGCCCGTGACCTGCGCCACGCGATCGGCACCAGCGACGTCGTGATCACCTGCACGTCGAGCGAGCTCCCGGTCGTCGCACCGGCCGACCTCGACGACGGCATCCGCCGCATCGTCATCGACCTCGGACTCCCCCGCAACGTCGACCCGGCTGCCGCCGGTGTCGACGGCGTCGAGCTGCTCGACCTCGAGACGATCAGCCTGCACGCCCCGATCTCCGAGCTGAACGCCGAGTCCGAGGCCCGCGCGATGGTCGACGACGCCGTGTCCCGATTCCGGGCGCAGGCGCTCGAGCAGTCCACCACCCCGGCCCTCGTCGCCTTCCGCAAGCACGTGTTCGACATCCTCGACGACGAGATCGACCGTGCGAAGCGCCGCGGTGACGCCGACGGCGAGTCCGCCGAGCACACCGAGCGCGCCCTCCGGCACCTGGTGGGCGTCCTGCTGCACCGCCCGTCGGTCCGGGCCCGCGAGCTCGGCCGCGCCGGCCGTGGCGAGGAGTTCGTCGGGGCCATCGACGCCCTGTTCGGCGTGCGACCCGAGCCCGAGGCAGAGCTGCCGGCGCCCGTCGTCCCGCTCGCCGACCGCACCGCCCTGGACCCGACCGTCTCGAAGCGCGCCGACGAGGCGGACGCGAGCTGAGCCTCCCGGCCGACACGACCCAGCCACCCACGCTGCGGGTCAGCGCGCTCCTGCTGGTGCGGGACCGACGCGTCCTGATGGTGCGTGCGCGAGCGCGCGACGTGCTCTACCTGCCCGGCGGCAAGGCCGAGCCGCACGAGACCGACCTCGACGCCGCCATCCGCGAAGCACACGAGGAGACCGGCCTGCGGGTGACCGCCGATGACGTCGACCCGTTCGGTGTCGTCCTCGAGCCGGCCCACGGGCAGGCGCCAGGCACCATGGTCGCGATGACCCTGTTCCTGGTCCGACCAGGAGGCCCGTTGGACTCCGCCACGCCCGTCGCCTCGGCAGAGGTCGACGAGGTCGAGTGGGTCACCTCGGCGGACGCCGGTCGCTGCCCGCCAGCGGGCGTGGAGACGCTCCGCCGCCTGGTGGCGGCGGAGCGCATCGACTAGTCGTCAGGCCTGGTCCTTGTCGACGTAGTGACCGGTCTCGCCGTCCTGCGTCGGTTCGGCCTCGCCGGGGATGTCCGACTCGACGTACTCGCCGTCGGGTCCGCTCGACTCCGGGCGGGCCTCGCCCGGGATGTCGCTCGCGACGAACTCGCCGACGGGTTCCGTCGTCGTGACGCGCTCCTCGCCGGGGATGTCGCTGTCCGTGAAGGCACCTGCGCGGGTCTCGACCCCGTCCGCGCGGCCCTCGTCGCCACGTGCCTGTTCGTGCTTGCCCGTCATGTCCGACCTCCGCTGCTCGGGTTCCTTGCTCCGGAGTGTGCTCGCGGTCCCTGGATGCCGACCGAACCGCGATCTCCCGGTGGTGGTTGCCTGTGCACCATGCAACGCAGCAGTCGATCGAAGTTCCTGCTCGCCGTCACCGGGCTCGTCGCAGTCGGGGCGTTGGCGGGTTGTGCCTCCGGCGGGGAACCCTCCGCCACCGAGACGGTGACCGCACCCGCGCCGTCGCCGTCCGCGTCGTCGTCCTCGTCGGCGTCGTCGTCGTCCGCGACCCCGTCGTCCGGCTCGTCGGCGTCAGCCGGCACCGGTTCCGGGTCTTCCGGGTCCGGGTCGTCGGGGTCCGGGTCGTCGGGGTCCGGGTCGGCCGCTGGCGGTCGCTGTGCCGCGTCCTCGCTCGCCGCCAGCATCGAGCCGGGCAGCGGCGGTGCGGCCGGCAGCGTCATCGTGCACCTCGCCCTGCAGAACACCGGCTCGACCACCTGCACCCTGCAGGGCTGGCCGGGCGTCTCGTTCGTCGGCGGCGGCAACGGCACCCAGATCGGTGCTGCAGCGACCCAGGAGAAGAGCTCACCGCACCCGACCGTGACCCTGGCCGCCGGGCAGACCGCCGTGGCGCCGCTCAAGATCGTCCAGGCCGGGAACTACTCCAAGGCCGACTGCTCGCCGAAGACCCCGGACGGCTTCCGCGTGTACCCGCCCGGATCCAAGCAGTCGCTGTTCGTGAAGGACGCTGACTACCAGGCGTGCTCGTCCGCCGATGCGTCGCTGCTGTCCGTGCAGGCGCTCGTGCCGGAGGGGCAGGCGACGTCGTAGCGGGTGGGTGACGGCTGGCTCGTCAGGCAGCCGGATCGCCGTGATGCCCTTGGAGGGCACCTCCGGCAGTTCACCGGACGCCCGGCGGCGGTGTAGATCTCGGCCTGCCCACCTCGGGCCTCGTGCACGATGGACCGATGACCTTCGCCATCAGGGACGAACGACCGGGGACCGACGAACTCGTCACCCTCTACGACGCCGTCGGGTGGACCGCGTACACGCAGGACCCCGCCGCTCTCGCCAGGGCGATCGCTGGCTCCCACACCGTGCTGACCGCACGCGACGACGACGACCGCTTGCTCGGGCTCGTCCGCACGGTGTCCGACGGCGTGACGATCGTCTACGTCCAGGACCTGCTCGTGGTGCCGGAAGCGCACCGGTCCGGCGTCGGCGGCGCGTTGCTCGACGCCGTCCTCGAGCGGTACGCGGGTGTCCACCAGACGGTCCTGCTCACCGATGCGGAGCCAGGTCAGCGCGCGTTCTACGAGTCACGTGGCTTCGTCGAGGTCCACGACGTCGCCGCGCAGCCGTTGCGGTCGTTCGTGGTCCTCCGCTGAGCACCGATGGGTCTCACGACCGATACCGCACTGCGACGGCCCGTTCCTAGACTCACGGCATGGGGGCTCGAAGACGAACACGGTCCGCGGCAGCGATCGCGACCACACTCGGGGCCCTGCTGGCACTCGCAGCGTGCACGATGCCACCGCCGCCGCACGGGTCGGAGTCGGCGCTCGCGGACCTGATCGCGGACGTCGATCGGCTGCCCGGCGTGAACTCGACCGAAGGTGAGATCCGCCAGTTCGACGCCAAGGACGACCCGGACCACTGGCTCACGTCGCTCCAGGTCACCGCGGACACCGCCGACCTCGCCGTCGCCGAGCGGGTCCGGCGGACGGCCGAGCGCGGTGTCACCGGCACGACGCTGCAGGTGACACTCGACGTGCCGTCTGCGCGGAAGACCGCTCCGGTCAGCCTCGATCCGATGGACCGCAGGGTCGTCGGCCTGGCCGGTCGGCTGCGCACGCAGACCTTCGTGCGACAGCTGTGGATGACCCCGACCGGTTCGAGGATCGGGCTCGTGCGGGACGTCAGCTTCAGCGATGCAGCGAAACGTGTGCGGACGATCACCGGTCCAGAGCCGACGAACACGAGTACGACGAGGACGACGACCTTGAGCCGCGGCGACGTGTCCGTCGACGTCACGGCCACGCACCCCGGCCGGGCCCTGATGCGCATGATCGACACACTCGCCGACGACCACCACGTGGAGCGCCTCTACTACTCGCCCGGGACGACGTACGCAGACGCGGCGCGGGCCCCCGACGACGCTTCCGGCCTCCCGGCAGTGGCCGATCGGCCGTCCCTGTCGATCGGCGTGCGTCCGCTCGGCGACGTCGCCGAGACCCTCGCCGCGACGACGGACGAGGCAGCCGATGCACACCGCGCACCGCGGACCGCCTTCGACCTGGGCAGCGGCGCGGTCAGTGGGTGGCTCGGGCTCCCCCTCGACGCACCCAAGCCGCGGGATGCCGGTCCGGACGGCGACGCACCGACGAGTCCCACGCCGACCCCGTGGGTCCCTGCAGACGTCGACGACCGCGCCACCGTGCTCCGCGCGTTCCTCGAGCGGTCAGCAGCGGCCGCCGGGGTCCCGGCGACCGTGACGACGGGCACCGAACAGTGCGCGACGTCCGGGTCGTCCGACCTGACCGGCACCCGGGCGACGGCGCTCAGCGTGGTACCCGTGTTCGACGTGGTCGACGACGCCCAGGAGCCGTTCGACGCCGTGACCGCGCTCTGGACGTCCGAGGGCCTCGGGGTCAGTGACCGCGCGATGGGCCGCGACTCCTGGTCGTCTTCCTCCGGCGCAGACCCGGCCACCGCCAGCATCCGCGGCACCGTCGACGGGTTGAGCCTCACCGCCGAGTCGGCCTGCGTGCCGCCACCCGACGCAACGTCCGAGGGGAACTGAGCGACCCGGTCAGCGGCGCGCCGGGGCGTGCACTGCCTCGAGCAGTTCGGTGCCCATGGTCCGCAGTGCCTCGATGACCGCGAGGCGCCGCTGCAACGTGGCGTCGTCGAACGTCACCGTCACGGCGTAGCTGACCGACGACCCCGGGCCGCGGAGGATCCCGGCCTCGGCGCGGACGCCCGTGCTCGAACCCGTGACCGCGACGACCTGCAGCCCGTGGTCGAGCGCACGGTGCGCCAGGGGGTCGAGGCCGAACGAGCCGGCGACCAGGTTCAGATCGCTCGCCAGCGACAGCCAGCCGAGCACCCGGTTCGAGACCGCTTCGTCCACGACCTCGCCGAGCGCCAGTCCGCGCATCACCCACGCGAGCTCACCCGTCGGGGCCACCGAGGCATCCGGGGCGTCGTCCGGACCACGACGGTCGCGCACCCGGTCGATCAGCGCGGTCCGCTCGATGCCGAGCGACTCCGCACGCTCGCGGACGGCGTCGATGCCGACCGTCGACAGCAGTGCGTTCATCGCCCAGGTGTCACCGGTGGCGCCGACCAGGGTCGCCAGGTCGGGCACCTGCATCGTCGGTTCCTGCAGGAACTGCCACAGCCCGGCGCCGGTCGCGGTGTCCCGTGCCATGCGCTGGAGGCGGTCGCCGTGCAGGCGTCCGTCCTCGAGCTGTGCCGCGACCTCGATCAGCAGCAGCACCCTGCCGAGGCTCGCGACGGGCTGCACGACGGTGTCGTCGATCGCGAGCAGGGCCTTGCCGGTCGAGGTGTCGATCACCGAGGCGCTGACGCCGGCGCCGTCGAGGGCGAGGGCACCGAGGGCCTCGGTCGTGGCGCCGAAGCGGTCGTCCGGCCGACCGCTGTGCCGACCGCGGGCCCGACCGCCACCATCCGAGCGGTCCTCCGGCCGCCGACGGCGAGACGACCGAGCCGCGTCCGGCTCCACCATCACCAGATCGCGACGCGCTCGGCGGGGTCGAGGTACATCGCGTCCTTCTCGGTCACGCCGAACGTGTCGTAGTAGCCGTCGATGTTGCGGACGACCTGGTTGCACCGGAACTCGTTCGGCGAGTGCGGGTCGATCGACAGCAGGCGCGCGGCTTCCTCCGGACGGATCGCCATCTGCCACGCCTGCGCCCAGCTCAGGAAGAACCGCTCGGCACCGGTCAGGCCGTCGACGACCGGGGGCTCCTGACCGTCGAGCGACAGCAGGTACGCCTTCCACGCGATCGACAGGCCACCGAGGTCGCCGATGTTCTCGCCGATCGTCAGGGCACCGTTGACGTGGCCGTCCGGCACCTCGGTCGGGACGAGCGCGTCGTACTGGGCGATGAGGGCCTTCGTGCGCTCCTCGAACGCCGTGCGGTCGGCCTCGGTCCACCAGTTCTCGAGCTTGCCGTCGCCGTCGTACTGCGAGCCCTGGTCGTCGAAGCCGTGCCCGATCTCGTGGCCGATGACGGCACCGATCGCACCGTAGTTGGCGGCGGCGTCGCGGTCGGCGTCGAAGAACGGGAACTGCAGGATCGCCGCGGGGAACACGATCTCGTTGAAACCGGGGTTGTAGTACGCGTTGATCGTCTGCGGGGTCATGAACCACTCGTCGCGGTCGATCGGCTTGCCGATCTTGCCGAGCTCGCGGTCGACCTGGAACGACGCGACGGCGCGGACGTTCGCGACGAGGTCGTCGGGCACGACCGGCAGCGCCGAGTAGTCGCGCCACTTGACCGGGTACCCGATCTTCGGCGTGAACTTGTCGAGCTTGTCGAGGGCACGCGCACGGGTCTCGTCGGTCATCCAGTCGAGCGCCGTGATGCTCTGCCGGTACGCCTCGACCAGGTTGGCGACGAGGTCGTCCATCGTGGCCTTCGAGGTCTCGTCGAAGTGCTCCTGAACGTAGATCCGGCCGACGGCCTCGCCCATCGCGCCCTCGACCAGGGAGACGCCGCGCTTCCAGCGCTCGCGCTGCTTCGGCGCCCCGGTGAGGGCGGTGCCGTAGAACGAGAAGTTCGTGGCCGAGAACGCGCTCGTCAGGTACGCGGCCGAGCCACGGATGACCTGCCAGCGCAGCCAGTCCTTCCAGACCTCGAGCGGCTGGTCGCGCAGGAGCTCGGCAAGGCCCGTGATGAACGACGGCTCGCGGACCACGACCGTCTCGAACGCGCCGGCCGGTGCGTCGATGGCCTGCCACCACGTCTGCAGGTCGATGCCCTCGGCGAGCGCCGCGACCTCGGCCCAGGGCAGCTTGTTGTAGGTCTTCTGGCTGTCGCGGGTGGTGACGTTGTCCCAGTGCTTCGACGCCAGGGCCGTCTCGAGCGCGATGACGTGCTCGGTGCGGTCGCCGCCGTCCTCGAACCCGGCGAGCGGGAACATCGCCGCGACGAACTCGCGGTACTTCGTCCGGATGTCGGCGAAGCGCTCTTCACGGTAGTAGGACTCGTCGGGCAGGCCGAGACCGGACTGCTCGAGGAACACGACGTAGGACTCGGGGTCGCCCGGGTCGTTGTCGACGAAGAGCTGCAGGAAGCTCGGCAGCCCCAGGCGCTCGAAGCGTCCGACGGTGGCGATGAGCTCGGGCACGGACTCGATGGCCGTGATCTCGGCGAGCAGCGGCTCGATCGGCGCGGTGGCGAGCTCTTCGAGCCGTGCTTCGTCGGTGAAGGACGAGAAGAGGTCACCGACCTTGCGCTCCTCGGTGCCGGGGGCGGCCTGCTGCGAGCGCTCGATGATCGCGCGGACGGCGAGTTCGGCGGCCTCGGCCAGCACCGTGAACGAGCCGTAGCGGGCCTTGTCGTCGGGGATCGGCGTCTCGGCGATCCAGGTGCCGTTCACGTGGCGGTACAGGTCGTCCTGGGGGCGCACCGCGGGGTCGAGTTCGTCAGTGTGGATGCCGGAGGCACGTGCGACGTCGGTCATGCCGTCCACGATAGCCACCGACGCCATGTTCGAGCGGAGTCAGTCGCGGTGGGCTGCGCGACCACGCAACCGGCGGGCCACGACGAGCCCCCCGAGGCCGGACGCCAGGAGTGCAGCGGCGATCCGTACGGGCACGCTGGGGTCGGTTCCCGTGTACGCCAGTTGCTTCGCCGAGACGACGGTGATCCGGCCCGCTGCCGCGTGCTGCGCCGTCGGGTGGGTACCGGTGGACACCTCGGGCCTGGAGCCCGTGCCGTGACCGGGGCCCTGGCCGGGCTCCGGCCGCGGCGTCGGGTGGACCGGGAGCTTCGGCAGCACCAGGCGGAGCGCGCCTTGTTCGACGCCGTCCACCCGCTGTCGCGCGATGACCACGTCGCCCGGCAGCAGCGTGCGCGGGACCGTGAGTTCCCAGCCGCGTCCGATCGACGTCGCGATCGGGTGTCCGTCGGCGCTCTCGATCGCGGTGCCGTCCTCGGCCTCGAGCGCGACGACCCCACCGATCTCGCCGGTGCCCGCGAGCCGGACGGACCCGTCGGCGAGGACGTCGACCGTGCCGGTGAGTGCGAGGGGGATCGTGACCCGTGCTTCGGTCGCGCCGAGCTCGGTCGCGCCGTCGAAGGTCGTCACGGTGACGGAGTAGAAGCGGGCCGTGGCCGGGATGGGCAGCTCGACGGACCACGAGGTGTCCGCCGCGGTCGTCGCCGTCACCGGGCGGCCGTCGGGGTCGAGGACCGGCCCGTCGGCGTCCGCGAACCGCAGCGTCGTCCCGACCGGTGCCCGTCCGGCGATCGACACCCGTTCCGTCTCACGCGAAGCGGTCGCGGTGGACACGATCGCCGCACCCGAGACCGTGTACACGTCGTCGACACCGCCGTTGTGCGTGCCGTCGAAGTACTGCCACGCTTCGATGTGGTGGTCGCCGAAGGCCAGGTCCCGCAGGGTGGAGGACCAGGCACCGTCCGCATCCGCATCGGTCTCACCGACGGTCTCCCCGTCGTCCTTGATCACGATGTGCGCCCTGGGGTGCCCGGAGCCGTCGAGGGTGATCGTGCGGGCGAGGCCGTCGACGGTGGCGAGCATCTCCGGCGGGGTGAGCACGAGGACGTCCACCGGGACGTCGACCTGTCGTCCGGTCACCTGCGAGGTGACGTGCAGCACGCGTGCGCCCGATCGCACCCGGACCGGGGTGTTCCAGGCCCCGTCAGGGCCGGCCTCGGTCCACGTGGTCTCGACGCCGTCGCCCGTGATGCCCACGCTGCCCCCGGCCGGCCCGGTCCCGACGAGTGTGACGACACCCAGTCCGTGGTCGATCGACCGCACGCCGGCGGTGAAGTCGGCCCGCGGTGTCTGCCGCGTCGCGGCGGCACTGGACCCGTTCGCGGCGCTGGCCGAGGTGGCCGCCAGGACGGGCGACAGCGCGACCGCTGCGACGGCGACGGTCGCCAGGGCGCGACGTGCTGGGGAGATGGACGGGGACGACTGCGGCATGGTGCTCCTCCGGTGGTACTCCACACACCATATACAAGTTGTCCACAGGTGGGAACCGCGGGACGTCACGGGCCCACGGCTGCCGGTACGGTCATCGCATGGGACTTCCGTGGAAGCTGCACGGCGACGGCAAGACCGTCTCCGCGACGACGATCGTGGCACCGGACGAGCGACTGACCTGGGGCCGGACGATCGGTCTCGGCGTGCAGCACGTCGTCGCGATGTTCGGCGCCACCTTCCTGGTGCCGCTGCTGACGGGCTTCCCGCCGTCGACGACCCTGCTGTTCAGCGGCATCGGCACGATCCTGTTCCTGCTCATCACCGGCAACCGGCTGCCGAGCTACCTCGGGTCGTCGTTCGCCTTCATCGCACCGATCGGTGCTGCCACCAAGATCGGCGGCATCCCCCTCGCCCTGTCGGGCATCATCGTCGTCGGCGCCCTGCTCGCGATCGTCGGGCTCGTCGTGCACCTGGCCGGCGCCGGGTGGATCGACCGCCTGATGCCGCCGGTGGTGTCCGGCGCGATCGTCGCCCTGATCGGGTTCAACCTGGCACCTGCGGCGAAGAACAACTTCACCGCGGCCCCGGTCGTCGCGGTCATCACCCTCGCCGCGATCATCCTGGTCACCGTCCTGTTCAAGGGGCTGATCGGTCGCCTGTCCATCGTCATCGGCGTGCTCGTCGGCTACGTGGCGGCTCTGATCGGCGGCCAGGTCGACTACTCGAAGGTCGGCGATGCCGCCTGGATCGGCCCGCCGACGTTCACCGCTCCCGCGTTCGACCCATCGCAGCTCGCGATCTACCTGGCGTTCGTGCCGGTCGTGCTGGCGCTCGTCGCCGAGAACGTCGGCCACGTGAAGGGTGTCGGACAGCTCACCGGCCGCGACCTCACGCCCCTCACCGGCCGGGCGCTCTTCGCCGACGGCATCTCCACCGTGCTCGCCGGTGCCGGCGGCGGCTCCGCCACCACCACCTACGGCGAGAACATCGGCGTCATGGCCGCCACCCGCGTCTTCTCCACCGCCGCGTACTGGGTCGCCGCGATCGCCGCCGTCCTGCTCGGCCTCTCCCCGAAGATCGGTGCGGTCATCTCCTCCGTCCCCGCCGGCGTGCTCGGCGGCGCGACCACCGCCCTGTACGGGCTGATCGGTGTCATCGGCATCCGGATCTGGGTCGAGAACCGGGTCGACTTCTCGAAGCCGAAGAACCAGCTGACCGCTGGCATCGCGCTCATCATCGGCATCGCGGACTTCACGTTCGCGTTCGGCCAGGCGAGCTTCGGCGGCATCATCCTCGGCACCATCGCCGCGATCGTCGTCTACCACCTGATGGACCTGATCGGGCGGGCGCGCGGCACCGACGAGGCGACGCCCGTCGCATCCGAAGACGCGCACGCCGCCACCGGCGGTGTCCCCGCCGAACCACGCGCCGACTGACGCGAGTGGTCGGCCGGAACGCGCGTCCGGCCTGACGACGTGGGACCACCGGACGGGAGGCCCGTGGCAACGCCGCCACGGGCCTCCCGTCCGTCACGGCGCGGGTCGGAGATCCCGCGTCACGCGCGGAACGGACCGACGCCGCTGGCCCTGCCCTGTCTGCTCACGAGGGCAAGTCAGGCGCCGGATAGGCGTCCCACCCGCCGCTGCCACCGCCGTCGCGTGCTTCGGCAGCAAGCTGGCGGCGGATGTAGGCGCCGAGGTAAGGCAGAGAGAACTGCACGTACCCGTGTCCGGCTGCGTGGACGTACCCACTGTCGATGAGGCGCTTCTTGTAGACCTGCACGTACGCATCGGACACGCCCATGCGCTTGACGATGTCGGCGACTTTCGTGCGGTCGTCGTCCTGGGCCATTGCGTCAAGGAATTTCTGATCGACATCGGAGAGGTCGCCGTAGACACGGCTGATGACTCGACTCTCGACCGCCCTGATGGCTTTGTCGTGGGCGACGCTGGCGTCGGCGAGGGTGATGGTGGGTGCTGTGGAGTTGTTCCGCCACGCGTAGTCGCCAGCGAGCTGCACAAGGTAGGGGTAGCCCTGGGAGAGGGAGACGAGCTTGGTGAGCGCTTCATCTTCTACGCGCCGACCACCGACGCGCGCTGTCTCGGCGAACACCCGCCGCGTCTCCGGTGCGGTCAGGCGCTCGAACTCCACCTCGCGTGAGCGTCGCAGGAAGGTGGTGTGCTCTTCTGCGAGAAGTGCGTCGAGGCTCACCTTCACCCCGGCGAACACGACCATGATCTGCGCACCGTCACGGAGTGCGTGCGAGATCTGCAGAGCGAAACGGCTCAGTTCACGGAGACGGACCTTGCCGGAGGACACCTCGTCGATGGTGATGAGGATGCCCCCGCTCGTTCCGAGCGCAGAAGAAAGGGCGGTGAGGTCGGAGCGCAGCTGCGGCTTCACACTGCGGTGCCGATTCACGTACTCGATGTCCGCGCTGAACTCCCATACCCCGAACGAGGTCAGTCGCGCTCGACTCGCCGGGGTCATGTCGTTGATGAGGGTAGGGATGGTTGAGTCCATCACCCGTCCCATGAGCCCCGCACTGGCGTCATCGCTGATGACCAGCCAACCAGCGTCACGGGCATGATCTTCGAGGGTCGTCATGAACGAGGTCTTGCCAGCACCACGCAGTCCAGAGACGAGGACGGAGTGGTTCTCGCCGAAGTCGAGCGTGTCGAACACGGCACGGAGATCCGTGAGCTCTTCCCTGTGCCCGCCGAAGATGACAGGCTTCCTGCCGTAGCCCGGTGTGAACGGGGACGGTGCTGTCTCGACCATCGGGGCCTCCGAATCGTATTTATTTTATTCTATTCGCGAACAGCGTCCGACACCAGGACTCCTCGCGACGGTAGGCCCCCTGCCCGCCCTGCGGCCACACTCACCTCGCTTGCCGACACGACGGGTCCGCATCGCCGCCAGAATGGGCCGGTGCCCCGACCGACGCGACCCGCATTGACCAGCGAACGGCGTGCGGTCGATCGCGACATCGTGCGGCTGGCGGTACCCGCGCTCGGCGCGCTCGTGGTCGAGCCGCTCTTCCTGCTCACCGACACCGCACTCGTCGGCCACCTCGGTGCGACACCCCTGGCGGCCGTCGGACTCGCGAGTGCCGTGCTGTCGACGGTGACCGGGCTGCTGGTGTTCCTGGCGTACTCGACGACTCCGGCCGTGGCGCGCGCGCTCGGCGGTGGTGACCGTCGCGGCGCAGTCCACGCCGGCATCGACGGGATGTGGCTCGCGCTCGTGCTGGGAGTGGTCCTCGCGCTCGTCGGGTGGCCGCTCGCCGGGCCGCTCGTCGACCTGTTCGGTGCGTCGCCCGACGTCTCGGCGGCGGCGACCGCGTACCTGACGGTGTCGCTCATCGGGCTGCCCGGGATCCTGGTCGTCACCGCCTCGACCGGGCTGCTGCGCGGGCTGCAGGACACGAAGACCCCGCTCGTCGTCGCGACCATCGGGTTCGTCGCGAACGGGCTGTTGAACGCCGTCCTGATCTACGGGGCGGGGTGGGGCGTCGAGGGGTCCGCCGCCGGCACCGTCATCGTGCAGTGGGCGATGGCGATCGTCTACGTCCGGATCGCGGTGCGCGCCGCGCGATCGTCGGGAGCGCCGCTGCGGCCCGGCGCCTCGGGCGTCGTCCGGGCGCTGCGGTCCGGGGCCTGGCTGTTCCTGCGGACCGCGTCGTTGCGGATCGCGATGCTCGCGACGGTCGGGGCCGCTGCCGGGCTCGGGACCGCGGGACTCGCGACCACGCAGGTCGGGCTGACGGTGTTCTCGACCCTGGCGTTCGCGCTCGACGCCCTGGCCATCGCCGGGCAGGCGCTCGTCGGGCACGGGCTCGGGGCGGGGGATCCTGAGCGGGTACGGCTGGTGACGCGACGGCTCGTGCTGCTCGGGATCGTCGGTGGGGCGCTGCTCGGGGCGGTGACCCTGGCTGTCAGTGGTGTGCTCGGTCCGGTGTTCTCCGACTCGTCCGCCGTGCGGGACGCGCTGCCGCTCGTGCTGGTGCTCATCGCCGTCGGGATGCCCGTGGCCGGGTACGTCTTCGTGCTCGACGGGGTGCTGATCGGGGCCGGGGATGCGCGGTACCTGGCGATCGCGGGAGGCGTGAACCTGGTCGTGTACCTGCCGCTGCTGTGGTGGGCCGGCGGGACGCTCGCCGGGTTGTGGGCGGCGTTCGCCCTCGGGTACATCGGGGTCCGGGCGGTGACGCTCGGGGTGCGCGCGCATCGGCGTGGATGGGTGGAACAGGCGTTGGCGCGGTGAGCGAGTCTGGTTCTTCCAGCGGGGCTTCTGTGCCTGTGGCTCCGTCGTCTTCTGTGGCGTCGTCGGCCGTGCTCGCCACGGTCGGGATCGGGGTGCAGGGCGTCGCGAAGCTGCTCGTGACCGTCGTCGTCGGGCGGGTGTTCGGCACCGAGACCCTCGGGCAGACCACGGCGCTGTTGTCCCTGTCGGTGTTCGTCGCGCTGCTCTGGCCGAACGCCGCGGGCAACACCGCCTCTCGGTACCTGGCGATCGCGTTGCGGGGTCGGCGGTCGGACGCCGCGGTGAACAGGGTGCTCGGGCTGTCGATGCTGGTGTCGACCGTGGTGCTCGCCGCGGTCACCGTGCCGATCGCGGTCGCCTGGGGCAACGGCCCCGGCATGGTGCTCGGTGGTGTCGGGGTCGTCGTCGGCTACGGCCTGTACTGCTACGCCCGCGGAGCGCAGCTCGGCTACGGCCGGGCACCGCGGGTCGCGCTCTGGGACTCGGTGACGAGCGTGCTCGCGCTCGGGATGCTCGTGGTGGCGTGCGTCGCTCGGCTCGAGCCCTTCGTGCTGCTGCCGCTGGCCATCGGGTACACGGTGTTCGCGATCGCGTGCTGGCCTCGGGGGAACGACTTCGGCCCTGCGGCTCGTGAACCCGCTGCCGGGGCGCTCGGGTTCGCGGCGTGGAACGTGCTGGCGGTGGTGACCTCGAACGGGTTGCTGCAGTTGACGATGATCTCGGCGCAGGTGACCTCGTCGGCGCACGAGGCCGGGGTCTACGCGGCGGCGTTCACCCTGGCGACGCCGGCGTCGATGCTCGGGCAGGCGTTGGGGCAGGTGCTCGTACCGGCGTTTGCGCACCGGACGGATGGTGGGTCCTTGCGGTCTCGCGGAGCGCTGATGCTCGTCGTCGGGTTCGCCGCTGCTTCTGCCGTCGTGTTCGGTCTGGTGGCGCTGCTCGCCGGGTGGTTCCTGCCGATCGTCTACCCCGCCGAGGGGGCTGCTGCCGTGGCTGACCTGCGCTACTTGATGGTCGGGGTGTGGGTGTTCACCGTCGGGCTCGTGCCGGCGGCGCTGTTGCTCGCATCGGGGCGGTCACGGCAGGTGGCGTTGGCCTCGGTCGCCGGGTTCGTCGTCGGTGCTGGGCTCATGGCGGTGCTCGGGCCGGTGGCCGGCGTCGCGGGTGGGACGACGGGGTTCTTGGTGGGGAGTGCTGTCAACCTCGTGGCGGTGGTGGGGCTCGGGGTGCGGCGGCGCTGATTCCTCCGCACGTGGTGGGCGTCGGTGGAACGCCTCGTTTGACGTCCCGTCATTCGGAATCGTTTCGGACCACCTATCCGAGAACGCCCCCATCAGGAAGCACGGGGCTCGAGGGGGGAGCTGGACCGCTGCGCACGAAGTCGCGGTAGTCGACCCGCTATCGGTCCACCATTGCCGAGCTTGATCGAACGGCCTGGATCAGCGCGGGGCACGTATCAGTGTCGCGAGGACGGCATTCGCGCCTGTGGGACGCGCGGGGCCATACTGCCGAAGCAGCCACCGCAACATCGCACCGCCGGCGGCACCTGCGGCACCTACCGCTACGGCTGTGGCGAGTTCAGCTTGTGCTGACACGGCAGCTGCGGTTCCGACGCCCACCGCACCATCCACGATGAAGTCGCTTCCGGCATTACGGAACGACGCGCCGAAGCGTGACTGACTAAGCGAGCGTTTCACGTCCTGGATGGCAGGGACGAGCGTCTCCCTCACCCGATCTTGCAGCGTGTCCAGATCGTCGTTCTCGGACGCGCGATGCAGCTCCTGCAGCTTCAGTCGCCACGCTTCAAAGTCGTCTGATGACGCTCGTATCGCCACCGCTTCGGTGAGCGGAGTATCAGCGGTTGGAACCGCGACACGGCTGACTTCTCGAAGCATCGAAGCCGGAAATGCCTTCACTGAGTCGTTGTACCTCGCCCGCAGCAGCCCCAACGAGGCTCCGTTCGCGGGAACGTATTGAGCGGCACCGGCGTGAGCGACCGCGATGGTCTTCGCCAGGTAATACAACGGGGGTGCGAACTGCGTTGGCCGGTCCGCCCGTACCACTGGGAGGTTCATCTCAAGCTTCATGCCACGGATGCTGTCCCATGTGTGCAACTCGCTGTCGTCGGCGCTGTCGAGGAACCGCTGCAGAGTCTCGTTTCGACTGTCGATCCGGACCGCCGTTGCGAGTTGCTGCGTCGTTGCCCGGATCGTCGGCCACTGACTCCTGAGAACGATGATCCCAGCACGGATTGGCTTGTCGAGCACGTAGAGGTTGTTCACGATCGCGGCGAAGCGCTTTGCGGCCGCGGCAGCGTCGGCGCGTATTCGGTCGTAGCGGAACGGGTCGAGCCACATCTCGGGACCAGTAGCGACTGTGTCTGCCTGCCCGTCTGGTCGTCGGTACCGCGTTGCCCACAGCGGAGGAAGCCCACGGCCGTCCGAGAAGAAGTCCGCGAGCGGATCAAGTACCAGCAGTCTCGGGTAGTAAAGCAACGCGTCGCTGAGTTCCTGCCGCAGCAGTTGCTCACTCCAGAATGAACCGAGGAACCCGCCGAGGAACGAGGCGCGCGGCTGATCGTCGCTGGGTGTGCCGTCGAGATCCGGTTGCGCGTTCCAAAACTCGGTCAATGTATCGCGAATTTCGTCCAGCTCGCTCGTACTCAGCCGGTGCAGGGCTCCGTCCCGAACCCGCTGGCCCACGGCGTTATCCAGCGCATCCAGGATCGTTACGGGCGGCATCAGTGCGGGCATCTTGGACCTCCTCAAGCGGTGCCTACCGTAGCGGTCCACACCGACATCACCGATCAAGGCCGCAAAGGAGCGCACGTGCAATCACGGCCGATACCCGCCCCGCCTAATGGTTCAACCTCGTCGTCATCTGACGTGGCCAATGTCGGTTAGCCGATCGGTTAGCGGTCACTTCCGCCGAGATGTCGAGGGCTGGCGCCCTCTCTAGGCGGATAGCCTTCGGGACATGCCGCCCGAACAACGTCCGTCAAAACACGTAGTTTTCCCCGCGACAGCGCACGCTTTGTTCGCCGGTGCCCCTAGCTTCGTTGACCCGGCAGCTGAACGGCGACAACCCTGCGTCGTCCCGTCGGAGAGCATCGTGCCGCCTCTGGGAGACGGGGAGCGCGACGTCTGGCTCATCGAATGGCAGGTCGCGGAGGACGCTTTCGACGTCGCCGTCGGCGAGCAAGTTAGGTGGGACGTCGTCGACGCGGACCCGATTCGTCTCGGCCACTTCGGAGGCCGACGCACGGTGACCGAGGAACGCAACACCGATGCTGAGCAGCTTGGTGCCGGGCCAGAGCGCCCAATCGCCGGCATCGTCACTCGAATCGACCAGGTGTCGGTCCGGTACGGGCCGTCCGCGAACGGCTCGGGGCAGGAACCAATCCCAGGCTCTGCGATGCAGCACGCGGCGCGAACGTTGACCCCGCGAATCCCGCACGATGGGACGATCGTCGGCTGGGTCGTCCGCATCCGGCTCGACTGAAGTCGACTGGGGTCGCGCCCGGTAGAGCCCGAGTCAGCCGCCTCGAGTTCTCGTGGTCTGAGGACTCCGGACCTTCCCGTCGCAGGTGCTTCGTGATCACTGAGCCATCCTCAATCGAGACGGGCTCCGTCAAAATACACGACCCTCGAACAGGTTACATTTCCCACAACAAATATTACGATGCGGTAACGGGGTACGGGGTTCCAATCTCCTCGTCGGAGGGCGCCGAATAGCTTGCACAGACCGGGAACCACCCGGAGCGCTCACCAGCCGCACATTGCTGGTTCTCCACCCTGC
>NZ_JALLIO010000006.1:0-247168 GCF_023242305.1 Curtobacterium sp. MWU13-2055
GGCGAACATCGCCGGGAATCTGTCGCTTTCGCGTACCGGTCCGTGCCGCCGGAACACGACACGGCAGGATGGGGCGCATGAGTGGAGCGCGCGGGCGGCAGCTGCTGCCAGGACAGACCAGCCGGGTGCACGTGTACGACCTCGAGTCGCGGACATCGCGGCTGGTGTTCGAGTCGAGGACGGTGCTCGTCGAGGCGCCGAACGTGCTCGACGACGGCACCCTGGTGCTGAACGGGAACGGCGACCTGTGGCTGCTGCCGCTCGCCGACGGCGCACAGGTCCTCGACGAGACCGCGCTCGTCCCGGTGCCGATGCCCGGCGTCCCCGAGATCAACAACGACCACGTGCTCGACCCCTCGGGCAAGTCGGTCGTGGTGAGCGGCCGCGACGGGGACCTGTACCGGGTGCCCGTGCCGGCCGGGGGAGCGGCCGCGACCCTCACCGACGTCACCACCGCGCTGCCGGTCGTCCGGAAGTTCTACCTGCACGGCATCGCTCCGGACGGGGAGACCCTCGCGGCGATCGTCGGGGAACGCACCGAGGCGGGCGTCTGGACCACCGACGTCGCACTCGTCGACCCCGCCACCGGCGACCCGACGTTCCTGACCCGCGACGAGCACCCCGACGACGGTGTCTCGTTCGCGGGCGAGATGCTCGTGTGGAACTCGGAGCGGTTCACGCCGGGCACCGCGCAGCTCGTCGCGCTCTGGCCGGGGGCGACCGACCCGGTCCGGATCACGAACGACGACCGGGTGAACTGGTTCCCGCACGTCTCGCCGGACGGGGAGCACCTGCTCTACCTGTCCTACGAGCCGGGCGTGCAGGGCCACCCGGCCGACCACCGCGTGGAACTGCGGCGGCTGCCCGGGGTGCTCGTCCGCGGCGCCCGGATGATGCCGGTGCCGGAGACCCTCGTCGTGCTCGACGGCGGCCAGGGCACGGTCAACGTCCCGCCGTGGTCCCCGGACTCCCGCTGGTTCGTCTACTGCGACTACCCCGTGGCGCCGTAGCCGCCGCGAGTCCACGCGCTGAGCGACAGTCCACGCGCCCGGTGGCCCGTGGACTGTCGCTCAGCGCGAAACGTCGGCGGAGCCCCTCAGACCTCGCGCACCTGCCCCTGCTTGAGGTGCAGGCGACGCTCGGCCCGCTTCGCCACCCACGAGTCGTGCGTGACGATGACGACCGTCAGCCCGCGTTCCTTCCACTGCTTCTCGATGAGCCCCATGATCTCGTCGCGGGTGCCCTCGTCGAGCGCGCCGGTCGGCTCGTCCGCCAGCAGGACGCTCGGGTTCTTCACCAGGGCACGGGCGATCGCCACGCGCTGCTGCTGCCCGCCGGAGAGCTCGGCCGGCAGGTGCTCCATCCGCTCGCCGAGCCCGACCTCGCGGAGCGCTGCCGTGGCCCGCTCGCGGATCTCCGAACGTGCCCGGTTCGCGAGCGACCCCGCGAACGCCGTCTCGACGTTCTCGAGCGCCGTCAGCGTCGGGATGAGGTTGAAGCTCTGGAACACGAAGCCGATCTCGGTCGCCCGCAGGTCGGTCAGCGCACGGTCGCCGAGCTTCGCCACGTCGCGGTCGCCGCCGAGGTGGATCGAGCCGGCCGTCGGCCGGTCGAGCGCCCCGAGCATCTGCAGCAGCGTCGACTTTCCGCCGCCGGTCGGCCCCTGGATCGCCACGAGCTGTCCCTGCGGGATCGTCAGGTCCACGTTCGTCAGGGCGGTGACGGTGCGGTTCTTCTGCTTGTACGTCTTGCTGACGTTGGTCAGCCGGTACATCGGACTGGAGGCGCGGCTCGCCTCCGCCTGGCCGGGTGCGGTGTCGGTGCTGGTCACGGTCACTCCTTCTGGTCGCGTGCTCGGGGTCGGTGCGGGGCCGGCGGTCGGCACCGCGCCCGTGGCGGGGCCGGGCATCAGGCCACGCTCCGCAGGGCCTCGGCCGGACGGAGCTTGCTCGCGCGCCAGCCGCCGAGTGCGCCGGCGATGAGGCCACCGAGGATCGCGAGGCCGATCGCCAGCAGGATCACCTCGACGGTCACCGGGGCGTGCAGGACCACGTCGGTCGTCGACGCGGTGCTCGCGCCGCCGCCGAAGCCACCGGCCGGGGCACCGCCCGTCGTGCCGCTGCCCGCGGCCGCGGTCGCCGCGCCACCGGGCATGGCACCGCCGCCACCCGCGCCGCCGCCACCGGTCGTGCTCGAGGCGCTCGCCGAGATGGTCGGGCTGATGATGTTCACCACGAGGATGCCGATCAGACCAGCTGCTGCGCCGAGGACACCGCCGATGAGGCCCTGCACGAGCGACTCTCCGGCGACCTGCCGGGTGATGCGGCCGTTCGACCAGCCGATGGCCTTGAGGGTGCCGAACTCGCGGGTGCGCCTCGTGACGCCGGAGATCGTGAAGAGGATCGCGATGAGGAACGCCGCCGCCAGCACCACGATCGACAGCCAGGTGCCGAGGTTCGAGACGAGGCTCGACGCGGTGCTCAGCGAACCGGAGACGCTCGACGCCAGGTCGGACTCGGTGGAGACCGTGGCGGTGGTGAGCTTCTGCTGCAGGGCGGTCTTGATCGCGCTGACGTCCGACGAGGACTCGGCGGACACGTAGATCGAGGTGACCTTGCCGTCGAGGTCCGCCAGTGCCTGCGCGGTGTCGAGGGGGATGTAGGTGTTCGAGCCGGTCGTTGACGACGAGCCGGTCGAGGTGACGATGCCGATCACCTCGAAGTCGGTGCCGCCGATGTCGACGGTGTCGCCGACCGCCTTCGACTCGCTCTTCGCGTAGGACGCGTCCAGCACGACGACGTCCTTGCCCGCGTCCTTCGCGGTGAACGTGCGGCCCTTGGTGAGCTCGGTGCTGGTCAGGGGGCCGACGGCGTCGCCGGAGACCGGGATGCCGGTCACGGTGAACGAGTCGACGTTGAACGAGCCGCCGCCGAAGCCGCCGCCCTGGCCGGAGTCGCCGCTCGGCGGGCCCTGCTGGGTGGAGCTGTCCGTGCTGCTGCTGTCGGAGCTGCTGCTGTCCGTGCTGCTGCCGTCGGTCGACTGCTGGACCTGCCCCGAGAACGTGCTGTTCTCGAGGGTCAGGACACCGGTCGCCGCCTTGACGCCGTCGGTGCCCGTCACGGTCGTGAGGTTCGCGGCGCTGAGCGTGCTCGTGCCACGGGCGACGGCGAGCCGTGACTGCGACAGGTCGGTCGAACCGCTGCTGTCGCTGTCGTCACCGCTCTGGCTGCCGAAGTCGAAGCTCGGCCGACCGGAGCCCGAAGCGCTCGGGGTCGTCGTCTTCGTGACGGTGATGTCGGTGCCGACGCCGTACACGGACTGCAGGACGCTGGACTGGGCCGCCTTCACGCCGCCCGCGATCGAGGACACGATGACCACGAGGGCGATGGCCAACGCCATGCCGATCGCGATGATGACGGTCTGCTTCTTGCGGTTCGTGAGTTCGCGCCTGAGGTACGTCAGGAACATGGTTCTCCTCGGTGGTGGCCGGCTGGGGTCACCGGCCGCGCAGAGCGCACGGCGGGGCCGACGGAGGAGAACGTAGGCAGCCGGTCAGTGGCCGCCCCATCGGCAGCCTATGAGCTGTCTAAGGGGCCCTCAGCTCGCGTCGCCGTACTCCCGGCGCAGGTGCTCCGCGTAGCCGCCGGGCGTCCGGCCGGCGAACCGACCGCTCGTCACCACCGGCAGGTCGACCGTCGCATCGACGCGGAACCCCATCGCGTGCGCCCGCTCGACGAGCCGGACGTCCTCGTGCTCGGGGACGGGGTCGAACCCGCCGAGCGCCAGGTACGCCGATGCCAGCACGCCGAGGTTCGCGCCGTGCACGTGCCCGAGCGCGGCACCGGGCGGGTGCGCCTGCGTCCACCGGGCGAGCACGACGGGGTCCAGGTCGTCCGGGTCGGGGACGACGGCGCCGACGAGCACGTGCGCCCCGGACCGGAGGGCGTCGGCCTGCTGGACCAGCCAGCCCTCCGGCACCCGCGAGTCCGCGTCGGTGTGGGCGAGCCAGCGGGACGCCGGGTCGGCAGGATGCTGCCGGAGCGCGTGCGTGGCCCCGATGGTGCGCGCCCGACCGACGCCGACGTGGGCGGTCGCGACGACGTCGACGGGGAAGCGCTCGACGACCGTCGCCGTGTCGTCGGTGCAGCCGTCGAGCACGACCGTCACCGAGACCGCCACGTCGGGGTGCTCCTCGGCGAGTCGGGCGCGGGCGGCGAGCAGGGCGTCGAGGCAGGCGGCGATGCGGTCTTCCTCGTCGTGGGCGGGCAGCACGACGTCGATCCGCGTGACGCCGGAGGGCGCGGTCACCGGACGAGTCCCTCGGCCCGTGCGACCGACATCACGCCGGGGCCGGGCAGGACGCTCAGCACGAAGTCCGGTTCGACGTGGCGGACGAGCGCCGGTCGTGGCCACCGTTCCGCGAGCCGGGCGTCCACCGCGTCACCGCTCGACACCGCCTCGTCGTCGGGGTGGCGCCAGTGGCAGGCGACCAGCACGCCGTCGTCGTCGAGCGACGCCAGCACCCGGTCGATCGTCTCGTCGAGGTCATCGGGGGACAGGTAGTAGCCCACCTCGGACATCACGACGAGGTCCCACCGACCCGCCGGCCACTCGGCGGGCAACGAGGCCTGCACGAACCGGGCCCCCGGCGCACGGACGGCAGCCCGGGCCAACGGTGCGGCCGAGATGTCGGTGCCGAGCACGGCGTCGGCCCGTTCGGCGAGCGCTGCGGTGAGGACGCCCGTGGCGCAGCCGAGCTCGAGCGCGGACCGGTACCGCTCACGGGGGAGCGCGGCGAGCGTCACCGCCCGCTTGCGGCGTTCGTACCAGGAGCGCTCGAAGTCCCAGCCTTCCGGCTTCCGCTCGTAGTGCGCGTCGAACGACTCCCGCGAGCGCGACGCCGTCGGCTCCGGCACGAAGAACCACTCGGTCGACCGCAGGTGGTGCGCGGCGTGCCGGTCGTCGACGATCGCCTCGTCCCCGGCGGCACCGGACAGCGGGCGGACCTGCGAGGCGTAGGCGTCGAGGGCGGCGCGCTTCCGCTCCCGGACGGCGTCGGCCAACGGCAGGACCCGAGCTCGGTCCCACGGCTGCGCCGACACCGACGGGTCGTCCCAGTGCCACGCCCAGATCGGGTACGTCAGCAGCGACACCTCGTCGGCCTCGGCCGTGACCGCTTCGGCGACCTCACCAGCGATGCGGTGGTCCCGGTGACCGTCCCCCCGCCACGGCGCCACGACGAGCGTCGGTCGCACCGCGTCGTCGAGCGCTCGCCGCAGGGCGTCGGTGACCTCGTCCCGGTGCTCCCGCGTCCCGCCGTCGGGGATCCCGACCGACGACGCCGTCGCCCCGGGGTGCAGCGTGGCGAGGGCCCGGGTGAACTCGTCGTCGCGCATGGTGGCCAGCTCGGACGCCGTCGTGGTGGGGGAGTCCGGGTGCGAGCGCTCGCCGCGGGTGAGGAGCACGACGTGGGTGGGGAGTCCCGCATCGGCTGCGGTCGCGATGAGCCCGCCGGCACCGAGGGTCTCGTCGTCGGGGTGCGGCGCGAGGACCACCACGGAGCCGATGCCGTCCAGATCGAGGGGTGCGGCCGAGAGCGCGTCGAGGAACGGCGTCCACGCCGCGGGGTCGGTGCCCGGCTCGCGGTGGTCGAAGCTCACCACGCGACACCGCCGCGCTCCGTCACGATGCGGCCGATCCGGGCGAGGTCACGGGCCCCGTGGTCCTGCAGCACGTAGAGCTCGAGGTCGGCGACCCGTGCCGCGACCGCGGGGTCCGAGGTCAGGGGAGCCGGGCCGACGGTGGCGACGACCCGCTCGCGCACGGCGTCCACCGCTCGGCGCACCCGGGAGCGCACCGTCTGGGCGAGCAGCGGCCAGTCGACCTCGGCGGCGTCGGGCTCCGCGGAGCGGTCGATCCGCGCGGAGGCGTCGGCGAGGGCGTCCTCGGCGTCCGCGAGGTCGAGCACGGTCGCACCGAGGGCGGCCTGCAGCAGTTCGGACTCCGGGTGGGCCGCGGCCAGCGCGCGCAGGACCCTGCCGAGGCCCACCGCACCGCCCCACCAGCACGCGGCGACGCCGATGCCGCCCCACGCGAAGCCCGGTCGCCGCAGGTACCAACCGGGTGCGCCGACGAGCCGTGCCGTGGCGCCGTCGAAGTCCACCGGGCCGCTCGGCACGTCGGGCATGCCCCGGGCGACCCAGGCCTCGTCGTGCGGGGTGACGCCGTCCTGTCGCAGGTCCACGGCGACGAGGACACGGTCGTCGCCGGCGTGCGCGGTCACCAGCGCGTGCGACAGCGTCGACGCGAGGGAGCACCACGGCTTCGTGCCGGTCAGGATCGCCGTGCCGTCGTCCTGGAGCGCGGCCTCGAGGCGGAGTCCCGGGCACTCGGCGGCGAAGACGCCCCAGGTCGAGTCGGCGGGGACCGGCACGTCGGCCTGCTGCAGGATGCCGAGCGCGTCGAGGTGGGGTTCGACGGTGCGGGCGGTCGCGACGTCGCCCGCGGCGACGGCGGCGAGTGTGGCGAGGAAGCCGCCGGCGGTCCCCGCGGACAGGAGCGGGGTGGTGGCGGCGAGTGTGCGCGCGGCCGTCAGACGGTCTGCCGGGCTCGAGCCGGGCCTCCCGGCCGTCTCCTCGATCCCCGCGGTGTCGACGTGCCTGGCGGACGGTGGCCAAGCGGAGGATCGCAGCATCCCCCCAACCTACGAAGGAGCGGCCGAGTGCCCTCGGAGCGATCCACAGAGCGCGGAGGGGCGGTCCACAGACAGCTCATAGGAATTCCTCGATACTCGAAGACGTGACCATCTCCCAGCCTGCAGCAGCCCCGCGCCTCACGCGTGCCGACGGAACCCCGTTGCGCATCCTGGTCGTCGACGACGAAGCCAGCCTCACCGACCTGTTGTCCATGGCGCTCCGCTACGAGGGCTGGGACGTGAAGAGCGCGAACGGCGGGCAGGACGCCCTGACGACGGCGCGGGAGTTCAAGCCCGATGCGATGGTGCTCGACGTGATGATGCCGGACCTCGACGGCCTGCAGGTGCTCAGCCGGCTGCGGCAGAACAACGACGACACCCCGGTGCTGTTCCTCACCGCGAAGGACTCGGTCGAGGACCGCGTGACCGGGCTCACCGCCGGCGGCGACGACTACGTCACCAAGCCGTTCTCCCTCGAAGAGGTCGTGGCGCGACTGCGGGGCCTCATCCGCCGCTCGCAGATCTCGATCTCCGAGGCCGGCGACTCCCGCATCGTCGTCGGCGACCTGGTGCTCGACGAGGAGTCGTACGAGGTGCACCGTGCCGGCCGGCCGATCGAGCTGACCGCCACCGAGTTCGAGCTCCTCCGCTTCCTGATGCGCAACCCCCGTCGCGTGCTGTCGAAGGCGCAGATCCTGGACCGCGTGTGGTCGTACGACTTCGGCGGCAAGTCCTCGGTCGTCGAGATCTACATCTCCTACCTGCGCAAGAAGATCGACGCCGGCGAGACCCCGATGATCCACACGGTGCGCGGCGTCGGGTACGTCATCAAGCCCACCTCGTGACCCTCCGGCGTCGGCTCGTCCTGAGCATCGTCGCGCTCGTCGTCGCCGTCAGCGCGGTGATCGGCGCGGTGAGCATCATCGCGCTCTCGTCGATCCAGACGGGTGCGATCGACAAGCAGATCACCAGCGCCACCCACCGTGCGCAGCGCTACCTCGAGCAGAACCAGAGCGGGCAGCCGAGCATCGACCTGTCCCGTCCGTCGGGGCAGGCCGCGGGGACCCTGACCGCCTACTTCGTGGACGGGCAGGTCGTCATCGCGAACGTCCTCGACGACTACGGGCGACCGAGCTCCATCACGCAGTCGAGTGCCACGGCCCTCGGCCAGGTGCGCGTGGGCGGCGACCCGGAGACCGTCGACCTCGGTTCGGACATCGGGCGCTACCGGCTCACCGCCGTCACCGTCGGTCCCGCCGTCCTGGTCGTCGGACTGCCGATGGCCCCGGTCTACGCCAGCGTCTGGTCGCTGTTCTGGGTGGTCGTCATCGTCGTCGGCACCGCGCTGCTCGCCGCGTCGATCGTCGCCGCCGTCGTGGTCCGGCGTTCGCTCCGCCCGCTCGAGCGCGTCGCCGAGACCGCCTCGACCGTGGCCCGGATGCCCCTCGACCGCAGTGACGCCCTGGACGGCGTCCGCGTGCCCGACACCGACCCCCGCACCGAGGTGGGCCGGGTCGGCAGCGCCTTCAACCGGATGCTCGGGCACATCGGCAGCGCGATGCAGGCCCGGGAACGCTCGGAGCAGAAGGTCCGGCAGTTCGTCGCGGACGCCTCGCACGAGCTCCGCACCCCACTCGCCTCGGTTCGCGGGTACGCCGAACTCACCCGTCGGATGGGCGGTGACCTGCCGAAGGACGTCGTCTACGCCATGAGCCGCATCGAGTCCGAGTCGATCCGGATGACGTCGATGGTCGAGGACCTGCTGCTCCTCGCCCGCCTCGACGAGGGGCGCGAGATCCAGTTCGACGAGGTCGACCTGACCGGCCTCGTGCTCGACGCCGTCAACGACGCCCACGCAGCATCGCCGGAGCACGTCATCGAGATCGACGTGCCGTCCTCACCCGTCGTGGTCGTGGGGGACGCCGCGCGCCTGCACCAGGTGATCGTGAACCTCGTCACCAACGCCAGGACCCACACACCAGAGGGCACTCGCATCACCGTGGGTCTCGCGCCGTCGCCGTCCGGCCCCGGCGTGGACCTGACCGTGCGGGACACCGGCCAGGGCATCGACCCGGAGTTCCTGCCGAAGCTGTTCGAGCGGTTCGCCCGTGCCGACAGCTCCCGGTCGCGCACCGTGGGGTCGACAGGGCTCGGGCTCGCGATCGTGGACGCGGTCGTGCAGGCGCACGGCGGCAGCGTCGAGGTGGCGAGTGTGCCGGGCGACACCGTGTTCACGGTGCACCTGCCGGTGGATCCGTCGGCCGCGTCGGAGTCGGGGTCGGCCGCGTCGGCCGCGTCGGCCGCTGCTGCGGTGTCCGCTGATTGGTCGGGGACGCCCGCTGCGGTGGACGCGACCCACTGACGCTGGGGAGGCGCGGGGCGGGCCCCCGCACCGCGCCTCCAGACCGGTGTTTGGTCTCGTCCACGGCATCTGCTACTGTTCTCGAAGCCAAAGACCGCCGGATGTCGTGCTGCTCGCAGCGTGACCGAAGGTCCTCACTCGTGAGGCATCCCGCGCAGGTGTTCCGAACCACTCCCACCATCTGGTGAGAGCAGCTCCGAGCCTCTGCGCCGGAGCTTTTTTCGTTCGTGGACCTGGGGCTACCGGCAAGAAACCCCAAGGAGAACCATGGCGAACAAGGAAGCTGCGGTCGCCGAGCTCACGGAGTCCTTCCGTAGCTCGAACGCCGTTCTGCTCACCGAGTACCGCGGTCTCACGGTCGCGCAGCTCAAGGAGCTCCGCAACTCGATCCGTGAGCACGCCACGTACGCCGTGGTGAAGAACACGCTGACCAAGATCGCGGCGAACAACGCCGGCATCTCCTCGTTCGACGAGGAACTCGCCGGTCCGTCCGCTCTCGCCTTCGTCCACGGTGACACCGTCGCCGTCGCGAAGTCGCTGCGTGCATTCGCCAAGGCGAACCCCGAGCTCGTGGTGAAGGGCGGTTACTTCGACGGTAACCCGCTCACCGCGACCGAGGTGGACAAGCTCGCCGACCTCGAGTCCCGTGAAGTTCTGCTCGGCAAGCTCGCCGGCGCCTTCAAGGCCTCGCTGTTCGGTGCTGCGTACCTGTTCCAGGCCCCCCTCTCGCAGGCCGTCCGCACCGTGGACGCCCTTCGCGAGAAGCAGGAGTCCGCGGCCTGATCAGGCTCGCGTTCCACAACCACACGTATTACTGAGTAGTAGGAGAAAATCATGGCGAAGCTTTCGCAGGACGAGCTCATCGAGGCCTTCAAGGAGCTCACGCTCATCGAGCTCTCGGACTTCGTGAAGAAGTTCGAAGAGGTCTTCGAGGTCACCGCTGCTGCCCCGGCCGCTGCTGCCGCTCCGGCCGCCGCTGCCCCGGCCGAGGCCGCTGAGGAGAAGACCGAGTTCGACGTCATCCTCAAGTCCGCTGGTGACAAGAAGATCCAGGTCATCAAGGAGGTCCGTGGCCTGACGTCGCTCGGCCTCGGTGAGGCAAAGGCGCTCGTCGAGACCGCCGACGCCAAGATCCTCGAGGGTGCGAACAAGGAGACCGCCGACAAGGCGAAGGCGACCCTCGAGGCCGCTGGCGCCACGATCGAGCTCGCGTAGTCTCGACCGTTCGGTTCACGAAGGCCGCTGCCCCTCGGGGTGGCGGCCTTCGTCGTGCGCGACCTTTCGCGCTGAGCGACAGTTCGCGGGTCGCCGGTGGCGTGAGGTGTCGCACAGCGCGTGAGATCGCACTGCTCAGAAAGATATGCCGTGCGAGCGGAAGAGCGCGCGGAGGCGATCGGGCTCGACCAGGTGCCACCAGGTGACGCGGATGACGGCGCGGACGATGGGGAGCGCACGGAGCCGGTCTTCACGTCGTTTCTCGGCCCAGAGCACGTCCGCAGGATCGCGCCCCCGCAGCATGGACGGGTCGACGTACTTCTGTCGCCCGTCGAACTCGACGATCACGCCCAACGTCGGGAACCAGAAGTCGACGCGGTCGACGGTGCCGTCTCGGTGTCGGAACTCGGCCTGTGGCTCACACGGCGGGAGTCCGAGCTGGACGAACCGGATCGCGGCGAACGACTCGCCGACCGACTCGTGTCGAGCGTCCAACGCAGCGAGCACGGTCTCCGCACGCACGGATCCGCGCGCTGGACGGATCGGGACAGACCGGCGGAGGTCGTCGCGAGCGATCGCTCCCTGCCGGACTGCCGCATCGACGGCGACCGCTGCGGTGTGGGGTGCACTCGAGGTGATGAGCGCGAGCGCGGTGTCGAGTGCGGCGGTGACCGGCACACCGTCGAAGGCGACCGAGTCGTTCAGGGGCGGCCCTGGGCAGGGGTGCCGGACGAGACCTGCTCGGTGCTGGATCGACGGGACCGCCGGGTCGATGACGTGGACGCGATCTGGAGCGGTCCCGACCAGCGGCCATCCGTGCATCAATGCGGCGGTGACGTGCGAGAACACCGACCCGACTCGGAGCCGTGGAGCGATCGCCCGTGCGCGAGCGAGGTGCTGGCCGACAGGGCTGAGGGCCTCCCATTCGTCCGCTGGGATGTACACGCCAGCGAGCAGGCGGACGAGTGTGCCCGACGCATGCTTGCGTTGCAGGAGTCTTGCGTTCGCCGGATCCAGTGCTGTCGCCCGGAGCAGGCGTGGCCGGTGGGTGCTCTCGTTCATGCCGTGATGATCGTCGAGGCGGTCCGTGCCGTGTCTGCCCGTCGGACACCTGTGGACCTGGAGCCCCGGCGCCGTCCCTGTGGAGGAATGAGCCAGCATCGAGTTCACGGGCTCAGCGACGTCTCACGGGCAGTGGGACGCGTGAACTGTCGCTGGGCCCGCGAAGTCGCCGGAGGGCGGCGCGGGTCAGCGCAAGGTGCTGTGGCGGCGGCCGTAGGCCAGGTAGAGCACGGCGCCGACGACCATCCAGATGCCGAAGGCGATCCACGTCGTTGCGCCGAGGAACACCGCCAGGAGCACGCAGCTCAGGGCGCCGAGGATCGGCACGACGGGGAAAAGCGGGACGCGGTACGAGCGCTCGAGGTCGGGCTGCGAGCGACGGAGCACGATGACCGACACGTTGACGAGCGCGAACGCGACGAGGGTCCCGATGCTGGTGGCGTCGGCGAGCTCGCCCAGCGGGACCAGGGTGGCGACGATCGTGACCGCGATGCCGATGATCAACGTGTTCGCAATGGGGGTGCCGGTGCGCCGGGAGACCCGACCGAAGACCTTCGGGACGAGGCCGTCGCGGGCCATGGTGAGCAGGATCCGGGTCTGACCGTAGAGCACGGTCAGCACGACGCTCGCGATCGCGATCACCGCGCCGATCGAGAACACCAGCGCGACGAGGGGCTGTCCGGTGACGTCGACCACGATGCGGACGAGCGAGGCCTCGGACGACGAGAAGTCCGTCCACGAACGGGCACCGATCGCGGCGATGGCGACGAGGATGTACAGCGCCGTGATGAGCGCGATCGAACCGATGATCGCCCGGGGGAGATCGCGGCGCGGGTTCTTCGCCTCTTCGCCGGCGGTGGAGGCGGCGTCGAAACCGATGTACGAGAAGAAGAGCCTGGACGCGGCGGCGGTCACCCCGGCGGCACCCATCGGCGCGAGCGGTTCGAAGTTCTGCGTCTGGAAGGCCGTGAAGGCGACGACCACGAAGAACACGAGCAGTGCGATCTTCACGACGACCATGACGGTGTTCACCCAGGCGCTCTCGCGGGCACCGGGGATCAGGACGACGGTGGCGAGCA
This sequence comes from Curtobacterium sp. MWU13-2055, assembly GCF_023242305.1. Taxonomy (NCBI): domain Bacteria; kingdom Bacillati; phylum Actinomycetota; class Actinomycetes; order Micrococcales; family Microbacteriaceae; genus Curtobacterium; species Curtobacterium sp. MWU13-2055. The sequence goes on from NZ_JALLIO010000006.1 coordinate 12,413, forward strand.
GGACAAGGACGGCCGCCGGCAGGTTCACGACGCCGCCGTCGCCCGGAGGCGCGGACAGTGCTGTCGGCAGGTGCAACCCGAACACGCGCAGGGTCTCGTCCACGTACTCGCTCGCGCCGACCGCGACCGCGGCCACCGAGACGGCGTACTCGAGGACGAGGCACCATCCGCAGACCCACGCGATGCCCTCGCTCATGGTGGCGTAGGTGTACGAGTAGCTCGACCCCGAGGTCGGGACGGCTCCGGCCATCTCGGCGTAGGACAGTGCCGAGAGCAGGGCCGCGATCCCGGCGACGACGAAGGAGATCCACACGGCGGGACCCGCGAGCGGCACGGCCGTGCCGAGCACCACGAGGATGCCGGTCCCGAGGGTCGCGCCGACGCTGATCATCGTCAGGTGCCAGACACCGAGCGACCGGCGGAGCGGTTCGCCGTTGACCCCGACGGCCGCCTCGGACTGCAGTTGCTCGATCGGCTTGCGGCGGGCGAGCTGCTGGCGGAGGGACGTGGGACGGGACGGCGCGGACGTCATGGGACCTCGGTGGTGCGGGGGCGGGGACGGCACATGCTCGCACGCCCCCTGAACGGGGTCAAATACGGCCGTCGGACTGCACCGCGGAACGGCGGTCGTCGGGCGCGCGCCGATGTCCGACCGCGGGGATACGGTTGCTGCATGAGCATGGGCGGCGGGATGCGCGGGGGCGGCGGTGGCGGTGGTCCGCGCGGCGGCGGCCGGATCTCCAGCGGTGACTTCCGTGCGCAGAAGGCCGCCAACGCGGAAGCGCCGAAGATCCCGCACCTGGTGAAGCGGATCGCCGGGCTGTTCGTCCCGCACCGGCGGTCGATCATCCTGACGGTCGTCCTCGTGCTGATCGGTGCTGCGATCTCGGTGATCCCGCCGCTGTTGACGCAGCAGGCGTTCGACCGGGGCCTGTTCCCACCCTCCGGCAGCCCCGACGTCCCGGTGCTGGTCGAGCTCGTGTCGGCGATGGTGTTCCTCTGGATCGCGAGCGCCGGGGTGGGTGTCTGGCAGACCTACCTGACGGCGACGGTCGGCAACAAGGTCATGGGCGCCATGCGGATGCGCCTGTTCGGGCACCTGCAGCGCATGGAACTCGCGTTCTTCACCCGCACGAAGACGGGTGTCATCCAGTCCCGCCTGCAGAACGACGTCGGCGGCGTCGCGAGCGTGCTGAACAACACGATCTCGTCGGTGCTCGGCAACACCGTCACGGTCATCGCCGCCATCGTCGCCATGCTGCTGCTGAGCTGGCAGATGACCCTGGTCGCGGTCGTGCTGCTGCCGTTGCTCGTCATCGCGCAGCGTCGGGTCGGGCAGGTCCGTGCCCGCATCGCCGGGCAGACGCAGGAGTCGCTGTCCGACATGACGGCGATCACGCAAGAAGCACTGAGCGTTTCCGGCATCCTGCTGGCCAAGAGCTTCAACCAGCAGCGCAGTGAGACCCGCCGCTACGGGGACGAGAACCGCAACCAGATCCAGTTGCAGGTCCGCCAGCAGATGTCCGGGCAGTGGTTCTTCGCGATCGTGCAGATCTTCCTGTCGATCATCCCGGCGATCATCTACCTCGTCGCGGCCTGGCTGATCATCGGCGACGTCCCGATCACCGCCGGCACCATCGTCGCGTTCACGACGGTGCAGTCGCGCCTGCTGTTCCCGACGGTCGGACTGCTCCGGGTGGTGCTCGACCTGCAGACCTCCGGAGCGCTGTTCGCTCGGATCTTCGAGTACTTCGACCTGAAGCCCGCGATCACCGACTCGCCCACGGCGAAGCCCGTCGACGACACCATGGTCGGTCACGTCGCGTTCGACGACGTGACGTTCACGTACCCGGACGGCGAGGCCGACAAGCCGACGCTCCGCGGGGTCTCGTTCGACCTCCGACCCGGGCAGTTCGCCGCCTTCGTCGGTCCGTCTGGTGCGGGCAAGACCACCGTGTCGTACCTGGTGCCACGGTTGTACGAGGCGACCGAGGGTTCCGTGCGGTTCGCCGGACAGGACGTCCGCGACCTCGTGCACGAGGACCTCATGCGCCACGTGGGGATCGTCAGCCAGGAGACGTACCTGTTCCACGCGACGATCGGCGACAACCTGCGCTACGCCAAGCCGGACGCCACCGACGACGAGGTCGAACGGGCGGCACGCGCGGCGAACATCCACGACACGATCGCCTCGTTCCCGGACGGCTACGACACGGTCGTGGGGGAACGTGGGTACCGACTGTCCGGCGGCGAGAAGCAGCGGATCGCGATCGCGCGGGTGCTCCTGAAGGACCCTCCCGTGCTCGTGCTCGACGAGGCCACGAGCGCGCTCGACTCGATCTCGGAGCGCGTGGTGCAGACCGCGCTCGACACCGCCGCCGCGGGGCGCACCACCATCTCGATCGCGCACCGGCTGTCGACGATCCGGGACGCCGACGTCATCTTCGTGCTCGACCACGGGCGGATCGTCGAGCAGGGCACGCACGACGAACTCCTCGCGCTCGACGGCACCTACGCGCTCCTGCACCGGCAGCAGAACACCCCGGCAGACACCGTCGAGCGCTGAGCCGGCCGGCCGGCGCCAGCGCGCACAGACCGACTGGTGCCAGCGTGCGCGGCGCGTGCGCGGAACGGACAGGTGACCCGACGGCGGTCGGGAGGCCCGTGACCGGCCCGCAGCGCGCCTCCCGTCCGACCGCCCGCGTCTCCAGCCCGCGTCTCCAGCCCGCCGTCTCCAGCCCGCCCCGCGACAGGTGTCGCGAACGCAACCACCGAGGTCACGAAGCCGCAACGAACGTCGGATACCTGACACGAGTGTTGCTCGCGTGGTACCTGTGGTTGACGCGCACGCGTGCACCCTGCCCTCCTGAGCGGAGTTCGAAGTGACTGCAGTCCCACCGACGTCCGACACCAGCAGCCCCGGTCCCGACCCGATCCCCCCGGCGACGGACGCGCAGACGGGCGGTCCTCGCGTCGTCGAGGACGCACCGCGCAGGAAGGGCAAGCTCCGGGCGTTCCTGACGAGCGGCTCACTCGACATCCAGTCGAAGCTCCTGGTGATGCTGCTCGCCGTGAGCATCATCGCGGCGCTGGTGGTCGGCGTCGTCGGGTACCTGAACGGTCGTGCCTCGCTCGAGAACGCGGCGCTCAACCAGGTGACGTCGCTGCGCGAGGCGCGGATCACCGAGCTGAAGCGGTCGTTCGACCAGTTCACGCAGACGGTCGTCGCGCAGACCCGCAACGAGAGCGTGATCGGCGCGACCAAGGCGTTCTCGGCCGGGTGGGACGACCTGCGCGACCGTCCGGTGTCCGACGCCGACCACACGAAGGTCGACGCCTGGTACGCGGACACCTTCGTCCCGCAGCTCGACGCCCGGAGTGGCGGCTCGGCGAACCCGGACCAGTTCGCGCCGACGACCGATCCGCAGGCGTACCTGCAGGCCCGGTACACGGCGCCCTTCGACGACTACGACAAGGCCGCGCAACTCGACGACGCCGGTGACGGCAGCAAGTGGTCCGAGGCGCACGCCGAGTACCAGCCGTACTTCCGCCAGGCGGTCGAGTCCGCCGGCTACGAGGACCTGCTCCTCATGGACACCGACGGCGACGTGACGTACTCGACCTACTCCGGGGCGGACCTCGGTTCCAACCTGCGGGACGGCCCGTACCGGGACTCGAACCTGGCGAGCGGGTACGAGCAGGCGCTGCAGCTGACCAGTGCGGACGACTTCGTGGTGACGGACTTCGCCCGGTACGCACCGAGCCTCAACGTGCCGACGCTGTGGGTGATGTCCCCGGTGGGGGAGGACGGCAAGATCATCGGCGTGATGGCCGTGCAGGTGCCCGTGGACCTCATCAACCAGGTCATGACGGGCAACCAGGACTGGGCCGACGACGGGCTCGGCGACACGGGGGAGTCGTACCTGGTGGGGGCGGACCACCTGATGCGGTCCTACCCGCGCCAGCTGCTCGAGCACCCGAAGCAGTACCAGCGCGACGTGATCGCCGCGGGGACCGCACCCGGCACGGCCGCGCGACAGATCGCCGTGAAGGGGTCGGTGCTCCTGCAGGAGGTCAACACCACCCCGGTCAGCCGGGCACTGCAGGGCAAGTCGGGCACGGTGATCTCGAACGACTACCGGGGCAAGGAGGTGTTGTCCGCGTACGCGCCGCTCGAGGTGGACGGCCTGCGCTGGGTGGTCGTAGCGCAGATGGACACCGCTGAGGCCTTCGCACCGGTGAACGACTTCGCCCGGAACATCGGGTTGTCCCTGGTCGCCATCATCGTCCTGGTGAGCCTGCTGTCGCTGCTGCTGGCGCAGGTCTTCGTCCGCCCCATCCGCCGACTGCAGACCGCGGTGAACCGGGTCAGCAGCGGCGATCTCGGCGTCGAGGTGAAGACGAAGGCCGGTGACGAGATCGGTGACCTCGGGCTCGCCTTCAACGACATGAGCCGGAGCCTGCAGGTGAAGCAGGACCTGCTCGACGAGCAGCGGCGGCAGAACGACACCCTGCTCCTGACGCTCATGCCGGAGGAGGTCGCCCGGCGGTACAAGCAGGGCGACGAGACCATCGCCTCGGACCACCAGGACGTCGCGGTGGTCTACGCGGACATCATCGGGTACGACGACTTCGCCGCCGGCCTGACGGCGGAGGAGTCGCTGTCGCTGCTCAACGACCTGTGGCGGTCCCTCGACGAGGCCGCTGGTCGGCACGGCATCGAGCGGGTGCGCACGACGCGCAGCGGCTACCTGGCCAGCTGCGGTCTGAGCGTGCCCCGCGTCGACAACGTCCGGCGGGTGGTCGACTGGGCGGAGGAAGCACAGGGTGCGCTCGAGCGGTTCAACGCCCAGCACGGTTCGAAGGTCGGGCTGCGCGCGGGCATCGACACCGGCCAGGTGACGAGCGGTCTGGTCGGTCGTTCCAGCATCGTCTACGACATGTGGGGCGATGCCGTCAGCCTGGCGTACCGGGTCCAGGGCATCGCGCCCGCGCCCGGGGTGTACGCGACGCAGCGGGTGATCGACAAGCTCGGTGACCGCAGTGGCGTGCAGGACGTCGCGACGGTGCAGACCCAGACCGGACCGCAGAAGGTCTGGAAGCTCGAGCGGGTGGCGTCGTGATCGCCTTCTGGGAGCAGGCGTGGTTCTGGCCGTCGATCAGCGTGATCGTCGGGTTGCCGCTCCTGCTGCTCCTGCTGACCGAGGTGCAGTCGAGCCTCGAGCGTCGGCACAACCCGATGTCGAAGGTCGTCGCGCTGCTGCGCAACGCCGTCGTCCCGGTCATCGCGATCCTGGTCCTGTCGGTGCAGGTGACCGACGCGGTCGACCCGGGTCGGCCGGTGGTCAGCCAGGTCATCGCGACCGTGCTCGGCTTCCTGCTGATCGTCTTCGTGCTGAACGGGCTGAACATCCTGATGTTCACGAACGCTAGGAAGGGGACGTGGCGCGAGAAGATCCCGTCGATCTTCGTCGACATCGCCCGCGTCATCCTGGTGGCGATCGGCCTCGCGGTGGTGTTCCGCATCGTGTGGGGGACCGACATCGGCGGCATCTTCACGGCGCTCGGGGTCGGGTCGTTCGTGATCGCCCTCGCGTTGCAGACCGCCGTCGGGCCCATCGTCGCCGGCCTGTTCCTGCTGTTCGAACAGCCGTTCCGCCTCGGCGACTGGCTCGACATCGGCGGCACGCGCGGCCGGGTGGTCGAGGTCAACTGGCGATCGGTGCACGTCGACACCGGCGAGGGCATCCTGATCACCCCGATCGGATCGCTGGCCGGGGCGTCGTTCACGAACCTCAGCCGCACCGGTGGCACGTTCCCGGTGTCGACCGACGTCACGTTCACGACGGACGACCCACCCGCCGCCGTGGTCGCCCTGCTCGAGCGGGTCGCCAGCGGTCTCCCGCAGCTGTACACCGGGACGCGACCGAAGGCGGTGCCGGCGGGCGGTGCGGCGTACACGGTGTCGTTCCAGGTGCGCGGCCCGTCCCAGGAAGCCGAAGCGCTCGCCCAGTTCCGGATGTGGCTCTGGTACGCCGCTCGTCGCGCCGGACTCGGGCTCGACGGCGACACCACCGACGACTTCGTGACGGACGCCCGCCGCGACGAGGCGCTCGCGGCCATCGCCGCGACGCTGTACCTGAGCGGGGACGACAGCGTCGCACTCGCCCCGGTGGTGCGCCTGGAGCGTTACGCCGCCGGCGAGGTCATCCACCGGGTGGGGACCGTGCCGGACGCGGTCCGGTTCGTCCTGTCCGGCAGCGTGGACCTCCGGGTCCCGTTCGAGGACGCCGAGTTGCCGGCGACCCGCGTCGAGGCCGGCGACTACGTCGGACAGACGGCGTTGACCCGGGAGGCGCTGCTCACGACCGCCACGGCGCTCACCGAGGTCTCGGTGCTGGTCATCCCCGCCACGGCGCTCGACCAGATCGTCCGGTCCACCCCGGCGCTGGCGCGCGACATGGGCGACGTGATCGACCGTCGACGCTCCGAGGTGTCCGCAGCGGTGTCCGCGCACGTCGCATCCCAGCAGAACGCGGTGACGGCGTCCTAGACTCGGGCCCGTGCGTTACGCGAACTCCGTGGTCGACCTCGTCGGCGACACCCCGCTCGTCAAGCTCAACCGCGTCACCGAGGGGGTGCGCGCGACCGTCCTGGTGAAGGTCGAGTACCTCAACCCCGGTGGGTCGTCGAAGGACCGCATCGCCACGCGGATCATCGACGCGGCCGAGGCCTCCGGTGACCTGCGACCCGGCGGGACGATCGTCGAACCCACCTCGGGCAACACCGGCGTCGGGCTGGCCCTCGTCGCCCAGCAGCGCGGCTACCGGTGCGTGTTCGTGCTGCCGGACAAGGTCGGCGAGGACAAGCGCAACGTCCTGACCGCGTACGGCGCCGAGATCGTCGTCACGCCGACCGCGGTGCCGCCGGAACACCCGGAGTCGTACTACTCCGTGTCCGACCGGCTCGTCCGCGAGATCCCCGGCGCCTACAAGCCGAACCAGTACGCCAACCCGAACGGGCCGCGCAGCCACTACGAGACCACCGGTCCGGAGATCTGGCGCGACACCGAGCAGCAGATCACCCACTTCGTCGCGGGTGTCGGGACGGGCGGCACCATCTCGGGCACCGGGCGCTTCCTGAAAGAGGCATCCGACGGCCGTGTCCGCATCGTGGGGGCCGACCCCGAGGGCTCGGTCTACTCCGGCGGCACCGGCCGGCCGTACCTGGTCGAGGGTGTGGGCGAGGACTTCTGGCCGACCGCGTACGACCCCGAGGTGCCGGACGAGATCATCGCGGTGTCGGACGCCGACTCGTTCGCGATGACCCGTCGCCTGGCGCGGGAAGAGGGCCTGCTCGTGGGCGGGTCCAGCGGGATGGCGGTCGTCGCAGCGCTGCGGGCCGCCCGCGACCTGACCGAGGACGACGTCGTCGTGGTGCTGCTGCCCGACGGCGGTCGCGGCTACCTCGGCAAGATCTTCAACGACCGGTGGATGCGCTCGTACGGCTTCGCCGAGACCGACGAGGCGCGCACCGTCGGGTCGCTCATCGCCGGCAAGGACGGCCGTCTGCCCGACCTGGTGCACGCGCACCCGGCGGACACCGTGCGCGAGGTCGTCGACATCATGACCAAGTACGGGGTGTCCCAGATGCCCGTGCTCAGCGCCGAACCGCCGGTCGTCATCGGCGAGGTCATCGGGGCCGTCGCCGAGAAGGACCTGCTCGAACAGGTCTTCACCGGTGCCGCGAAGATGACGGACGCCCTGACCGGTTTCGTGGGCGAACCGCTCCCGTTGATCGGCGTGGGCGAGTCCGTGTCCGCAGCGCGTCGAGCCCTCGAGACGGTGGACGCCCTGCTCGTCGTCGAGGACGGCAAGCCGGTCACGGTCCTGACCCGCCACGACCTCCTGACCTACCTCTCCGAGTAAGGAACGCAGCCAGCATGACCGAGTTCAGCACCCGCGCCGTCCACGCCGGCCAGGAGCCCGACGGCCCCACCGGCGCCGTCATCCCGCCGATCCACCTGACGTCCACCTACGTGCAGGACGGCATCGGCGGGATGCGGAACGGCTACGAGTACTCCCGTGCCGGCAACCCGACGCGCGACTCCCTGCAGACGCTGCTCGCCGACCTGGACGGCGGCGTGGCCGCGTACTCCTTCGCGTCCGGTCTCGCGGCCGAGGACGCCCTGCTCCGGGCGGCGCTCCGTCCCGGGGCCCGCGTCGTGATGGGGAACGACGTGTACGGCGGGACCCACCGTCTGGTCAGCCGACTGCACGTGCCGTGGGGCGTCGAGCTCGTCGTCGTCGACATGAGCGAGCTCGACCAGGTCCGGGCCGCGCTGCAGGGCGCCCCCGACGACACCGTGCTCTGGGTCGAGACGCCGACCAACCCGCTCATGAAGATCGCCGACATCGCCGGACTCGCGACCCTCGGGCACGAGGCCGGTGCACTCGTCGTCGTGGACAACACCTTCGCGTCGCCGTACCTGCAGCAGCCGCTGTCGCTCGGTGCCGACGTCGTCGTGTACTCGACGACGAAGTACCTGGGTGGCCACTCCGACGTCGTCGGTGGGGCCGTCGTGCTCGCCGACCAGGAGCTCGCGGCGAAGGTGCAGTTCCTGCAGTTCGGCGCCGGTGCGATCTCGTCGCCGTTCGACGCCTTCCTGACCACCCGCGGCATCAAGACCCTGGCGGTCCGGATGGAGCGGCACTCCACGAACGCGCAGGCCGTCGCCGAGGCGCTCGTCGCAGCGCCGGGCATCGAGCGCGTCTACTACCCGGGGCTCACCGACCACCCGGGGCACGACGTCGCCGCCCGCCAGATGCGCGGGTTCGGCGGGATGCTGTCCGTCGCACTGTCCGGCGGCCCGGACGCGGCCCGACGCTTCGCGGAGTCCACGGAGCTGTTCGCGCTGGCCGAGTCGCTCGGGGGAGTGGAGTCGCTCATCGGGTACCCGAGCGAGATGACGCACGCCTCGGTGAAGGGAACGGAGCTCGCGGTGCCCGAGAACGTGGTGCGGCTGTCCGTCGGCATCGAGGACGCGGGCGACCTGATCGCGGACCTGCAGCAGGCGCTGACGCGCTGACGCGGACATGCAGCAGGCGCTGACGCGCATCGCGCGTGGTCCGCGCTCCGCGGCGTCGGCGGTGTCGCCCCTCGCCCCTACGATGAGCGGGTGAGCACCACGGCGACGAGGACGGGCCTGCTGAGCGGGCGGTACGCCCTCGCGACGATCGGCATGGTCGCCATCGTGGGCGTCGCGGCGTTCCAGAACCTGGCGATGACGACGATCATGCCGGTGATCAGTCGCGACCTGGACGGCGAGGCCCTGTACGCCCTGGCCTTCGCGGCACCGCTCGCGGCCGGGGTGCCCGGCATGGTGCTCGCCGGCAACTGGACCGACCGCGCCGGCGGCCGGATCGTCGCCTGGGTCTCCGCGCTGCTGTTCGCCGTCGGGACCGCCGTGGTCATGCTCGCGCCGACGATGGAGGTCTTCCTCGTCGGTCGACTGGTCGAGGGCTTCGGTGCCGGCGCGATCGACGTCGTGCTGTACGTGCTCGTCGCCCGGATCTTCCCCGCCGAGCTGCACGGACCGGTGTTCGCCGGGTTCGCGGCCGCGTGGGTGGTCCCGGCGCTCATCGGCCCGGCGATCGCCGGCATCGTCACCGACACGTGGAACTGGCACTGGGTCTTCGCGGGGGCGCTCGTGATCGCCGTGGGTGCGTTCACCGTGCTCGTGCCGACGCTCGGGCGGCTGCAGGCACCGGCGGTCGAGCTGCGACCGCCGTGGCAGCGGATCCGGATCGGGTGGTCGGTCGCCGCGGCCGTGTCGATCCTGCTGCTGAACGTCGCGCCGGACCTGACCCCGTGGGGGATGGTGGCCGCGGTCGTGGTCGGCCTGGTCGGGACGTGGTTCGCGCTGCGACCGCTGCTGCCGACCGGCACCTTCCGCGCCGCCGCGGGCCTGCCCTCGGTGGTGCTGCTGCGCGGGCTCGTGGCGGCGTCGTTCTTCGGCAGCGAGGCGTACGTGCCGTTCCTGCTGCAGGCGAAGCACGGCCTGTCCGCGTCGGCAGCGGGGCTCGCGCTGACCGTCGCCGCGCTCAGCTGGGCGGCCTCGAGTTGGGCGCACGGTCGGCTGGGGGAGCAGCGCCTGACCGCTCGTCGGACCTTCGGTGTCGGACTCGTGCTCGTCCTGGTGAGCCTGCTGGCGGCCTTCGCGGTGGCGACGATCGACCTGCCGTGGTGGGTGCTCGTCGCCGGCTGGTTCGTCGGCGGCGCGGGCATGGGGGCGATCTACCCGCGGACGTCGATGCTCACCCTGCGGTTCTCGGGCGAGGGCGACGACGGCTTCGCGAGCTCGGCGCTCACCATCGCCGACGCCGCGGGCAGCGTCATCGGCCTGGCGGTCACCGGGCTGCTGTTCACCGCGACCGGCGGCGCCGAGGGCACGGTGTCCTTCCCGCTGGTCTTCGCGGCGATGATCTGCTTCGCCGCACTGGCGATCGCCGCGGTCCGGCGGCTCGGCCCCGTCCCCGCGCCGGTGTCGTCGGCGTCGCCGGACCGCGCAGCCGGGTAGCGTGGCAGACCGGACCGAAGAGGAGACACCCGTGGTGCGCATCGTCGCAGCAGCCGTCGTCCTGACGGCCGCCCTCGCGTTGGCCGGCTGCCAGGGCACGACCTCCGCTGCGCCCACGCCGGTGCAGAGCACGGACCTGACCAGCTCCGACGGCGGGTTCGACAAGCAGGCCGTCATCGGCGTCGTGCTGGTCGACGACGACGCGACCCTGGGCGAGGACCTGCGGACCGGCCTGTCCGATGCCGGGTTCCGTCCCGACGTCCGGGTCGCACCCGCGTCCGGTGCGGCGGCGTCCCAGCGGACCGCAGTCGCCCAGCTCGTCCGCAAGGGCGCCAAGGCCCTGCTCGTGCACGCGGCTCGGCCGTCCGCGCTCACCGGGGTGATCCAGACCGCGCACGACGCCGGTGTCGTGGTGGTGTCCCTGGGTGATCCGCTGCCGGCGAGCGGTACCGGCGGCGACGGTGTGTCGGCCGACTACCGGGTGCCCGCAGCGGCGGACGACGCAGACCTGGCGGCCACCGCGGTCGAGGTCGTGCAGTCGTTGCAGCGCGGCGAGAAGCCGGAGACCGAACCGAGCGACGGCGACTCGACCGACGCCGAGTGAGCCGAGGCGAGCCGCGCCAGCAGGCCGGTCAGCCCCGTGCCACCAGGCGGCTCAGCTCAGCTCCACCAGGCCGGGAACGACAGCGTGATCGTCTCGACCAGCGCCTTCCGCGACCGTCGGGGCCCGGCGAGCCACGCTTCGATCGCCCCGACGAAGCCCTGCGCGACGTAGCCAGCGGCCACGTCGTCGAGGAGCTCCGGGCGGCGGTCGGCGTCGAGTTCGCGGATGTGCAGGGCACTCGACTCGGTGAAGTGGCCCACGAGCAGCCGGTGCAGTGACGCGTCGTTCGGGTCCGGCAGGGCCTTGGCGTAGATGTCGCGGTGGGTGGTCACGTGCTCGACGACCGCGTTGATGCCCCGCCGTGTGATGGTCGCGAGCTCGGCCGCGTCGGCTCCGCGGGCGGCTGCGGCCCGTCGGTCGTCGGCGTCGTCCTGCCGGATGCGGTCGAGCTCCGGCGTCAGCACGTCGGCGAGCAGCGATCCGGGGGAGACCGCGTGCGAGTAGAACGTCGCGCGGTTGATGCCGGCGGCACGGGTGACGTCCGCGACGGTGATCTCGGAGACGGGGCGGTCGGCCGCCAGTCGCAGGATCGCTTCGCGCAGGGCGGCGGTCGTGTGCAGGATCCGGGCATCCACCATGACGCCCACCCCCTTCTGATCCGGTTCACCCGGAGGCCCCCGAGCAGTCCGACGGTACCGCATGGCACGGGATCGGCACGCGGACGGCGGGTGGCAACACGCGGGCAATCCGTGCCAGCGGCGTCGGGAGCGCTCCTGCGGCCCGTAGGATGGTTCCGCGGACGAATCGATTCGATCGACGCCGCGATCACCTCCCCGCCCCTCACCGCCGAAGGACTCCTGCTCGTGACCGCGCCCGCCACCACCGGTTCGCTCCGGGTCGTCCTGCACCCCGGAGACTCCCTCTCCCGTGGGCAGCGACTCGTCTACGTCTTCGTCTTGGGCGCCCTGACGGCGCTCGGGCCGTTCACGATCGACCTGTACCTGCCGGCGTTCCCGGCGATCAAGGAGCAGTTCGGCGTCACCGACGGCGCCGTGCAGCTGACGCTCACGGCGACGACGCTCGGGTTCGCGTTCGGGCAGCTGCTCGTCGGCCCGTGGAGCGACAAGGTCGGCCGCCGGCTGCCGCTCATCATCGCGACGACGGTGCACATCGCCGCGTCGATCGGCGCGGCGACCGCTCCCGACATCGAGCTCCTCGCGGTGTTCCGCGTGCTCCAGGGCATGGGCGCCGCCGCCGGCGGTGTCGTCGCGATGGCCACCGTCCGCGACCTGTTCGGCGGCAAGCCGCTCGTCCGGATGCTGTCCCGCCTGGCGATGGTGAACGGGCTGGCGCCGATCCTCGCGCCGCTCATCGGCTCGCAGATGCTCCAGTTCACCAGCTGGCGCGGGATCTTCGTGTTCCTCGCCTGCTACGGCCTGGCCGTGGTGATCGCGTCGATCCTGCTCATCGTCGAGACCCTGCCCCCGGCCCGTCGTCGCGAGGCCGGGCACTCGACGATCGGTCAGCGGTACAAGGCGCTGTTCTCCGACCGGATCTTCGTGGGGGTCGCGCTCATCGGGGCGATGGTGTTCAGCGGGTTGTTCTCCTACCTCAGCTCGTCGCCGTTCCTGTTCCAGGGCGTCTACGGACTCGACGCCCAGCAGTACGGGCTGCTCTTCGCGGTGAACTCCGTCGGCGTCGTGCTCGGTGTGCAGATCTCCGCACGGTTGGCGCAGCGCGTCGGGCCGCAGTGGATCCTGGCGTGCTCGACGGCGACCCTGTTCCTGGCGTCGATCGCGATCATCGTGCTCGACCAGCTCGGTGCGGGGCTCGTGGGCGTGCTCGTGCCCCTGTGGTTCTTCATCGCGGCGTGTGGGTTCTCGTTCCCCCTCGTCCAGGTCATCGGCCTGGCCGCGCACGGCAAGGAGGCCGGTACGGCGGCGTCGCTGCTCGGCGCCCTGAACTTCGGCGTCGCCGGCCTGATCTCGCCGATCGTCGGTTGGCTCGGCATCACCACCGCGACCCCGATGGCGATCGTGATGGCCTCGACCTCGGTGATGGCCATCCTGATCCTGTGGTTCGTGGTGCGGCCCCGGACGGTCCCCGAGCTCACGCACTGACGGGTTCTCCACAGCTGCCCGGATCAGCCGGACAGCGGCCCCCGCGCGTCCATAGGCTGTGCCCATGAGCGACGCGGTGGAGCAGGCACGGGCAGCGGCCGAGGCCGCCAGGCAGGCAGCGGACGAGGCACGCCGGCTGGCCGACGAAGCCGTGCAGCGGGCCGAGGAGCTCGCCGCCGCACTCGCCGGACAGGAGGCCCGGCTCGCCCCCGACGCGGAGCCCACCTCCGCCACCCCACCGGCTCCAGAGCCCACCACCGCAGGATCCACCGCAGCCGTCCCGGACGACGCGACGGCGGCTCCCGACGCGACCGTCCCGGCACCGGCGGACGCGCCTGCGGCCGGCACCGCGCCTCCCGGCAGTGGCGCAGCCCCGCTCGGGCCGGACGCCGTCGCCGCGATCCGCACCGGCTACACCGTCGAGGGGCAGGCGCTCGAACTCGGTGCCGTGGTGAACGGCGAGGCGCAGCCCGACGTCCAGGTCCGCATCCCGCTCGGCATGCTGAACCGGCACGGGCTGGTCGCCGGTGCGACCGGCACCGGCAAGACCCGCACGCTGCAGGTCCTCGCCGAACAGATCGCGGCGAACGGCGTGCCGGTCTTCGCGGCCGACATCAAGGGCGACCTGTCCGGGCTCGCGGTGGTCGGGCAGGGGAACGAGAAGCTGCTCGCGCGCACCGCGGGCATCGGCCAGCAGTGGCAGGGCGTCGCGAGCCAGGCGGAGCTCTTCTCGCTCGGTGGTCAGGGCACGGGCGTGCCGATCCGTGCGACGGTGTCCGGGTTCGGGCCGTTGCTGCTGTCGAAGGTGCTCGGCCTGAACGACACCCAGGAGTCCTCGCTCGGACTGGTGTTCCACTACGCCGAGCAGGCCGGGTTGCCGCTCGTCGACCTGGCCGACCTGCGGAGCGTGCTGACGTTCCTGGTGGGCGACCAGGGCAAGGGCGAGCTCGCCGAGCTCGGTGGTCTGTCGAAGCAGACCGCCGGGGTGATCCTGCGCGAGCTCATCACGTTCGCCGACAAGGGTGCCGACCAGTTCTTCGGCGAGCCCGAGATCGACACGCAGGTGTTCCTGCGCACGGCGGCGGACGGCCGGGGGATCGTCAGCTTGCTCGAGGTACCGGGCGTGCAGGACCAGCCCGAGGTCTTCTCGACGTTCCTGATGTGGCTCTTGGCCGACCTGTTCAACGAACTGCCAGAGGTGGGCGACCAGGACAAGCCGAAGCTGGTGTTCTTCTTCGACGAGGCGCACCTGCTGTTCAGCGGGGCGTCGAAGGACTTCACGGACCAGATCGTGCGGACCGTGCGGTTGATCCGGTCGAAGGGCGTCGGGATCTTCTTCGTGACCCAGACCCCGAAGGACGTGCCGAACGACGTCCTGGCGCAGCTCGGGTCGCGCATCCAGCACCAGCTGCGGGCGCACACCCCCGACGACGCGAAGGCGCTCCGGGCGACGGTGTCGACCTACCCGTCGAGCGACTACGACCTGGGTGAGGTACTGACCTCGCTGGCGACCGGCGAGGCGATCGTCACCGTCATGAACGAGAAGGGTGCGCCGACGCCGGTCGCGTGGACCCGGTTGCGCGCGCCGCAGGGGTCGATGGACCCGATGCCCGCCGCCGAGATGCAGTCGCGGGTGCAGGCATCGCCGTTGCTCGCGACGTACGGCACCCGGGTGGACCCGGACTCGGCGCACGAGATGCTCGCGCGTCGGATGGAGGCAGCTGCTGCCGAGGCCGCGGCGGCGGACGCGCAGAAGGACGCAGCCCTCGCGGCGGCCGAGGCCGAGAAGGAAGCCGCGCGGGCGGCGGCGACCGCGGCCAAGGAAGCCGCGGCGCAGGCCAAGCAGGAGGAACGCGAGCGGGCTGCTGCGCAGAAGGAGTACGAGCGGACGCAGCGCGAGTTCGAGAAGGCCGAGCGGGCTGCGGCGTCGCGGCGTTCGGGCCGGTCGGGGCGGAGCACGCGGACGACGACCTCACGGAAGGCGGACGACCCGCTGTCGGAACTGCTCGGGTCACGGCTCGGCGGCACGATCGCGAAGGAGGTCGTGCAGGGGATCTTCTCGACGCTGCGCCGACGTCGGTGACGTCCAGCAGCTCCGAGCGTCAGCGACCGAGCAGGCCGGTGAACTCGACGACGAGCAGACCCAGGACGACGAGTGCTGCCACGCCGCCGACGAGCAGGTAGGCCGGCCGCTGTTCGTACCAGGCGCGGCTCGACGGGTAGCGCTTCGCGAAGACCCGGGCCGAGACCGGACGTGCCTCTTCCGTCACCTGGACGCCCAGGGCGTCGACGACCTGGGCGAGTCCGTCGTCGCCCCACACGTCGGCACGGATGCGGAACAGGTGCGCACCCGTCGCGTCGAACGCCACGAGTTCGCGCATGGTGCGGTCGACCGAGCTGCCGTAGGTGGTGGCGAGCACCAGACTGTGCACGCGGTCGCGGGGGATCCGACGGTGCGCGGTGACCACGCCCCGGATCGTCAGGCCGTCAGGGTCGATGCCGATGTACGCCGTGCTGAGTCGGACGAAGACGACGCCCACGAGGACCGCCAGCGCGACGACCACGGTCGCGACCATCGCCCACGTCCGGAACGGGAACGACACCCAGACCAGGGCGACTGCGAGCGGCACGGCCGAGAACACGATGCTCAGCGCCGTCGAACGGACCAGGGACCGGCGGGGGCGGAGGACGACGTCGTACACGGTGGCACGCAGGTGCGGCGTCGCTGGCACCGTCATGTCCCCCATGCGCGTCTCCTGAACCCTCGGGTCTCCCGGGCACGCCGAATCGGCCGCCCTGCGAGCGACGCCCCTGCCGCTCGATGCACCGCGGTCGACTCGTCCCGGAGTCGTCCGCTCCGGCAAGCATAGGCGCACGACGGGGACCGAGGACAGCCCGTTCCACCCCGGATCGGCGTTTGACGGCCAGTCCTTGGCGAACAGGGGACAGACGGGTCCGCCGCGTGGGGGACCAGCCGGCGCGATCACGACGCGCGCCGCCCGGAACGACGAAGGCCCCGCACTCGGTGCGGGGCCTTGCTGGCGGAGAATGGGGGATTCGAACCCCCGAGGGCTTGCACCCAACACGCTTTCCAAGCGTGCGCCATAGGCCACTAGGCGAATTCTCCTTGTGCTGTCTCGCGACGGCGATACCCAATGGTACAGGTTCCCGGGGGTGCTCACGACCGTGTGTCGTCGAGGCCCGTGCTCCCAGTTGTCGTGACATGTCCGGCGACTACCCTGGGGCGCGTGTCGACCCGCATCTACATCACGTCAGCAGAAGGGCACACGGGCAAGAGCACCGTCGCCCTCGGTGTCCTCGAGACCCTCGCGCGCTCCGTCGGCCGCGTCGGCGTGTTCCGCCCCGTCGCCCGCTCGGTCGCCGAACCCGACTACGTGCTCGAACTGCTGCTGCAGCACACCGCGGTCGGGATCTCGTACGACGACGCCGTGGGGGTCACCTACGACGACGTCCACGCGGATCCGGACGCCGCCCTCGGCACCATCGTGAACCGCTTCGCCCAGGTGGAGCGGCAGTGCGACGCGGTGGTCGTGCTCGGGTCCGACTACACCGACGTCGGCAGCCCCACCGAGCTGTCGTTCAACGCGAAGGTCGCCGCGAACCTCGGTGCCCCGGTGCTCCTCGTCCTCGGTGGTCGTGACGCAGCCGAGCGCGGTGCCCGCACGCCCGAGGGGATGGCGCAGGTCGCGGACGTCACGACGAGCGAGCTGCGGGCGGCGCACGCGCAGCTGTTCGGTGTCGTCGTGAATCGCGCCGACCCGGAGGCCCTCGCCGCGATCGTGGCGAGTGTCGAGCGGGCCGTGCACGACGACCACCCGGACGTGCCGGTGTGGGCGATCCCGGAGGACCGCGTCCTCGTCGCCCCGACCGTCCGTGCGCTGCTGCAGGCGACCGACGCGACCCTGGTGCGCGGGGACGACGCCCTGCTCGACCGCGAGGCACTCGGTACCGTCGTCGCCGGCATGAGCATGGAGAACGTCCTGCCCCGCCTGATCGAGGGCGGCATCGTCGTGGTCCCCGGCGACCGCAGCGACGTCCTCATCGCGACCCTGCTGGCGAACCAGTCGGACACGTTCCCGAGCCTGGCCGGCGTGATCCTGAACGGCGGGTTCGAGACCGCACCGCAGATCTCCCGGCTGCTCGAGGGCCTGTCGAGCTCGCTGCCGATCGCGCAGAACGACCTGGGCACGTACGACACCGCCCTCCGCATCACGCAGACCCGCGGGCGCCTGGCGGCGGACTCGCCCCGCAAGGCCGACCTCGCGCTCGCCCTGTTCGAGCAGCACGTCGACGCCGAGTCCCTGCGCGACCGCCTGCAGCTCACGCCGTCCGGCGTCGTCACGCCGCTCATGTTCGAGCACGGCCTGCTCGACCGGGCACGGGGCTACGGCAAGCACATCGTGCTCCCCGAGGGCGAGGACGACCGCATCCTCCGCGCGGCGTCGACGCTGCTCGCCCGCCAGGTCTGCGAGCTGACGATCCTCGGCGACCCCGCCGCGATCCGCACCCGCGCGACCGAGCTCGGACTCGACCTCGACGCCGCCCAGCTCGTGTCGCCGTTCGACCCCGAGCTCCGCGAACGCTTCGCCGAGGAGTACACCCGCCTCCGGGCGCACAAGGGCATGTCGATCGAGCTCGCGCGCGACACCGTCACCGACGTCTCGTACTTCGGCACGATGATGGTGCAGCTCGGACTCGCCGACGGCATGGTCTCCGGTGCGAAGCACACCACCGCGCACACCATCCGGCCGTCCTTCGAGATCATCAAGACCCGTCCGGACACCTCGATCGTGTCGAGCGTGTTCCTGATGGCGCTCGCCGACCGGGTCCTGGTCTACGGCGACTGCGCGGTGATCCCGGACCCGACGAGCGAGCAACTCGCCGACATCGCGATCTCGTCGGCCGAGACGGCGACCCAGTTCGGCATCGACCCCCGCGTCGCGATGCTCAGTTACTCGACCGGCGACAGCGGCACCGGCGCCGACGTCGACAAGGTCCGCGCCGGTACCGCCTTCGTCCGCGAGCGTCGCCCAGATCTGCTCGTCGAGGGCCCGATCCAGTACGACGCCGCTGCCGACCCGACGGTCGCGAGCACGAAGATGCCGGACTCCCCGGTGGCCGGCAAGGCGACCGTCTTCATCTTCCCGGACCTCAACACGGGCAACAACACCTACAAGGCCGTGCAGCGCTCCGCCGGCGCGGTCGCCATCGGGCCCGTCCTGCAGGGACTGCGCAAGCCGATCAACGACCTCTCCCGCGGCGCCCTCGTCAGCGACATCGTGAACACCGTCGCGATCACCGCGATCCAGGCCGGCACCGCGTCCGACGCGGCCTGACCTGCGCGACGCACACCGCGCCTCCCGTCCGGCCGACCAGGCCATGAGCAGAAAGCGACACCACCCGTGACCGCAGCCCTCGTCGTGAACTCCGGATCGAGTTCGTTCAAGTACCAGCTCATCGAACTCGAGGGGGAGCGCACGCTCGCCTCCGGGCTCGTGGAGCGCATCGGCGAGTCGGCCGGCGCGTGGAAGCACACCAACGCGCTGACGGGGGAGTCGTCGTCGAACGACGCAGCGTCCGTGCCGGACCACGCCGCCGGGTTCCAGGCGATGATCGACGCGTTCGCCAAGGTCGGCCCGTCGTTCGACGAGCACCCGCCGGCCGTCGTCGGCCACCGCGTCGTGCACGGCGGCACCACCTTCGACCGCGCGACGGTGGTGACGGACGACGTCGAACGACAGATCGAGGCGCTCAACAGCCTCGCGCCGCTGCACAACCCGGCGAACCTCGAGGGGATCCGGGCCGCGAAGCAGGTGTTCTCCGACGTGCCGCACGTCGCCGTGTTCGACACCGCGTTCCACCAGACCATGCCGCCGCACGCCTACACCTACGCGATCCCGGCCGACCTGGCGGCGAAGTACTCCATCCGCCGCTACGGCATGCACGGCACGAGCCACAAGTACGTCTCCGAGCAGGCCGCGGTCTTCCTCGACCGCCCGCTGTCCGAGCTGAAGACCATCGTGCTGCACCTGGGCAACGGAGCCTCGGCCGCAGCGATCGACGGCGGGAAGTCGATCGAGACGTCGATGGGCCTCACGCCACTCGAGGGCCTCGTCATGGGCACCCGCTCCGGCGACCTCGACCCCGCCGTCCTGCTGCACCTGCACCGCGAGGCCGGGCTGTCCTTCGACGAGCTCGACACCATGCTCAACAAGCAGTCCGGGCTGCTCGGCCTGACCGGCAACGGCGACATGCGCGACGTCCAGGACGCCGCCTTGAACGGTGACGAGGTCGCCGAAGCGGCGCTCGCCGTGTACCGCCACCGCATCCGTCGCTACGTCGGCGCCTACACGGCGCAGCTCGGCGGGCTCGACGCGGTGGTCTTCACCGCCGGCGTCGGCGAGAACAACGCGCTGCTGCGCCGGCGCGTGCTCGCCGGGCTCGAGCACCTGGGCATCGAGATCGATGCGGACCGCAACGAGCTGGGATCCCGGGAGGCCCGGGTCATCTCCACGGACACGTCACGTGTCGCGGTGCTCGTGATCCCGACGAACGAGGAACTGGAGATCGCCCGACAGTCGGCTGCGGTCGCGCTCTGACGCGCTGCGCGGTGCGCTGCGCGGCCTGGTGCCAGCACGGTGCGGCCTGGGTGGGCTGGTGCGGGGTTGGTGGCTGGGTGCGCGCTTGTGGCGCGGCACGGAGCGTGCAAGCTCGCACGGGGTGACGAGGTGCGCACGGTGCGGACGGGAGGCGCGGGGCGGGCTGGCGCCGTGCCTCCCGTCCGGCGCTGGGTCGCGGTCACCGCACGGTGCGGCCTGGGTGGGCTGGTGCGGGGTTGGTGGCTGGGTGCGCGCTTGTGGCGCGGCACGGAGCGTGCAAGCTCGCACGGGGTGACGAGGTGCGCACGGTGCGGACGGCGCGCGCGCCTCAGGACAGGGCGTCGAGGGCCGCGGGGATCGGCGTGTTCCCGCTCGTGACCTCGAACTGGACCCCGACGGCCGAGTCGTCGAGCAGCGCGTGCAGCACGACCGTGGCGACGTCGGCACGGGGGATCGAGCCGCGCGGCACGGTGCGCCCGACGTCGACCGTTCCCTGCGGCGGCGTGTCGAGCAGGCCTCCCGGACGCACGATCGTCCACCGCAGCCGTCGGGCGCGCAGGTTCGCGTCGGCCTCGGCCTTCGCCCGGAGGTAGACCTGGAAGACGGCGGCGTCGTCCTTCGCAGGGACCACCGCGGCCTCGGCGTCGTAGGTGTCCGCCGCCATCGCCGACACCATCACGTACCGGTCGATGCCCGCGCGCTCCGCGGCGTCCGCGAGCAGGATCGCGCCGTCCCGGTCGACGGTGAGCTTGCGCTCCGCACCGCTGTTCGGCCCGGCGCCGGCGGCGAACACCACGGCGTCGACCCCGCGGAGGCGCAGTGCCAGGTCGTCGTCGCCGAGCTGTTCGAGGTCCGCGACGATCGCCGTGGCACCCTGCTGCTCCACGTCGGCGACGTGCGCGGGGTTGCGGACGATCGCGACGGCGTCGTGTCCGGCGTCGGTGATCTGGCGGGCGAGGAGCAGTGCGATCTGGCCGTGTCCTCCGGCGATGGCGATCTTCATGTGTCAATCCTGCCCGGTCGCATCCGGTAGAGTTGTCGGCGGCTCCTCACGTGACGCCATCCAGGTGAACTCCCCCAGGGCGGAAACGCAGCAAGGGTAGCCGGGCTCTGGCGGGTGCGTGAGGAGTCTTTTCTGTCTCCGCGCCGTCTCCGCGCCGTCTCCGCGCGTCTCCGCACCGCTTCCGCATGTCTGTTTCGTAACGGGTTGCGGACAGCAACCTGATCGTGTGTAAAGATCTGCCTCAGGAACTCCCAACCAGGGTTCCTGACTCCACCGCCTCACCAGCGGGGGAGATCCGAGGATCAGGTGGCGGGTGCGCCCGCCAGGATGAGAGACACGCATGCGCAGGCACGCGTCGCAGCGCGGTACCCGGGTACCGACCGCAGCGAACAACTGGACACGACGGATCATCGATGCTGGCGACCGAGCTCGACGACGAGCATCGGACGATCGGCGTCTCCTCCTGCGCGGCAGTGTCATCGCCACGGTGACGGCGCTCGTCGCCGCCACCGTGGCGATCCAACCGGCGGCGGCGGCACAGACCGACGTCGCCGAGGGCGAGGGCGTCCTGCTCAGCGGCTCCGGGATCGTCAACGTCGACGACATCGCCCAGCTCGGTGGTGCGTACTCCGCACGCGGGGTGACCACGGGCGGCGGCACGACGAACCAGCCGTTGAACCTCACCGCCCTGAACGCGGTGGGCGTGGACCTGGGCAACGACATCGACCTGCTCGGCACCAACGGCATCCTCACGCTCGGGGTCAACGGGCAGTACGCCACCACCTCGGCATCGGGGGCCACGGCGTCGTCCGGCCTGCTGACCAACGACGGCGGCATCGGGGTCGGCACGGGACTCGGCACCGGAGCCAGCACCCTGAACCTGAACCCGCTGTTCTCGCGGGTGGGCGCGGACACCACGGTGCTGTCGAACGCGCAGCTGCAGATCGGTGCCCTGGCGTCCCGCATCCAAGCCACACGCGGCGCCACGGTCGGCACCACGACCGACTACCGCATCGCCGGCGCGAACCTGAACCTCACCAGCCCCGCGGTCGCGGGCCTGACGACGTCGCTGCGGACCGACCTGCGCACGCTGTCGAACTCCGTGAACACCACGGTCGGGGCGAACGGTGCCCTGTCCGGCACGACGACGGCGCTGACCGCCGAGCTCCAGCGGCTGCTCCGGTCCACGGCCCTCGGACTCGTCAACCTCAACGGCACGAACGTGACCGCCTCGGTGAACCTCAACCTCGACGGCACGCTCGAACAGGTGCTCGCACAGCCGCTGACGGACGGCGCGGTGACGATCACGCCGGCGACCGGCGCGATCACCGTCGACCTCGACAAGCTGACGACACTGAACAACCAGCCGGCGAACACCCCGGTGCTGACCGAAGCGGCCGTCAGCTCGATCAACCAGAGCATCACGACGATCCTCGGCACCCAGCTGCCGACCGCGCTGCAGACCGCCGTCGTGAACACGATCAACTCGACCGCGGTGGCCGTGGACGTCACCGCCAACGTGAACCTGGCCGGCGTCCCGCTCACCGCCCTCGCGCTCCGGGCGGACACCACGCTCGGCGCCCTGGCCGGCACCGCCCCGGCGAACGCCACCGTCACCGCGACCGGGGGCCCGCTCGGGCTGACCGTCCTCGGGAACCTGCTCGCCCCCGCCGTGAACTCCATCGTGGTCCCGGCACTGCAGACCATCGTGCGGCCGCTCGTCACCGGCACGGCCCTGACGACCCTCGGCACCACGCTCACCGCGACGACCACCGCGGTGTCCACGCTGCTGCGCCCCGTCGTGCTGCTGCTCCGCCAGGTGATCGACCTGACCGTGAACGCACAGGACACCACCACCGGCTTCCGCGACCAGCGCGGGTACGACCCGGGGTCGCGCAGCGTGCACGCCCTCCGGCTCTCGGTGCTGCCCGGCGCGAACGTCGCCACCGTCGACCTCGCCACCTCGACCGTCCGCGCGACGGCCATCGCTCCGCCGACCATCACCGCCCCGACGGCGAACCAGCAGTTCAGCGTCCCCTCGGCCTCGTCCACCCGGAGCATCACCGTCAGCGGTGCCGGTGAGCCGGGCGCGACCATCGCCGTGAGCCTCGGCGGCGGACGCACCGGCACGGCCACCGTGGCGGCGAACGGCACGTGGACGACCTCGATCCCGAACGTCCCGGTCGGCGACCACACGGCCACGGCGAACCAGACGGTCAACGGGACGGCGGCGGGCTCCGCGACCCAGACCTTCTCGGTCGTCGCACAGCAGGCACTGACCATCACGACCCCGACGGTCGGTCAGACCTTCACGACCACCGGGACGACCACGCCGGTCGCCCTGACGGGCACGGCGACCGCCAACGCGCGGATCGACGTCGACCTCGGCGGCGGCCGCACGGCGACCACCACGGCCAACGGCAGCGGCGCGTGGAGCGTCACGGTGCCCGGCGTCCCCGTGGGCGACCAGACCGCGAGCGTGACCCAGACGGTCGGCGACACGACCTCGAACCCCGTCACCCGGGCGTTCCGCGTCGTGGCCGCCGCGGGCCTGACGATCGACACCCCGACGGCGGACCAGGACTTCCCGCTCGCGGGCGACACCCGGTCCATCCCGTTCTCGGGCAGCGCGCAGCCAGGGGCCCGCGTGGACGTGGACCTCGGCGACGGCCTGACCGCGACCACCACGGCGAACGCCGGCGGCACGTGGTCGACGAGCGTCACCGGTGTCCCCGCGGGAGACCGCACGGCGCAGGTGACCCAGACGGTCGGTGGCACCACGAGCAGCCCGGTCGAGCGCGACTTCACGGTGACGGCGGCTCCGGGGCTGACCATCGACGAACCGGCCGACGGCAGCACGATCACCGTCGCGGACGCCACGTCGACGACCCCGGTCACGGTCTCCGGCTCCGCCGCCCCGAACGCGCGGGTCGCGGTCGGCATCGGCGGCTCGTTCACCACCACGGTGGACGCGGACGACGCCGGCGACTGGACGGCGACCTTCGTGGGCGTCCCGACCGGCGACCGCACGGTCACGGCCCGGCAGACCGTCGACGGCACGACCTCGGCGCCGGTGACCTCGACCTTCACCGTCGCGGCCGGTGACCCCATCGCGATCACCTCGCCCGACGACGGTGACGTGGTCACGGTCCTCGACGCGGACACCACGGCCGACCTCGAGCTGACCGGCACGGCCGAGGGCGGAGCCGAGGTCCGGGTCTCGCTCGGTTCCGGGCGCACCGCGACGACCACGGCCGAGGACGACGGCTCGTGGACCGTCACCGTCCAGGACGTCCCGGTCGGTCGGTACACGATCGCGGCGACGCAGACGGTGAACGGCACGACCTCGCCCGCCGTCCGTCAGGTCGTCACCGTGCAGGCGGGCGCTCCGCTCGTCGTGACCGCCCCGGTGCAGGACGCGACCGTCACGGTCGCGACCGACGACTCGGTGGTGGACGTCACGGTGCGGGGGACCGCCCAGCCGGACGCCGACGTCGAGGTCGTCCTGGACGGCGGCGCCGCGGTCGCCACGACCGCGAACGCGCAGGGCGCCTGGTCGGTGACCCTGTCGGACGTCGGCACGGGCGACCACACCGCCTCGGTCACGCAGACCGTCGGCGGAGCGACCTCGGCGCCGATCGACCGCGACTTCACGGTCGAGGCCGGCGACGCCCTGGTCATCGAGGCACCGGGTGACGCGCAGGAGATCCCGGCGGGCACCGGCGGACAGGCGAACGTCGTCGTCCGGGGGACCGCCGAGCCGGGTGCGACCGTCGCCGTGACGATCGACGACGCGGACGCCGTCGAGGTGGTCGCGGACACGGCCGGCAACTGGGCGGTCCCGAGCACCCAGCTCGGCATCGGCGACCACACCGTCACCGCGGTCCAGACCGTGAACGGCACCGATGGTCCCGTCGTCACGCGGGACTTCACCGTCGTGCCGGGCAACGCGATCGTGATCGACACCCCGGCGAGCGGCACCCGCTTCGTCGTGGTCGACGACGACGCCACCGCGACGGTCCGGATCACGGGATCGGCCGAACCGCTGGCCGCCGTCTCCGTCTCGGACGGACCGGGCACGCAGTTCACCACGACCGCGGACGCCGACGGCGCGTGGGCCGTCGACGCCACCGACCTCGCCCCCACGGGCGTGTACACGGTGGCGGCGAGCCAGGAGATCGAGGACGTCGTCACGAGCGCCATCCCGACGACCTTCCAGGTCGTCACGGCGAACGCCCTGACGATCACGGCTCCGAGCACCGACCCGATCACCGTGGCCGGTCCGGACGTCGAGCGCGACGTCACCGTCTCCGGCACCGGTCAGCCCGGAGCCCGGGTCACCGCGTCGACCGCCGGCGCGGACGACCAGCTGGACACGGTCGCGGCCGACGGGACCTGGTCGGTGACGTTCCCGGACCTCGGCGTCGGACCGCACCCCGTGTCGGTGACGCAGACGCTCCCGGGCACCGTGTCCGACCCGCGCACCTCGGCACCAGCCCAGCGCACGATCACGATCGAGGCCGCCGACGCGGTGTCGGTCACGTCGCCCGACGCCGACGACGTCCTGCTCGTGCCGGACGCGGACGCGACGCGTGACGTCGTCGTCTCGGGGACGGCGGAGCCGGACGCGCCGGTCACGGTGCAGCTCGGCGGCAGCACGCAGACCACCACCGCGAACGGCGACGGTGACTGGACGGTCACGTTCGGCGGGGTCGGTGTCGGTACCCCGACGCTCACCGCGACCCAGACCGTGGGCGGGACCACTGCCTCCAGTCCGACCCGGACCGTCACGGTGCGGGCAGGGACGGCCCTGACCATCGCGACCCCCGAGGACGGCGACGTCCTGACGGTCGCGGACGCGGCGGGCACCGCCGACGTCGCGGCGAGCGGCCTCGCGCAGGCCGACGCCGAGGTCACGGTGCGACTCTCCACGGGCGAGACCCAGACGGTCAGGGCCGACGACGACGGCGCCTGGCAGGCGACGTTCGCGGACGTGCCCGTGGGCGACCACCGCGTCAGCGCGACCCAGGTCGTCGGCGGCCAGACGTCGTCGCCGGTCACGGCGGCGGTGTCGGTCCGTGCCGGTTGCCCGCTCGTCGTCTCGACGCCCGCCGGTGCCACCGCCGTCACGGTCGCCGACGGCGACGCCACCACCGACGTCGACTTCGCCGGCACCGGCCAGCCCGGCGCGACCGTCACGGTCGACCTGGGCGACGGCGGCAGCGCGACGGCACGGGTCGACCAGCAGGGACGGTGGTCGACCACGGTCGACGGCGTGCCGACCGGGTCGTGGACGGCCTCGGTCACGCAGTCGGTCAACGGCACCACGAGCGCCGCGGTCGAACGACCGGTGTCGGTCGTGGCCGCCGCCGCGCTCACGATCCGGCAGCCGGGCGACGACCCGATCACGGTCGCCGACGACGACGCCACGACGACCGTGACGGTCGCCGGCGACGCCGAGCCGGGCTCCACCGTGACGGTCACGGTCGACGACCGCGACCCGCTCGAGGTCACCGCGGGCGACGACGGCTCGTGGACGGTCGACGTCCCCGACCTCGCAGTCGGCGAGCACACCGTCGAGGTGACCCAGACCGTCGACGGCTCCACCTCGACCACACCGGCCTCGACCACCTTCGAGATCGTGCCGGGCGCCCCCGTCGTGATCGACGAACCGACCGTCGGCCAGGAGTACACGGTCGCCGGTGAGGACGCGACCACCGCGGTCGACGTCAGCGGCACCGCGCAGCCCGGAGCGACCGTCGTGGTCGACCTCGGCGGCGGCCGCAGCGAGTCGACCACCGCGGACGACGACGGCGCCTGGAGCGTCACCGTCCCCGGGGTGCCGGCCGGCAACCGGACCGTGAGCGTCACCCAGCGCGTGGGCGACACGGAGTCGGCTCCGGTGACGGTCCGCATCCGCGTCCTCGTCGCCGCCCCGATCACGATCGCGACCCCGGCGGACGGTTCGACGGTGCGGGTCGCGCAGCGTGACTCGGTCGTCACCCTCACCGCAGGCGGTGCGGCCGAGCCCGGTGCACGGGTCCGCGTCACGATCGACGGGGGCGACCCCACGACCGTGACCGCGACCGACGCGGGCACCTGGACCCTCGCGCTGCCCGGCCTGGACGTCGGGGAGCACACGATCCGCGCGACCCAGACGGTCGACGGCTCCACGTCCGAGCAGGTCCGGAGCACCTTCACGGTGGCCCCCGGTGCCGCCCTGACCGTGACCGCCCCCGCCGACGACGCGACCTTCACCGTGCCGGACTCCGACCCGACCGCGACCGTCCCGGTCAGCGGCCAGGGCCAGCCCGGCGCCGACGTCCGGATCGTCCTGGACGACGACGACCCGGTGACGGTGCGGGTCGGGTCCGACGGCCGCTGGTCGACGAGCCTGACCGGCGTGCCGGCCGGTGACCACACCGTGTCGGTCACCCAGGTCGTGAACGGGACCACGTCGTCCCCGGTCGAGCGCGACGTCACCGTCGTGGTCGCCGAGGCGGACGCGATCGTCGTGACGGCTCCGGCCGACGGCACCGCGTACCGCGTGCTCGGTGGACGGGCGGACGTCCGCGTGGTCGGCACCTCGGCGCCGAACGCCGCGGTCTCGGTGCGCATCGACGGCGGCACCGCGGTCACGACGACCGCGGACGACGACGGCGACTGGGCGGTCACCGTCCCGGGCGTCGGCACCGGTCCGCACACGATCGCCGCCAGCCAGACGGTCGACGGCGCCACGACGGACGCACCGGAGGTCGGCTTCCGGGTGACCGCGGCGACCCCGGTCACCGTGACGAGCCCGACCGACGGACAGGTGGTCCCGACGACCGGCACGACCGCGTCGATCCCGGTGAGCGGCACGGCCGAGCCCGGGGCGACGATCACAGTCGACGTCGACGGACGGACCGCGACGACGACCGCCGGCGACGACGGGTCGTGGACGGTCACGGTCGCTGGCGTGCCGGCAGGGGAGCACACGGTGTCGGTGACGCAGACGGTCGGCGGTCGGACCTCCGACCCGGTGACCAGCGCCGTCACCGTCGTGGTCGCCCAGGCGACCGACATCACGATCACCAGCCCGACCCCGGGTCAGCTCATCCCCGCGAACGGTCCCGGCGACACCGGTTCCTTCACGGTGACCGGGCACGCGACCCCGGGGGCGGCGGTGACGGTCACCCTGTCGAACGGCCAGGTGCGCACCACGACCGCCGACGCGGACGGTGACTGGAGCGTCACGTTCGACCGCGTGCCCGAGGGCGAGTGGACGATCCGTGCGACCCAGTCCGTGAACGGCACGACGACCGCCGCACCCGAGGTGCCGATCGTCGTCGACGCCGTGGACCCGCTCGCGGTCACGTCGCCCACGCCGGGTGCGCACCAGACGGCCTCGGCCGCCGGGTACGTCGACTGGCTGGTCACCGGCACCGCCGAGCCGGGAGCGACCGTCACGGTCGTCGCCGACGACGGGACACCGGTCACCACGACGGCGGACGAGACCGGCGCCTGGTCGGTGAGAGTGCGGCTCGCGGTCGGTCCGCACGCCCTCCGGATCACCCAGACGGTGGCGGGTGCGACCTCGGCCGTCCAGACGATCAGCGTGGTGGTGGACGCCGCCACGGTGACGCCGGGTGAGCCCGGGACCCCGGGTGACCCCGGGACGCCCGGCACCCCGGGGAACCCCGGTACGCCGGGAACGCCCGGAACCCCGGGGACGCCCGGCCTGCCGGGCACGCCCGGGACCCCGGGAACGCCCGGTGCGCCCGGCAACCCGGGCAACGGCACGGGTGCCGGCACCGGGTCCGGCACCGGCCCCGGCGCACTCGCCTGGACCGGCGCGGACGTCGCCCCGATCGCCGGGACGGCAGCCGGACTCGTCGTCCTCGGGTTCCTGCTGCTGGGGCTCTCCCGCCTGGCCAGGGGTGCCCGCCGCCGCAGCCGCGGCTGAGCCCGAGCAGCGTCACGCACCGCGCCTCCTGTCCGACCCCGAGTCGGCCGGGAGGCGCGGTGCCGTCCGTGCGCTCGGCCCACTCTGGGCAGGCGGTCCGATCCAGTGCCCGTGGACCTGTGGAGGGGCACGCGGGTGTCGGTCGTCCCGGCTACCCTGGTCGCGTGGTCACCGCCCTGTATCGCCGTTACCGGCCCGAGAACTTCGCCGAGCTGATCGGGCAGTCGCAGGTCACCGACCCGCTCCGCACGGCGCTCCGCACCAACCGCGTCAACCACGCCTACCTGTTCAGCGGTCCGCGCGGCTGCGGCAAGACGACCTCGGCTCGCATCCTGGCGCGGTGCCTCAACTGCGCCGAGGGGCCGACCGACACCCCGTGCGGCGTCTGCCCGAGCTGTGTCGAGCTCGCCCGTGACGGCAGCGGTTCGCTCGACGTCATCGAGATCGACGCCGCGAGCCACAACGGTGTCGACGACGCGCGCGACCTCCGTGACCGCGCCGTGTTCGCCCCCGCGCGCGACCGCTACAAGATCTTCATCCTCGACGAAGCGCACATGGTCACCCCGCAGGGGTTCAACGCGCTGCTCAAGCTGGTCGAAGAACCGCCGGAGCACGTCAAGTTCATCTTCGCGACGACCGAGCCGGAGAAGGTCATCGGCACCATCCGGTCGCGCACCCACCACTACCCGTTCCGGCTCGTGCCGCCCGCCGTCATGCTCGAGTACATCGAGCAGCTCTGCACGCAGGAATCGGTCACGGTCGCACCCGGCGTCCTGCCCCTGGTCGTGCGCGCCGGCGGCGGTTCCGTCCGCGACACCCTGTCCCTGCTCGACCAGCTCATCGCCGGCAGCGAAGACGGCGCGATCGCCTACGAGCGCGCGGTCGCCCTGCTCGGCTACACCGATGCCGCGCTGCTCGACGACGTCGTGGACGCCCTCGCCGTGGCCGACCCGGCCTCCGCCTTCGCTGCGATCGACCGGGTCGTGCAGACCGGTCAGGACCCGCGTCGGTTCGTCGAGGACCTGCTCGAGCGCTTGCGCGACCTGATCGTCGTCGCGGCGACGAACGAGAGCGCCGCAGCGGTCCTGCGCGGTGTCTCGCCGGACGAGCTCGACACCATGACCCGGCAGGCCGGTGTCTTCGGTGCCACCGGGCTGTCCCGTGGCGCGGACATCGCGAACAAGGCGCTGACCGACATGACCGGAGCGACCTCACCCCGGCTGCACCTCGAGCTCATGACGGCCCGCATGCTCGTGCCCGAGGCCGACGACACCCAGCGCGGTGCCCTCGCCCGGGTCGAGCGGCTCGAGCGCCGCGTCGGTGTCGGGGACGCCGGCGGACACCAGGCACCGTCCGGCGCAGTCGCGGCGCCGGGGTCCACCCAGCCGGCCGCCACCAGCACGGCGCCCGCACCGGCCCCGTCGTCGGCTGCGGCACCGCGTCGGCAGGAGCCCGCAGCGCAGCAGATCCCCGCCGCCCAGCAGGCCCCGGCCGTCCAGCAGGCCCCAGCGGCGCAGCAGGAGCCCGCCGCGGCGTCGGCGAACGCGGCTGCGGCGGCTCAGTCCGACGCCGGAAGTGCGGCACGCGACGCCGCAGCCTCCTGGGCTGCAGCCGTCCCGAGCGCTCCCGAGCCCGCTGCTCCGACCACCGAACAAGTCAGTGCTTCGTCCACGGGCCAGGGCACGACGATCGGTGACGAGCCGGCGGTCCGGACCGTCGGCGCCGTGGGCTTCCAGCAGATGCGCGACGCCTGGCCACAGATCGTCGAGCACGTGCAGCACGCCAAGCGGTCGGCGTGGTCGGTCGTCGTCACCGCACAGGTGACCGCGCTGCGCGACGACGTGCTGACCCTGACCTTCCCGAGCCAGCAGGACGTCGCCTCGTTCAAGGAGATGTCCGACCCTTCGGCCAGTGTGAGCGAACTGCTCCGCGCCGCGATCATGGACGTCATCGGGCTCCGCGTGAAGTTCGTCGCCCGCGGTCCCGGAGGCCCCGGAGGCCCCGGTCAACAGCGCACCCCGGCTCCCACGCAGCAGCCGTCAGCGCCGGCCGGCCGTCCGGCGCCGGCGAGCCAGCCCACCGCGCAGCCGCAGGCGCAGGCGCAGCCGCAGCCGCAGGCGTCGTCGGCGCCGCAGTCCGCCGCGCCCGCTCCGGCGTCGGCCCCGGCCTCCGAGGCCGCTGCAGCCACCGGGGACGGTTCGGCCGTTCCTGCTGAGGCCGCCGCCTCCGCAGCGCCCGACACGACGGCGGCACCCGAACCCGCGGCGTCCACGCCCGAGTCCGTTCCCGCCGCCACCGAGCCGGAGCCCCGTCCGGCGCAGGCACCCGCTCCGGCGTCGGCACCCACTCCCACGCAGGCGCCGGCTGCCACGCAGGCGCCGGCTGCCGAGCAGGCGCCGGCTCCCGCTGCTGCGTCGGCACCCGCTCCGACGCAGGCACCCGCTCCTGCGCAGGCGCCCGCACCGTCCGGCGCACCCGTCACCGACTGGGCGGTCGCGACGATCCCCGCGAGCGACCCCACCGCCGACGCCGTGCCCGAGTCCGTCGAACCCGGCTGGGCGGCACCCTTCGGTACCGCTCCGGCTGCCGCGCCCGTCGCCCCGGCCGAGTCCGTCGACCCGCAGCAGCCCCGGTCCGAGGCGCCTGCGCAACCCGCCGGTGCCACCGCGCCGCAGGGGGCGCAGCCGACCGACGTCGGACCGCAGGCGGCGTCGTCGACGGTCGCCGCGCCTCCCGGAGGACCCGTCGTACCGGGCGTGCCCGTCGACGACTACCCGCTGGACGACGAACCGTACGACGACGGCGCGCCGTTCCCGGACCCCGGTCACGGCCGATCCGCCGCAGCGCCCGCGCAGGCGCCGACCGCCCCGCGCGCACACACGGCTCCGCCGGCCGCGCCGCGGACCGCACCACCGGCACGTCGTGCGCCGGTCGCCGGTCGTTACGGCGAGGCCGTCGTGCGTGAGATCCTCAATGCCCAGTTCATCGAGGAGACCGCTCTCCACCAGGACGGTGCCTGATGTACGACGGGATCGTCCAGGACCTCATCGACGAGTTCGGTCGCCTGCCGGGAATCGGCCCGAAGTCGGCGCAGCGCATCGCGTTCCACATCCTGCAGACCGAGTCGTTCGACCCGTCGCGGCTGTCCGAGCTGCTGGCGGACGTCAAGGAGCGCGTGCGCTTCTGCGAGATCTGCGGCAACGTCACCGAGAACGTCCAGTGCAGCATCTGCCGTGACCCGCGCCGGTCGCCGGCCACGATCTGCGTGGTGGAAGAGGCGAAGGACGTCGCAGCGATCGAGCGCACCCGTGAGTTCCGCGGGCTCTACCACGTGCTCGGTGGCGCGATCAGCCCGATCGACGGCATCGGCCCGGACGACCTGCGGATCCAGCAGCTCATGACGCGCCTGGCCGACGGCACGGTCGAAGAGGTCATCATCGCGACCGACCCCAACCTCGAGGGCGAGGCGACGGCGACCTACCTGAGCCGGTTGCTCGTCCCGATGGGCATCCGGACGACCCGGCTGGCCTCGGGCCTGCCGGTCGGCGGCGACCTCGAGTACGCCGACGAGGTCACGCTCGGCCGCGCGTTCGAGGGCCGTCGCGTCGTCGGCGGCTGAGCTCCACGCAGGATCGTTGCGTGTGGGGCGGCTCGCACGCAACATCCTCGAAACACCTACTACCATTGTGAGACCGCGTGACCTCGCGGTGTCGCCGTCTCCGGGAGTACCAGCCAGTGGCCTTGATCGTGCAGAAGTTCGGTGGATCCTCCGTCGCGGACGCCGAGAGCATCAAGCGCGTGGCGAAACGGATCGTCGAGACGAAGAAGGCCGGCAACGACGTCGTCGTGGCGGTGTCGGCGATGGGCGACACCACCGACGAACTCGTCGACCTGGCGCACTCGGTCACCCCGATCCCCGCGGGCCGTGAACTCGACATGCTCCTGACCGCGGGGGAGCGCATCTCGATGGCGCTGCTCGCGATGGCGATCAAGAGCCTCGGGGTCGAAGCCTCGTCGTACACCGGCAGCCAGGCGGGCATGCTCACGGACGCGCAGCACGGCAAGGCGCGCATCGTCGACGTCACCCCGAAGCGCGTGCGCGAGGCGCTCGACTCCGGCCACGTCGCCATCGTCGCGGGGTTCCAGGGGTTCAACCGCACGACGGGCGAGATCACCACGCTCGGCCGTGGCGGCTCGGACACGACGGCCGTCGCGCTCGCCGCCGCGCTCGACGCCGACGTCTGCGAGATCTACACCGACGTCGACGGCATCTTCACCGCCGACCCTCGTGTCGTGCCGAAGGCCCGCAAGGTCGACCGCATCACGAGCGAGGAGATGCTCGAGCTCGCGGCGTCCGGCGCCAAGGTCCTCTACATCCGTGCCGTCGAGTACGCCCGCCGGCACGGCGTCACCCTGCACGTCCGGTCCTCGTTCAACAACACCGAGGGCACCATCGTCTACAACCCTGCCGAGGGGGAAATCGTGGAAGAACCGATCATCACCGGGATCGCCGGAGACCTCTCCGAGGGGAAGATCACCGTCGTGGGCGTCCCGGACCAGCCGGGCAAGGCCGCCGAGATCTTCACCAACGTCGCACGCGCCGGGGCGAACATCGACATGATCGTCCAGAACGTGTCGGCGGCGTCGACCGGGCGGACGGACATCTCGTTCACCC
Source organism: Curtobacterium sp. MWU13-2055 (assembly GCF_023242305.1). Lineage (NCBI taxonomy): Bacteria > Bacillati > Actinomycetota > Actinomycetes > Micrococcales > Microbacteriaceae > Curtobacterium > Curtobacterium sp. MWU13-2055. The sequence continues at coordinate 45,959 of NZ_JALLIO010000006.1, forward strand.
TGCCGAAGGACCAGGGCCAGACCGTGCTCACGGCGCTCGAGGTCGCGAAGTCCGACATCGGCTACGAGAGCATCCAGTACGACGACCAGATCGGCAAGCTCGCCCTGGTCGGTGCCGGCATGCGCACGAACGCCGGCGTCTCGGCGAAGCTCTTCCGCGCGCTGCACGACGCGTCGATCAACATCGAGATGATCTCCACCTCGGAGATCCGGATCTCGGTCGTCACCCGCGCCGACACCCTCAACGAGGCGATGCGGGTCGTGCACAACGCGTTCGACCTCGACGCCGAGGCCGAAGCCGTCGTCCACGCCGGCACCGGCCGCTGACCCACGCTGACCCGCTGAACCAGGAGCACCGCATGAGCACCCTCACCGTCGCCGTCGTCGGCGCCACCGGACAGGTCGGCGCCGTGATGCGTCGTCTGCTCGAAGAGCGCGCGTTCCCGGCCGACCAGGTCCGGTTCTTCGCGAGCGCCCGGTCCGCCGGCACGACCCTGCCGTTCCGCGGCGAGCAGATCGTGGTCGAGGACTCCGAGCTGGCCGACCCGTCGGGCATCGACATCGCCCTGTTCTCGGCCGGTGCCACCGCCTCGCGGGCCCTCGCGCCGAAGTTCGCCGCAGCCGGGGCGCTCGTCGTCGACAACTCGAGCGCCTGGCGCATGGACCCCGAGGTCCCGCTCGTCGTGAGCGAGGTCAACCCGCACGCGATCGACCAGGCCCCCAAGGGGATCATCGCGAACCCCAACTGCACCACCATGGCGATCATGCCGGTACTCAAGGTGTTGGACACCGAGGCCGGGCTCCGCCGTCTGGTCGCCACGACCTACCAGGCCGTCTCCGGCTCCGGGCTCGCCGGCGTCGAGGAACTCCTCGGCCAGGCGCGTGCCGCCCTCGAGCAGGACACCGCAGCGCTCACCCACGACGGTTCCGCCGTGACGTTCCCCGAGCCGGTCAAGTACGTCCGCCCGATCGCCTTCGACGTCGTGCCGCTCGCCGGCAGCATCGTCGAGGACGGCCTGGGGGAGACCGACGAAGAGAAGAAGCTCCGCAACGAGAGCCGCAAGATCCTCGAGCTCCCCGACCTGCTCGTCGCCGGCACGTGCGTGCGTGTGCCGGTCTTCACGGGCCACTCCATCTCGGTGCACGCCGAGTTCGAGCGTCCGCTGTCGCCCGAGCGTGCGACCGAGATCCTGTCGAGCGCACCGGGCGTGGAGCTGTCGGACGTTCCGACGCCGCTGCAGGCCGCCGGTCAGGACCCCGCGTTCGTCGGGCGCATCCGTGCCGACCAGTCCGCGCCCGAGGGGCGTGGGCTCGCACTGTTCGTCAGCAACGACAACCTGCGGAAGGGTGCAGCGCTCAACGCGGTGCAGATCGCCGAGGCGATCGTCGCGCGTCGTACCGTCGCCGCGTAGCCGTACCGTCGCCGCGGAGCGGCAGAGTCGCCGCGGAGCGGCGCGGCCGCGCGCAGCGACTCGGTCACCGCGCGCGGCTGACCGGCCTGTCGGTCGACGCCGGTAGGATCGACGGGTGGCAGTGAAGCAGGTGGACCCGATCGATGTCGTCCTCGTCGGGGGAGGCATCATGAGCGCCACCCTCGGCGCGATCATCCACCGGCTCGAGCCTTCGTGGAAGATCCGCGTGTACGAGCGTCTCGGCGCCGTCGCGCAGGAGTCCTCGAACCCGTGGAACAACGCCGGCACCGGGCACTCCGCGCTCTGCGAGCTGAACTACACGCCCGAGCTCGCCGACGGTCGCGTCGAGATCGCGAAGGCCGTCACGGTCAACGAGCAGTTCCAGGTCTCGCGGCAGTTCTGGTCGCACCTGGTCGAGATCGGTACGCTGCCCGACCCGTCCAACTTCATCAACCCGACCCCGCACATCTCCTTCGTCTGGGGCGCGGACAACGTCGAGTACATGCGCAAGCGGTACGAGGCGATGCGGGGGCACCCGCTGTTCGCCGGGATCGAGTTCTCCGACGACCCCGCTCAGATCCGCAAGTGGGCGCCCGCGCTCATCCCCGGTCGCAAGAAGGACCAGCCGATCGCGGCGACCTACTCGGCGGCGGGCTCCGACGTCGACTTCGGGTCGCTCACCCGGCAGTTGTTCGACCAGCTCGAACTCGACGGGCTCGAGTTCGAACCGAACCACCAGGTCAAGAACATCTCGCGGGGCAAGGACTTCGACGGCTGGGCGCTCGACGTCCTGAACGAGGTCGGTCGGTCGACGCAGAAGATCGCCGCGAAGTTCGTCTTCGTCGGTGCCGGTGGTGGGGCCCTGCAGCTGCTCCAGAAGTCCGGCATCCCGGAGATCCGCGGGTACGGCGGCTTCCCGGTCTCCGGCGAGTTCCTGCGCACCGACGATCCCGAGGTCGTGCAGAAGCACGCAGCCAAGGTCTACGGCAAGGCCAGCGTGGGGGCGCCGCCGATGTCGGTGCCGCACCTGGACACCCGCATCGTCGACGGCAACGCATCGCTGATGTTCGGGCCGTACGCCGGGTTCAGCCCGAAGTTCCTGAAGCAGGGGTCGATGCTCGACCTGTTCAAGTCGATCCGACCGCACAACCTGCGCCCGATGCTGAGCGTCGCGTTCTCGAACTTCGACCTGGTGCGCTACCTGATCGGCCAGCTGCTCGCCTCGAAGCAGACCAAGTTCGACGCGCTGCGCGACTTCATGCCGAGCGCCGAGCCCGAGAACTGGCACAAGATCATCGCGGGCCAGCGGGTGCAGGTCATCAAGCCGGACAAGGACAAGGGCGGGGTGCTGCAGTTCGGCACCGAGGTCATCACGGCCGCCGACGGTTCGATCGCCGGGCTCCTCGGGGCCTCGCCGGGGGCGTCGACCGCCGTGCCGATCATGCTCGGCCTGCTCCGGAAGTGCTTCCCTGACCGTTGGGACGGCTGGCAGGACGCGGTCCACGAGATGGTCCCGACCTACGGGCAGGACCTCGGTGACGACGCCGCCTTGGCCGACGCCACCCTCGAGCGCACGGCGAAGGTGCTCGGCCTGCACCACTGACCAGCTCCGGCTTGCGGCCCGTTCGAACATGTGTTCGAATGGCGTCATGCGGTGGAGTGGACAGGCGATCGATGCCGAGCAGAGCGACGCACTGCCGGGCATGGAGTCGAACAGCGGGTTCGTCCGGAGTGTGACGACGCCCGAGTTCGCGGGTGTCACGTTCCACGAGGTGCTGGCGAAGAGCGCGCTGAACCGAGTGCCGAGCACCGACGGTTCCGGCACCTACGGCTGGACCATCAACCCGTACCGGGGGTGCAGTCACGCGTGCGTGTACTGCTTTGCGCGGCCGACGCACACCTACCTCGAGTTCGACGGCGGAGCCGACTTCGACCAGCAGATCGTCGTGAAGACGAACGTGGCCGACGTCCTGCGGCGTGAGCTCGGCAAGCCCACGTGGGACCGCCACCCGATCGCGCTCGGCACGAACACCGACCCGTACCAGCGTGCCGAGGGCCGGTACCGACTGATGCCCGGGGTGATCCAGGCGTTGGCGGACAGCCGCACACCGTTCAGCATCCTGACGAAGGGCACGCTGCTCCGGCGCGACCTGCCGCTCCTGGCCGAGGCGGCGAAGGTGGTGCCGGTCGACCTCGCGATGTCGATCGCCGTGTACGACGACGACCTGCAGCAGTCGGTGGAGCCCGGCACGCCCACGACGGCTGCGCGGCTCGCCACCGTGCGGGCGATCCGCGACGCCGGGCTCGACTGCGCGGTGTTCCTCATGCCCGTGCTGCCGTACATCACCGACACCCGTGCACACCTCGACGACGCCGTCGGTCGGGCGGCGGCGGCCGGTGCCACGAGCGTCATGTACTCCGCGCTGCACCTGCGGCCGGGCGTGAAGCCGTGGTGGTTCGAGTGGCTCGGACGCGAACGGCCCGACCTGGTGGCGCGCTACCGGGCGATGTACCTCGACAACACCTTCGCGCCGAAGGACTACCGCCGGTGGCTGTCGGAGCGCATCCGACCGATCCTGGCGGCGCACGGCGTCGGCCTCGGGCGCGTGGACCCGGCGACGGGGTCGATGGGCTTCTCGGACCCCTCGACGGTGCCGCAGGAACAGTCGATCCCGACGACTTCGCCGCTCAAGCGCGCAGATCCGGGCTTCGACCGCCGCCTGCTCCGACCGGTCGCGACGCAGACGTTGTTCTGAGCACCGAGGTGTGCGCGTTCGGGGGACATCGGTGCGCCGTGGGGGCCGGTATCATCGACCGGGTCGCCGAACGGACGCTGTTTCGGGGTACACGGTCAGCACCGAGGTGTTTGATCGTGGGCGGCATTCCCGCCACCCGGAAGGACCCATCTCGTGCTCGGCATCCCCACGCACCTCGCTCCGCGAGTGAACGCGTGGTCGACGGTGCGGGCGTTCCACGCCGGTGCGATCGGATCGCTGGTGGCGGCGGCGATCGCGCTGCTGCTGTACCGGCTGTCCGAGCTCGACGTGCAGGTGATCAGTGCGGTCCTGGCGCTCGTCCCGATGCTCGGCATGATCGGCGTGCACGTGCAGTTCGGCACCTGGCGCTCCGCGGTCGCGTTCCTGGTCGTCGGCGGCGTCTGTGCGTGGTGGTTCGCGATGGTCGTGCAGCAGCAGGTCCCGTTGGGCTGGGTCACCTCGTACCTGCTGTCGCTGGCGGTCATCCCGCTCATCCTGGTCGGCGGTGCCGGCGCGGTGCCGAGCCGCGTCGTCCTGTGGTCCTTCCTCGGGTTCCTGACCGGACGGGCGGCGACGTGGATCGCGGTCGTCCAGGCCGACGGCCCACCGCGTCCGCTCGTGCTCGCCTGGGTGACGCTCGGGTTCGTGGTCGTGCTGGTGCTGTTCACGAGTCGGAGCACCGGTCGGTCGGAGCGGGTGCAACCGGAGTTGCTGCGGTCGGCGCGTGAAGAGCACGTCTCCGCGTACCGTGCCGGGGTCGAGGCCGAGGCGGCTGCGATCCTGCACGACACCGTCCTGAACCACCTCAACGCGATCTCCCTGGCTCCCGACGGCCCGATGGACCCGCACCTGGCGCGGACCATCGAGGCCGACGTCGCCGTCCTGACCGGCAAGGGGTGGCTGGCACCGGCCGCTCCACAGCGACCCGGTGCAGCGGTCGACGCGTTCGCCGTCATGGTGGACCAGCACCGTGCGACCGGTCTCGACGTCACGGTGTCCGGCAACCCGTCCGCACTCGACCGGCTCGACCAGCGGGCCGTCACCGCGCTCGTCCGCGCCGTGGGCCAGTGTCTCGCCAACGTCCGCAAGCACGCCGGCGTCGACGCGGCCGAGGTCAGCGTCTTCGACGACGGCGCGTCGTGCACCGTGATGGTGGTCGACGACGGTCGTGGCTTCGACGAGGACTCCACTGGCTCCGACCGGATGGGCCTGCGTGGCTCGGTCCGCGACCGCATCGGTCGGGTGGGCGGCGACGTCCAGATCTGGTCGTCGCCCGGTTCGGGCACGAGCGTGATGATGACGGTGCCGTTCGGACCGGTCACCGCCACGACGGACGCCGTGGCCACCGACCACGCCGGCACCGTGGTCCCCGACGAGGTCGGCGGCGTGCAGGGAGCCGACCGGTGAGCGCCACGACCGAGGCCCGTCGGACCGCGCAGCAGTACGACCCGCTCGGCGCGATGGGGTCGCGTCCGCTCGCGATCGGGCTCGGCGCCGCCAGCATCGTCTGGGCGCTCCTGGTGTCCGTGTTCGACCGTGACGTCGTGGGCAGCCCCACCCTCAGCGCACTCACCGTCATCCTGGTCGCGGCGTCGGCAGCGGTCGTGTTCACCGCCTCGAGTCCATTCCGAGCACCGTTCCCGCGGTGGGCCTTCATTGCGCACGTCGGGCTGCTCGGCCTGGCGTCGGTGACGAGCGTCGCCGCGCAGTGGGGACCCGACCGCAGCGCGCTGAACGACTTCATGTCGCTCATCACGGCGACCGGCATCGTGATGGTCGCGCCGTACCGGCCCTGGACGGACCTGACCATCGGCGGCGCCCTGCTCGCCGTCGTCAACGCCGCGACCTGGGGCGTCGGTGCAGCGACGTTCCCGCACGAGATCCCCGTCGCCGTCGCGGCCTTCCTGGCGGCGGCACCGACCCTGGTGCTGACCGCTGCGTCGGCCGTCTTCGCGTGGACGTTCGCGGGTCTGGCCGAGCGGGTGCAGATCCGGGCTGGTTCCTACTCGGTGGAGCGTGCGGAGCGGGACGGCATCGCGGCGAGCGTGCAGCAGGACCGGTCGACGATCCTCGCCCGCGACGTCGCACCGTTCTTCGCCGAGCTGCGCACGCGCGAGGTCATCACCGATGCCGACCGCGAGCGGGCACGACTGATCGCCGACGGCATCCGCCGGGCGATGGTCGCCGACGCGGACCGCACCTGGTTCGAGCAGGCCGTGCGGGTCGAGGGCGGGGACGCCCCGGTCGTCGACGACCCGGACGGGCTCGCCGCGATGCTCGACGCCGACCAGCGCTCCGTGGTGCGGACGTTCCTGCGGGCCGCGTTCCGTGCCTCGACCGTCGACCCGGCCGGGTTCCGGGCAACGCTCCGACGCGAGGACGGGCAGGACGACGCGGCCACCCGCGGCGATGCAGCACGCACCGACCCGGCCCGCACCGACCCGGCCCGCACCGACCCGGCCCCCGCCGACCCGGCCCGCACCGACCCGGCCCGCGACGCCCGCGTGCTGCTCGCACTCGACCTCGCCGTGGCCGACTCCGACATCGGGATCCACCGCACCTTCGACCCCTACTTCGCCGTCCTCCGTGTGACGTTCCCCGACCTCGACGTCGCGGTTCGTCCGTCCGCCCTCGCACTAAGGTTCTCCTATGACCAGCACTGACCCGAACAGGCTCTCGGAGGGGTCCCCGTCCCTCCCGAACCCGGGGGCACGACGTGTGCGGTTGGCCATCCTCGACGACCACGAGGTGCTGCTCGACAGCCTGTCGAGCTGGATCGCGGTGAACGCGTTCGACTTCGACCTGGCCCTGACCGCGCACACCTGGCTCGAGATGGTCCACAGCGACAGCTTCCCGACCGACCTGGTGTTCCTCGACTTCCAGCTCAAGGAACCCGTCTCGATCGAGGCCCGTGTCCGCACCTGCCGTGCCGCCGGCGCGAAGGTCATCGTGCTCTCCAGCGTCGACAGCCGCGAGTCCCGCGACCGTGCCCTGGCAGCAGGCGCCGCGGCGTTCCTGTCGAAGTCCCTGCCGATGCGCGAGGTCATGGACGTCGCCCGCGAGATCATGGGCGTCGCCCGCGAGACCCCGCAGCCGCGCGAGTGGCGTCCGCTGCCCACCGGGGCGGCTGCGCACCAGCGTCCGAAGCTCAGTCACGGCGAGGAAGAAGCGCTCCGGCTGTACGTGTCCGGCTACTCGACCAACGAGGTCGCCGCGCAGATGAACGTGCAGTACGAGACCGCGAAGACCTACCTGCGCCGGGTCCGCGAGAAGTACAGCAAGGTCGGCCGTCCCGCCTCGAAGAAGTCCGACCTGATCCGGCGGGCCGCCGAGGACGGGTTCCTCGCGTAGTGGCGAAGCTCTACTTCCGCTACGGCGCGATGAACAGCGGCAAGAGCACGGGGCTCCTGCAGGCTGCCTACAACTACGAGGAGCGCGGGCACCGGGTCCTGCTCGCGAAGCCCGCGGTGGACACCAAGGGCGACCGTGAGATCGTGTCCCGCCTCGGCGTGACCCGCACCGTCGACCTGGTCTTCGCTCCCGACGCCGACGTCCGGTCCGCGGTCGCTGCGGCCGGCGCCGTCGACCCCGAGTCCGACCGCCTCGACGGCATGGTCCGCGCGGTCAGCTGCGTCCTGGTCGACGAGGCGCAGTTCCTCACTCCGCAGCAGGTCGACGACCTGCTGCGCATCGCGGTCCTCGACGAGATCCCGGTGATCACCTACGGCATCCGCACCGACTTCCGCACCGAGGCGTTCCCGGGCAGCGCCCGCCTGCTCGAGGTCGCGCACTCGCTCGAAGAGCTCAAGACGATCTGCCGCTGCGGTCGCAAGGCCGTCTTCAACGCCCGCACCGTCGACGGCCGGTTCGTGTTCGACGGCTCGCAGGTCGCCATCGACGGCGTCGACGTCGCCTACGAGTCGCTCTGCGCCAACTGCTACCTGACGGAGTCCGGCGGCCGGCTCGACGGCGCCTGACCCGCGCTGCCAGCAGATCGTCACACACCGCTCGCGTTCGCCGAGCGGACACGTCGCGTCGCCGATCCGCCCGTCGGGCGACCGGACGCGACCAGTCCGCGAGGTGCGCGCGTCAGGTCGTGACCGCTCGGCGCTCGAGACGCGACCGCAGACGGCCTGGAGGCGCGGTGCAGCCCCGCCACGGGCCTCCCGGCCGTCGCGCCTGACGTCCACGGCGCGCCGCATGCGTCCGCCGTTCGGTCGCGAACCGTCGCTTGTGCGACGTCCGGGCGACGCCTGGTGACCGGTCGGCCGGCGGACGACGGCGTGTCCTGACCGGTGGAGGAGGCGGTCTCGTCGTGGAATGCGTGCGCCGCGGCGTGCGTTGGTGACCACATGAGCGACGACACCCTGCACCTGTCCGTCCTGGACCTGGCGACGCGCGAGTACGGCCAGTCCAACACCGAAGCCCTGCAGGGCTCGATCGACATGGCGGTCCACGCCGAGAAGCTCGGCTACGAGCGGTTCTGGGTCGCCGAGCACCACGGCATGCCCGGCATCACCTCGTCGGCCCCCGCGGTGCTGCTGAGCGCCGTCGGCGCGGCCACCTCGACCATCCGCATCGGCTCCGGCGGCGTCATGCTGCCGAACCACGCACCCCTCGTCATCGCCGAGCAGTTCGGCACGCTCCGAGCGCTGTACGGCGACCGCGTCGACCTCGGGCTCGGCCGTGCGCCGGGCACCGACGGGGCGACCGCGATGGCGCTGCGCCGCACCGACCGGCTCGACGTCGACGACTTCCCGGACCGCCTCGCCGACCTGATCGGGTTCTTCACCGGCATGTCCTCGGACAACCCGTTGTCGGGCATCCGCGCGGTGCCGGGCTACGGTGACGTGCCGGAGTTCTGGCTGCTCGGGTCCTCCGGGTACAGCGCGCAGGTGGCCGGAGCGCTCGGCGTCTCGTTCGCCTTCGCCCACCACTTCGCGTCGGACAACACCGAGGCGGCCCTCGCGTTGTACCGGGACTCGTTCCGGCCCTCGCGGTTCCGCCATACGCCGAACGCGCTCATCGGCGTGCAGGTCGTCACCGACGAGGACCCGGCCGTCGTCGATGAGCAGAGCGCTCCCGGGATGATCTCGTTCATCCGGATGCGACAGGGGGCGAAGCCCGAGCCGGTCTCGATGGACGAGGCCCGCGCGTACGAGTTCAACGACCTCGAGCGTCGGTTCATCGCCGCCCGCACCGAGCGCCAGGCGTACGGCACCGCCGACCAGGTGGCGGACAAGATCAACGCGCTCGTGGAGTCCACCGGGGCGAACGGCGTGATCGTCGCTCCGGGTGCTGCGCAGGCGCGGTACCGGCACCAGGCGCTCGACGTGGTGGCCGGGCTGCACGCGTCCGGGCGGCTCGTGCGCGCTGGCGCGTCGGCGTCGGCGCCGGCGTCGGCGTCGGTCTAGCTCGCTCGTTCGTTCGCTCTTCCGTTCGTTCGCTTGGTGAGCAGAAATGGTCGGGTCGCCGTCAGGCACCCGACCATTTCTGCTCACCAAGTGGAGCGGAGCCTCAGGTGAGCAGGCCGAGGCGCGTCGCCGCAGCCACGGCGCCGACTCGCGAACCGACGTCGAGCTTGCGGAACACGTTGTAGACGTGCCGCTTGACCGTGCCGATCGCGAGCTGCAGGTCCGCCGCGATCTCGGCGTTGGTGCGCGCAGCCGCGAGGAGCCGCAGGACCTCGAGCTCGCGGTCGCTGAGCGGTGATCCCGCGCGGGCCTCGGTGACCAGGTCGACCGGGAACGTCACCGGCGCGGCATCGGCGTGCACGGCCCGGGCGATGCGGTCGACAAGCTCGCGGCTCGGGGTGTCCTTCGTCACGAAGTCGACCGCACCGGCGTCGAGCAGTGTCCGACGCAGGACGGCATCGCGGTGCATCGTGAGCACCACCACGCGGACGTCCGGACGGGTGCGGCGCACCGTGGCGATCGTGGTGCGTGCCGGCGGACCGTCGAGCTCGACGTCGAGGAGCAGGACGTCGATGGCGGCGGCTTCGGGGGAGTCGAGAACGTCGGACGGACGCTCGCCGTGTGCGACCACGCGGATCGTGGGCACGGCGGCGAGGATCGTCGCCAGTCCTTCGCGGAACAGCTGGTGGTCGTCGACGATGGCGACGTGCGTGACGGTCACAGCGTGCCCCTCGGGATCGTCAGGCGGACGGTGGTGCCGGTGCCTGGGGTGCTCTCGACGTCGAGTCGCGCGCCGATGACCGCGGCCCGCTCGCGCATGGTCTGCTGCCCGAGGCGTCCGTCGGCGTCGGCATCGGGGTCGAAGCCCGGACCGTCGTCGGAGACCGTCACGACGAGGCATGCCGAGGTCCACGCGAAGTGCACCCCGGCGCTGGAGTGCGGTGCGTGCTTCCGCCGGTTCGTGAGCGCCTCGAGGAGGATCGTCAGCGCTTCCTCCGCCTGCCAGTTCGGCAGGTGCTCGGGCGTACCCGTGGTGCTGAACGACAAACGGTCGTCGTCGGAGAACAGGTCCCTGGCGTGCCGGGCGAGCGCATCGTCGAGCAGGGCGTCGCCGACGCGGGCGTGCAGGCTCACCGCGAGGTCCTGCACGTCGCCGAGTGCTCCGCGCAGCAGCCGTGCGGCGTCGTCGAGCTGGTCGGCCCGTTCGCCGGCCGGGGGATCGGTCAGCAGCACGAGGTCGAGCCGCTGGAGCCCGGCGAGGATGCCGTGCGCCACGCGGTCGTGCAGGTCACGGGCGATCTGCGTGCGGGAGTCCAGGTGCGCCGTCGTGACGCGCTGGCGCAGCGCTTCCGTGTAGGCGACGGCCCCGGCGGGGAACCGGCTCCAGATGCCCGCGTGCAGGGCCCTGGTGGCACGCAGGACCTCGGCGGTGGACTCCGCGCCGACCTCGTCCACGAAGAGCGGCAGGTAGGCGTCGAAGAGCATCTCCGCGGCGAGCATCGCGCCGGCGGGGTGCTGGGACTGCTCGGCGTGCAGAGACCCGGTTGCCAGGTGGTCCGGATCGAGGTACGCGCCGCTCACCACGCTGTCCTCGGCACCGGCGGCGTAGCGCGCGTGTGCCTCGGCGATCATCGACGTCACGTTGTCGACGAGGTTCTGCGTCAGGACCGGGTCGTCGGCGAGCTCGGGGAATCGTGCTTGGATCTGCTCGGCTATCGCTGCGAGGTGAGCGCTCGGATACTGCATGACGCGCTCAGGCTACCGCAGCGTCTGACTCGTCAGTGAGCAGCGTCCTGCTCGCTCATCAGGGCACCAGCAGCACCCTGGCGATTGCGAGGATGACCGGCACAGCGGAGACCACGACGAGACCGTTGTAGCGCGCCCAACGCGGCATCCGCCGGCCGAGAGCTGTCGTGTCCACGAGCACCGTCGCAGCCGCGATGGCGGGGCTGCTCGCGGACACGACCGAACCCGCCGGGTGCGGGTCCGTCGCCGTTCCGAGCACCGCGAGGAGCGTCAGGAAGCCGAACAGCGCGGCGATCGGGATGACCGCGCAGAGCGACCCGACCGTGGCCCATCGTCGCTGATCGGCCATCGTCCGCCTGGTCATCGCCAGTCCGTAAAACAGTGACAGGACCGCGCAGAGGACCACCGGCAGGAACAGGTGCGGCTGCAGTCCTGTCCGGCCCGAAGAATGCGTGATGAACTGCGCAGCGCTGTGCGCGCTCACCGCACTCAGCACGAGTGCGGTGAGGAACGCGAGGACGGCGGCCCGTGGTCCGGTCGTCACGACATCGGGTCGAAGAAGCCGTACAACGTGATCATCAGCCCGGGCAGGACCGCGAGCGCGACGACGGTCAGCCAGCGGTGTCGCGGATCACGGACAGCGAACCCGACCGTGTAGGTCGTCATGGCGATGGCGTAGACGAGCGGGGTGCCGAGCAGGCTGATGAACGACCGGAACGACCTCCAGCTGACCCACGGTGGTGCTGCGGGAACGAATGACAGGACTACGAGCAGGAACAACGAGGCCCCGAGGATCAGCCATCCCACGATGAGCCCGAAGTGGACGGCGCTCGCGGACCGGGAGAGCGCGCTCCCGGTCGCACCGACGAGCCCGCAGATCACGACCGTGGCGGCTGCGAACCCGAGGTACCCGCCGAGGTCGAGAGTGCGGTCGGCCGATTCCGTCCGTGTCGTGAGTGCGGCGATCAGCAGGTACACGATGGCGAGGGTCACGACGGGAAGGAGGACTGCTGCAGCCGTCCGCGCGAGCACCTTCGAAATGCAGACCCATCGTCGGTCGTCAGCTCGGGACCGGTCGGCGCGTGACATCGCTGTCGAGGCTATCCGCGTCGTCGCAGCCGGGGGAGCGGCGGCCACGTCGTGTGTCGGGAGGTGTAGTGCCGAGCGCCCGACCGTGGAAAAGCAGAAGGCCCCGGTTCCGGAGAACCAGGGCCTTCTTCGTACTGTCTCAACACAGTGTCGGGGTGACAGGATTTGAACCTGCGACCTCCTCGTCCCGAACGAGGCGCGCTACCAAGCTGCGCCACACCCCGCGGTGTGATCACTCCGTACCGGAGCAACCCGACAATACTATCCGATGATCGGGGGTGCTCACGACCATCCGGCGAACTCCCGGGCGCGTCGTCAGGAGGTGCGGGCGGTGAGGGTGACGACGACCGCTTCGGGCCGGCAGGCGAACCGGACCGGCGCGTAGATCGAGGTGCCGAGACCGGCCGAGACCTCGAGCCACGACCAGTGGTTCCGGTGCTCCCACTTGTGCAGCCCGCTGACGTACCGGCGGGGGAGGTCGCTGTTCGTGACGAGGGCACCGACCCCGGGCACCTGGACCTGGCCACCGTGGGTGTGGCCAGCGAAGATGATGTCCGCACCCTGGGTGACGAAGGCGTCGAGCACGCGGCGGTAGGGCGCGTGCGTGACACCGATCGCGACGGGAGCTGGGCCGTCCTCGTCTTCGGACCAGGGCACCTCGCCGCGCATCTCGTCGACGTTCGTGGGGAGCAGGTCGAGCCGGTCCCAGTCGCGGTGCGCGTCCGAGGTGCCGAACAGCTCGAACCGCGAGCCGCGGAGCTCGATGGCGCGAGCGTGGTCGTTCAGGTCGAGCCACCCGAGGGACTCGAAGAACGCCGTCTGCCGGTCGATGTCGAGCTCGACGGGCTTCGCCTCGCTGTGCATGCGGCTCGGGCCGGAGAAGTACTTCAGCGGGTTGCGCGGCGACGGTCCGAAGAAGTCGTTCGACCCGTACGCGAACACGCCGGGGACACCCCGGAACGGCTCGAGTGCGTACTCCACGGCCGCGTTCGCCGTGGGGTGCCCGAGGTTGTCGCCGGTGTTCACGATGAAGTCCGGCTCCACCAGGGACAGGTCGCGCAGCCACTGCTGCTTGTCGGCCTGCCACGGGGCCATGTGGATGTCGGACAGGTGCAGGACCGTCACGTCACGCGACCCCGGCGGGAGGACCGGGACGGTCTCCCACCGGATGCCGAAGCGTCGACGCTCGACGAGCGAGCCCCAGGCGAACGAGGCAGCGCCGACGGCCGCGCCGGCTGCGAGGACCCCGAGCGCGGCGCGACCGCGGGTCACTTGCAGTCCTTGGGCGCCTTGCCGTTCTTGTCGCCGTACAACTGGACGTTCACGTCGGCGTTCTTGTCGGCGGCGGCACCGATCGCGGGTTCGACGGCTGCGACCTTGCAGGTCTTGTTGCCGCCGCCCTTCGCGAAGTCGTCCGACACGTTGACGTTGCCGAAGCCGGCGTCGTTCAGCGCCGAGCGGGCGTCGCCGAGTGAGTCGCCGCCGATCTCGGGCACGTTGGCCTGCGACCCGTCCGAGGTGTAGACCGTCACGCTCGATCCGGAGGACAGGAGCGCACCGGCGGACGGCGAGGTCGACGACACCGAACCGGGGTTGCCGGTGCCGGGGCGGGCGCCACCGTCGACGTAGTTGAAGCCGGCGCCGGAGATCGCTGCGCGGGCTTCGTCAGCGGTCTTCCCCTGCAGGTTCGGGAGTGCCTTGGCGTTGCCTCGGATCGCCGTCGGCTGCGGGTCCGTGAAGGCACCGGCGGGGTAGGTGGCGTTGACCGCGGTCATCGCTTGACGCCAGACGTCGGCACGGGAGCCGGCGTAGGTCCCGCCCACGCCGTTGCTGTAGTGCCGGAGGTTGTTCTTCTTACCGTCGGTGTTGCCCTGCCAGTAGGCGGTCGCGACGCGCGAACTTGCACCGACGAGCCAGATCTGGTCCGCCTCGTCGGTGGTGCCCGTCTTGGCGAACATCTGGGTGCCGTCCGGCGTCTGTGCACCGCGCGCGGTACCGCTGGTGATCGTGCCCTTCATGGCGTAGATCGCAGCCTGCGCGAACGCCGGGTCAACTGCCTGCTGGCAGTCCTTCGTCTGTCCGCCGAGCTGCTTGCCGGACGGCGAGGTGATCTGGTCGATGGCGATCGGCTTGCAGTAGATGCCGTTGTTCGCAACAGCGGCGTACGCGGCGGCCATCGTCATCGGGGCGATCTCGTTGGTGCCGAGGATCGCGGACGGGTTCTGGTACTGCAGCTCGCCGCCGTCAGCACGGTGCACGCCGAGCGACTGCGCGATGTCGCGGATGTCGCAGAGGTCGAGCTTCTGGGCCATCGATGCGAACGCGCCGTTGATCGAGCCAGCGGTGGCCCCGAGCACGCTCCAGTTACCGCCCTCGCCCGGAGCATCGTTCGAGACGTCGAACTTCGTGTAGTCGGTCTGACCGCAGATGGTCCACGGCGTGACCACACGTTCAGCACCGCTGACGGTCTCGTTGAGCCCGTGGCCCGCCTTGATCCAATCCAGCAGCGTGAAGAGCTTGTAGGTCGAGCCGGTCTGGAACCCGCCGGAGTTGCCGTACTTGTAGTCGACGCTGTAGTTCAACGAGGTCGACGTCGGTGCCGACTTCAGCGACTCGTCGAAGTCCTTGTTCTGCGCCATCGTCACGATGCGGCCGGAGCCGGCCTCGATCGAGTTGAGTGTCGCACCGAGCGCCAGGTTCGTCTCGGCCTTGTTGTCGTACGTGTTGAGGAGCTGCTTCTGCTCGGCGTTCAGGTCGATGTTCAGCGTCGTCTGGATCTTGTAGCCGCCGTTCCGCCACGCGGTGTCGCGAGCCTTCTGCGACGAGCCGAGCTGCGACATCTCGAGCACGACCTTCTTGGCGTAGTCGCAGAAGAACTGCGAGCCGTCGCCGACCGATGCCCGGCAGCCCTGCGACGGCTGCGTCAGGTGCACGTAGTCCGCCGGCTTCGACAGGCGGGCCGTGCGGTACTCGGCTTCGGTCAGGTTCTTCTGGTCGTACATCGAGCGCAGGATGACGTTGCGTCGAGCGACGTTGGCGTCGTACTTCTTCGGCGTCGACAGGTTGCGCGCCTCGGGGTACTGCACGATGGCCATCAGCGAGGCAGCCTCGGCCGGGGTCAGGTTCGTCGCGCTCTTGTTGTAGTAGTGCTGCGCGGCGGCCTGCACGCCGTAGGTCTGGTCACCGAAGTAGGCGATGTTCAGGTAGGCGGTGAGGATCTCCTTCTTGGAGTACTTCTTCGCCAGCCCGATCGCGAGCTTCATCTCCTCGAGCTTGCGGGGGATGGTCTGCTCGACGGCCTCGTTGTAGGCCTTCTGCTGCTCCTTCTTCGTGGGGAGGTTCAGCGCTTCGTTCATCTTGATGTTGCGGACGAGCTGCATGGTCAACGTCGACCCACCGCCCGAGTCGCCGAGTCCACCGGCGATGCTGCCCACGCCGGCGCGGATGAGCGAGGTCATGTCGACGCCGCCGTGGCTGTAGAAGCGCTTGTCCTCGCCGTCGATGGCGGCGTTCTTCAGCTGGTCGCTGATCTGGTCGAACTTCAGTTCCTGCCGGTTCTGGTCGTACAGCGTCGCGAAGTGCACCGACTTGCCGCCCGAGTACGCGTACAGCTCGTTGCGCTGCGGCAGGTCACCGATCTCGATGTACTCCGGCAGCGACTCGAACACACCGATCGTCGACGTCGTCGTGACACCGGCGACCGCGATGGCCGGGGTGACCCCGATCGTGACGAGCAGGCCGGCGAGGGCACTGAACCCGACGAATCCGATGAAGGCGCCGACTGCTGAGACGGGCTTGGTCCGCGAGGCAGACGTCTTCTGGGCAGACATAGGATGCAGCCTAAACGACACCCACGACTGAAAGGCTGGCAAGGAACCGCATGACTCGCTGGGAGTACTTCACCACGCCCCTGATGATCCACAACACCACCGCCATCCTCAACAACTACGGGGACGAGGGCTGGGAGCTGGTCCAGATCGTCACCGGCCCCGAGGGTGGGCTCGTCGCGTACCTCAAGCGCCCGAAGGCCGACGCATGAGCGTCGCGGACCGCCTGACCGAGCTGGGGCTGACGCTCCCGCCGGTCGCCGCACCCGTCGCCGCCTACGTCCCCGCGGTCGTCACCGGCCAGTACGTCTACACGGCCGGGCAGCTGCCGTTCGTCGACGGCGCACTGCCCGTCACCGGCAAGGTCGGAGCGTCGGTCGACGCCGAGACCGCCACCGCGCAGGCCCGCGTGGCCGCCCTCAACGCACTGGCCGCCGTCGAGTCGGTCGCCGGCTCGCTCGACCGCGTCGCCCGGGTCGTCAAGGTCACCGTGTTCGTCGCGTCGGAGCCGTCCTTCACGGGCCAGCCCGGGGTCGCGAACGGCGCCTCCACCCTGGTCGGCGAGGTCTTCGGTGACGCCGGCGTCCACGCGCGCAGCGCGGTGGGCGTGGCGGTGCTGCCGCTGGACGCTCCTGTGGAGGTCGAGCTGGTGGTGGAACTGACGTCCTGACGGACCGTCAGCAGTGAAGCGAACGCAGGTGGGGCCTCCCGTCCGACATGGACTGGAGGCCCCACCTGCGTGACACGGACTACATGAGTTCCGCGATGGTCGCCATGATCGTCGGGTCGGCCAGCGTCGTCGTGTCGCCGATGCGGCGCCCCTCGGCCGCGTCGCGGAGCAGGCGCCGCATGATCTTGCCGGAGCGCGTCTTGGGCAGTTCGGGGACGATGACCACCTGGCGGGGCTTCGCGATCGCACCGATGCGCTTGCCCACCCAGTTGCGGAGTTCGGTCGAGGCCGATTCGCGGTCGACGTCGGCAGCGGCCTCGGCGGTGAGGATGACGTACGCGACGACCGCCTGTCCGGTGGTCTCGTCGGCGGCTCCGACGACGGCCGCCTCGGCGACGCCCTCGTGCCCGACCAAGGCGGACTCGATCTCGGCCGTCGACAGGCGGTGCCCGGAGACGTTCATGACGTCGTCGACGCGGCCCTGGATCCAGATGTCGCCCTGACCGTCGAGCCGCGCTCCGTCGCCGGCGAAGTACCGGCCGGGGAACCGCGACCAGTACGTCTCGACGAAGCGGTCCGGGTCGCCCCAGATGCCGCGCGCCATCGACGGCCACGGCTCCGTGATCGTGAGGTAGCCGCTCTCTCCCGGGTCGGCGCGGTTGCCGTCGTCGTCGACGATCTCGGCGACGATGCCGGGCAGCGGTGTCTGCGCGGCGCCGGGCTTGAGCTTCGTCACACCGGGCAGCGCGGAGATCATGATCGCGCCGGTCTCGGTCTGCCACCACGTGTCGACGATGGGCGTGCGGTCGTGGCCGATGACCTGGCGGTACCAGTTCCACGCCTCGGGGTTGATCGGTTCGCCGACGCTGCCGAGCAGGCGCAGGGTCTCGAGACTGCGGGCCTCGGGGATCTCGCGGCCGGCCTTCATCGCCGCACGGACCGCCGTCGGCGCGGTGTACAGGACGGTGACGCCGTACGAGTCGACGATGTCCCACCAGCGGCCGGGCTTCGGCTCGTCGGGCGTGCCCTCGTAGAGCACCTGCGTCACGCCGTTCGCCAGGGGGCCGTAGACGACGTACGAGTGCCCGGTGATCCAGCCGATGTCGGCGGTGCACCAGTAGACGTCCTTCTCCGGGTGCATGTCGAACACGTTCTTGTGCGTGTACGCCGCCTGGGTCAGGTACCCGCCGGAGGTGTGCACGATGCCCTTCGGCTTCCCGGTCGTGCCCGAGGTGTACAGGATGAACAGCGGGGTCTCGGCGGGGAAGGCCTCTGGCGTGTGCTCCGGGGCGGCCTTCGCGACCTCGTCGTGCCACCACAGGTCACGGTCGTTCCAGGCGATCTCGTTGCCGCCGCGCTTGACGACCAGGACGTGCTCGACGCTGTCGGTGCCCTCGCCCTCGAGTGCCTCGTCGACCGCGGGCTTGAGCGCTGACACCGCGCCACGGCGCCAGCCGCCGTCCGCCGTGACGACGAGCTTCGCGCCGGCGTCCTCGATGCGGGCGCGGAGGCTCTCGGCGCTGAACCCGCCGAAGACGACGGAGTGCACGGCGCCGATGCGGGCGACGGCGAGCATCGTCACGACGGCCTCGGGGATGAGCGGTAGGTAGACGACGACGCGGTCGCCCTGCCCGACGCCGAGGTCGGTGAGCATGTTCGCGGCGCGCTGGACCTCAGCGGTGAGTTCGGCGTAGGTGATCCGGCGGGTGTCGCCGGGTGCGCCCTCGAAGTGGATCGCCACCCGGTCGCCGTTGCCCGCGCGGACGTGCCGGTCGAGGCAGTTCTCGGCCACGTTGAGCGAGCCGTCGGCGAACCACTTCGCGAACGGGGCGCCGGACCAGTCGAGGGTCTGCGTGAACGGCGTGCGCCAGTCGAGCAGGCTGCGGGACTGCTCGGCCCAGAAGGCCTCGCGGTCGGCGGCGGCGGCCTCGTGCAGGTCTTCGTGCGCGACGGCGTCGGCGACGAACTCGGGTGTCGGCGGGAAGGTGGCGCCGTCGTCCTCGCGGTGGTCGGTCTGGGTCGGAGTGGACATCGATGTCCTTTCGCGTCGTTGCGTCCTCAGGGTGCGCCACGGAGACTACCCCTCGGCCCGTGCGCTGCGCGGTTGCGTGACGAGCGGCGGGCCCGGGTGCGGGGGAGCCAGGCCGCGGCGGCGGGCCCGGGTGCGGGGGAGCCAGGCCGCGGCGGCGGGCGCGGGTCTGGGGCAGCGGGGCCGCGACGGCGCACACCGGTGTGTCCTGGTCGCGGCGGCACGCCCGGCGGTCGGGTCGGGGGTTGCCCCGAGGGGCGGATCGTGGGGTACAGTAGTTCCTGCTGGACTCGTTTCCGGCGGCATCGAATCGGATTCCCCCCAATCCTTCGATGTCCAGGCGGCACCAGTTCCCCCCAACCGGTGCCGCCTCTTCTTTTGTCCGGGGTCCGGCTCGAGCGATCAGCGCTCGCCGGCCGCCGGTGATCGGCGGCGATCCGCACGGGCACGCCGGTCGAGTGGACAGACCGGTACATGCTCACGCATGGAACGTTTGACGGGCTCGTAGCAATTGCTACTCCGTCCCGGTGCCCGTGAGCGAGGGGACCTGCTCGTGTGGTCTGTCGTCGCGCTGCGTCGGGCGCTCCTCGCCGAGTGGGGTACGGCTTTCCGTTTCGGGGGACAAATCGGTCCGTTGGTGCCATCGGCGCTTACCTCTCCACAGGCTGGTTGTGGCACCGGATGCCGAAAACGGCTCTCCTCTTACGCTCTGGCGTCATGCACCGTCACCGTGCCACGCCGTTCCTGCCCGGGTCCGGGCCTGTTCCGCCCAGGGCCGGACCGTTCCTGCCTGGGGCCGGGTCCGTTCTGCCCGGGGCCGGGCCTGTCTCGCCCGGGGCCGGGCCTGTCTCGCCCGGGGCTGCCGCCGCCGCCCTTCGGCGCCGAACGCACGGTGTCGTCGAGTTCGAGGAACTCGCCGGCCTCGTGACGGACGCCGGGGTCACCGACGTCCTGGTCGTCGGCGGCGTCGGCACCTGGACCGACCGTGGCGGCGGACTCGAAGCCGCCGCGCCGCGCCTGAGCGAGGCGCGCACCCGGGAGCTCGCCACGCGGCTGGTGGCGCTCGGCGGACGCCACGTCGACGAGACCACTCCGTGCGCCGACGTCCGGCACGGCGACGGGATCCGGGTGCACGTCGTGCTCGCCCCGGTCTCGGTCGGTGGCACGGCGATCTCGATCCGGCTCCCACACCCAGCCCGGCCGACCCTCGCCGCGCTCGACCGCGCCGGCACCTTCGAGCACGTGCCGCGCTCCGTCGTCGAGGCCGCCGTGCACCAGCGCCGCAACGTCCTGGTCACCGGTGCCACCGGCAGCGGCAAGACCACCCTGCTCGCCGCGATGCTCGGCGCCGTCCCGGCCGACGAGCGGATCGTCACGGTCGAGGACGTCGCCGAGCTGCGCATCGCCCATCCGCACGTGGTCGCACTCGAGGCGCGGCAGGCGAACGCCGAGGGTGTCGGCGCGCTCGGCCTCGACCGGCTCGTGCGTGAGGCCCTGCGGATGCGCCCGGACCGGATCGTCGTGGGGGAGTGCCGGGGCGCCGAGGTCCGCGAGCTCATGTCCGCGCTGAACACGGGACACGACGGGGGCGCCGGCACCGTGCACGCGAACGGTGTTGCGGACGTCGCCGCTCGGCTCGAGGCGCTCGGCGCCCTCGCTGGGCTCGGCGTCGAGGCGCTGGCCCGACAAGCGGTCAGCGCGTTCGACCTGGTGCTCCACGTCGAGCGTCGGGCAGGCGGACGACGGCTCGCTGCGGTGGGCGCGTTCCACGTCGGGGCGGACGGGAGGCTCGGGGTGCGCCCGGTGGACGGGACACCGTGAGCAGGGGGTCGCTCCTGGGACGTCGGGTCCGGCACCCTGTGCCGTTCGACCCGGCGCGCGCGGCCGGCACCCTGGACCGTGTCGCGACGCTCGTCGCCGCCGGGGTCCCGCCACCGCGGGCCTGGGAGCTCGTCGGCAGGCTGCCGGCCGGGACCGCTCCGGCGTCCGCGGACATCGCCGTCGTCCTGCGGGTCGCGGACCGGACCGGCGCCCCCGTCGCGGAGACGCTCGGGGCCCTCGCCGGAGCGCTCCGCCGATCGGCCGCGTCGGACCGGGCGATCCGGGTCGCCCTCGCCGGCCCGCGCACCAGTGCCCGCGTCGTCCTGGCGCTGCCGCTGTTCGGCCTCGGACTCGGGGCCGCGTGGGGGTCCGGAGCCGTGCAGGTCCTCACGGGCTCGCCGCTCGGCTGGGTCTGCTCGGCGCTCGCCGCCGTGCTCGTCCTGTCCGGGCGCGCCTGGACCGCGCGGCTCGTCCGGTCGGCGACGCCGGACGGACGCGTGCCCGGGGTCGTCCTCGACGCCTGGGCGGTGGCCGTCTCGGGCGGTGGCTCGTGGATCGCCGCCGGCGAGGCGGTCCGTCGTGCCGCCGACGGGATCGTCCCGCCGGCTGCCGACGTGGCTCGCCTGCGCGAGGTCCTCGACCTGGCCGTGCGAGCGGGCGTGCCCGCGGCGGGACTGCTGCGCCGCGCCGCGGAGGACGTCCGTGACGATGCTGCTGCCGCCGGCCTCGCCGCAGCCGAGCGCCTGGCCGTCCGACTGGTGCTGCCGCTCGGTGTCTGCGTCCTGCCCGCGTTCGTGCTCGTCGGGGTGGTCCCCGTCGTGGTCGGCGTCCTCTCCTCCACCGTCGTCGGTGCGCGATGACCTCTCCACAGATGCCGCTCGAGGCCCCGATCGTGCGGTGGCCACGCGCCACGCTGGGATCAACGCAACAGAAGGGACGAACCCATGAGCACCACCCCGAACCGAATCCGTCGCGCCAGCCGCGTCGTCGACCGGCTCCGCGTCGTCGACCGGCTCCGCGCCGTCGCGCAGGACGACCAGGGGTCTGCGACCGCCGAGTACGCGGTCGTCATCCTCGCCGCCGTGGCGTTCGCCGGCGTGCTCGTCGCCGTCATGCGCTCGGGCGAGGTGCAGACCATCCTCACCGAGCTCGTCCGCGGTGCCCTCTCGCTGTGACCAGGCGCGGCGCCCCGACCGGGACTCCGACCGGGGCTCGGTCACGGTCGAGTTCGCGGTCGTGCTGCCCGCCGTCGCACTCGTCCTCACCCTGCTCGTCGCGGCCGTGCTGGTCGTCGACGGACAGGGACGCCTGCAGTCGGCCGCCGCGGCGGCTGCGCGGGGCGTCGGGCGCGGGGACGACGCCGTCGGACTCGCCGCCGCCGAGCGGATCGCGCCGGGATCCTCCGTCACCGTCCGGCGCACCGACGACCTCGTGTGCGTCGACGCCACGCGCGGCGGCGCCGGTCCGTTCTCGGCGCTGCCGCTCCGGGCGACGGCGTGTGCTGCGGCCGGGGGACGCTGACCCCGAGCGCGGTTCGGTGACCGTGCTCGTCGTCGCCGTCCTCGGCGTCGGGGTGCTCGTCGCGTCGTCAGCGCTCGCCGCCGCCGGACACCGCACGCAGGCAGTCCGGGCCGGGGATGCCGCCGACGCCGCCGCGACCTCGGCCGCTGCGGCCTCCGTCGGACTCCTGACCGGCTCGCCGTGCGACGTCGCCGAGCGGGTCGCACGGGCGAACGGCTCGGCCCTCGTGGCCTGCGACCTCGCCGCCGCGACGGCCCGGGTGCGGGTGGTCGTCGGCTCCGGACCGTTCGCCGTCGGCGCATCCGCGGTCGCCGGTCCGGCGGACGACCACCCCGACCACGGTGTGTATGGTGTGCCTGTCGGCCACCGGTCACCGATGTCCCGGGCGACCCGGACACGTTCGTGTCCAGGGCCGACCAGCACCACGGATCAAGGAGACACGTGCCAGGCACGAAGAAGCTCGTGATCGTCGAGAGCCCTGCGAAGGCGAAGACGATCGCGCAATACCTCGGTGACGGATACGAAGTCCAGGCCTCGGTCGGACACATCCGCGACCTCGTCGAGCCCAAGAACCTGCCGGCCGAGCTCAAGAAGGGCTCCCTCGGCAAGTTCTCGGTGGACGTCGACAACGGCTTCGAGCCGTACTACGTCGTGTCCGACGCCAAGAAGAAGACGGTCGCCGAGCTCAAGCGTGCGCTCAAGGATGCCGACGAGCTCTACCTCGCAACAGATGAGGACCGCGAGGGTGAAGCGATCGCCTGGCACCTGCTCCAGGTCCTCAAGCCGAAGGTCCCCGTCAAGCGGATGGTCTTCCACGAGATCACGAAGGAGGCGATCCAGCGTGCGCAGGAGGCCACCCGTGAGCTCGACACCGCCCTCGTCGACGCACAGGAGACCCGCCGCATCCTCGACCGTCTCTACGGGTACGAGGTCTCGCCGGTCCTGTGGCGCAAGGTCGCTCCCGGCCTCTCCGCCGGTCGTGTGCAGTCCGCCGCGACCCGGCTCGTGGTCGACCGCGAACGCGAGCGTCTCGCGTTCGTCTCGGCCAACTACTGGGACCTCTCCGCTCGGTTCGAGAAGACGGGGGAGTCCTCCTTCTCGGCGCGACTCGCCCGGATCCAGGGCACCCGCGTCGCCTCGGGGCGCGACTTCGACGACCGCGGTGCGCTCAGCGGTGACGTCGTGCGTCTCGACGAGGCCGCAGCCGCCTCGCTGACCACCGTGCTCGAGCGCGCCGGGGACGCCACCGTCCGCAGCGTCGACTCGAAGCCGTACACCCGCCGTCCGGCGGCGCCGTTCACCACGTCGACCCTGCAGCAGGAGGCAGCGCGCAAGCTGCGCCTGTCGCCGCGGCAGACGGCGCGTGCGGCGCAGACGCTGTACGAGAACGGGTACATCACCTACATCCGTACCGACTCGGTCTCGCTCTCGAAGCAGGCGATCGACGCGGCCCGCAAGCAGGCGGCCGACCTGTACGGCGCCGCGACCGTTCCGGACAAGCCCCGTCTGTACGCGAGCAAGAGCAAGAACGCGCAAGAGGCGCACGAGGCGATCCGTCCCTCGGGCGACTCCTTCCGTACCCCGCAGGAGCTCCAGGGCACGCTCACCGGTGTCGAGTGGCGGCTCTACGACCTCATCTGGAAGCGCACCGTCGCCTCCCAGATGGCGGACGCCAAGGGGTCGACCGCATCGATCGTGCTCGGTATCTCGTCCACCGAGTCGGTCGAGGGCATCACGTCGACCGCGAACGGCACGGACGCCGAGTTCACCGCGTCCGGCACCGTCATCACCTTCCGCGGGTTCCTCAGCGCCTACGAAGAAGGCCGCGACGAGGACCGCCACGAGTCGAGCGAACGTGCCGGTCAGGACGTCGCACTGCCCGACGTCAAGCAGGGCGAGCACCTCGAGGTGCACGACGTGCTGGCGAAGGGGCACGACACCACGCCCCCGCCGCGCTTCACCGAGGCCAGCCTCATCAAGACGCTGGAAGAGCTCGGGATCGGGCGTCCGTCGACCTACCCGACGATCAGCCCGACGATCATCGACCGCGGCTACGTGTCCCTGCGCGGCACCCAGCTCGTGCCGAACTGGATCGCGTTCAGCGTGGTCCGGCTGCTCGAGGAGTACTTCGGCGAACTGGTGGAGTACGACTTCACCGCCGAGATGGAAGAGGACCTCGACCGGATCGCCCGCGGCGACGCGGACCGGGTCGACTGGCTCAAGGGCTTCTACTTCGGTGGCGGCGACGACGACCAGCGCGGCCTGCGGACCGTCATCGACAACCTCGGCGAGATCGACGCGCGTGAGATCAACTCGGTCGAGCTCGCACCGGGCCTCACCCTGCGGATCGGTCGTTACGGCCCCTACATCGAGGTGCCGAGCGACGACCCGGAGAAGCCGCGTCGCGTCAACGTCCCCGAGGACCTGGCACCCGACGAGCTGACCGTCGAGAAGGCCAAGGAACTCGTCGACGCCCCCGTCATCGGTGACCGCGTCGTGGGCATCAACCCGGACACGGGCAAGGAGGTCCTGGCGAAGGACGGCCGCTTCGGCCCCTACGTCACGGAGCGCAGCCCGGAGCCCGAGCCCACCGTCGACCCGAAGACCGGCGAGGTCGTCGACGCCGCGGCCGCCGCCCCGGAGCCCGCAGCAGCCGAGGCCCCCGCCGAGACGACGACCGGCAAGAAGGCCACGGCGAAGAAGGCCCCGGCGAAGAAGACGACGAAGAAGGCCGCGGCGCCCAAGGAACGGACCGCCTCGCTCTTCAAGTCGATGGACCCGGCGACCGTCGACCTCGAGACCGCGCTGAAGCTCCTCGACCTGCCCCGCGTCGTCGGACAGGACCCGGAGACCGGCAACGACATCACCGCGCAGAACGGTCGCTACGGCCCGTACCTGAAGAAGGGGACGGACACCCGGACGCTCCCGGGCGAGGACGCGATCTTCGACATCGACCTCCCCGGTGCGCTCGAGATCTTCTCGCAGCCGAAGTACGGCGGGAACCGTGCCGCGAGCTCCGCGCTCAAGGAGTTCGAGGCGGACCCCGTGTCCGGCAAGCCGATCAAGATGAAGGACGGCCGCTTCGGCCCGTACGTCACCGACGGCGAGACGAACGCGACGATCCCGAAGGGCGAGGACGTCGAGGCCGTCGACCACGCCCGGGCGGTCCAGCTCATCGCGGACAAGCGCGCCAAGGGACCGGTCAAGAAGAAGACGCCGGCCCGACGGGCGCCGGCGAAGAAGAAGTGACCGGACGGTTCATCACGCTCGAGGGCGGCGACGGCGCGGGCAAGACGACCCAGGCCGAGCTGCTCTCGGCGTGGCTCGTCGAGCACGGCCGCACCGTCCTGCGCACCCGCGAGCCCGGCGGCACCGACCTGGGCCTCCGGATCCGCGAGATCGTGCTGCACGAGCGCGGGCACGTGTCGCCCCGGGCCGAGGCGCTGTTGTACGCGGCCGACCGCGCGCACCACGTCGAGACGGTCGTGCGTCCCGCGATCGCCCGCGACGAGGTCGTGCTGCAGGACCGGTACATCGACTCGTCGGTCGCCTACCAGGGCGTCGCGCGCGGCCTCGGCGCCGAACACATCCGCTCGGTGTCGGAGTGGGCGGCGGACGGCCTGGCGCCGGACCTGACGATCCTGCTCGACCTCGACGTGACGGTCGGACGCGCCCGGGTCGCCGCGGCCCGTGGCGACACGTTCGACCGCCTGGAGTCCGAGGCCGAGGCGTTCCACGAGTCGGTGCGACGTGCCTTCCTGGACATGGCGGCAGCCGAGCCCGACCGCTTCCTGGTGGTCGACGCCGGCGGATCCACCGAGGACGTGCAGCGTGCCATCCGTGCCGCGGTCGCCCCGCTCGTCGCGATCGACCCGGCGTGACCGTGGTCGCCCGCAAGGTGGTGGTCGCCCGCATGACGGTGGTCGCTGACAGGATGGTCCCGTGAGCGTGTGGGACGGCCTGACCGGTCAGGAAGAAGCAGTCGCCTCCCTCCGGAACGCCGCGGAGTCGACCGACGGCACCGGCGGCATGACGCACTCGTGGTTGATCACGGGGCCACCCGGGTCCGGCCGGTCGAACGTGGCGACGGCGTTCGCCGCAGCCCTCGTGGGCAACGGTCCCGACGACGACCACACCCTGCAGCAGATCACCGCGAAGACCCACCCCGACGTGTCGGTGCTCACGACGCAGCGCGTGATCATCACGATCGACGAGATCCGGCAGCTCGTGACCTCGTCGTACTACTCGCCCTCGGTCGGTCGGTACCGCATCGTCATCATCGAGGACGCCGACCGCATGACGGAACGCACCTCGAACCTGCTGCTCAAGGCGCTCGAAGAACCTCCGGAGCGCACCGTCTGGATCCTCTGCGCCCCGAGTGAAGCCGACCTGCTGCCCACCATCCGGTCGCGCGTCCGCTCCGTACGCCTCCGGGTCCCCGGCATCGAGTCCGTCGCCGACCTGCTGGTCGCCCGCACCGGCATCGACCGCGCCCTCGCGATGGACGCAGCACGGCAGGCGCAGAGCCACATCGGCATGGCGCAGCGCCTGGCGACGAGCGAGGACGCCCGCGATCGTCGCCGCCGCACCCTGACGACCGTGCTCGGCGTCCGGAGCGTCGGCGACGCCGTGATGGCCGCCGCCGACCTGCTCGCCGTCGCCGACGAAGACGCCAAGGCCATCACGCAGCAGCGCGACTCCGAAGAACGCGACGCCGCACTGCGATCGCTCGGCATCGAACCCGGCGGGACGATCCCGCCGGCCCTCCGCTCGCAGCTCCGGCTGCTCGAGGACGACCAGAAGCGCCGTGCGACCCGCAGCCTGCGCGACGGTCTCGACCGCATCCTGGTCGACGTGTCCTCGCTGTACCGCGACCTGCTCCTGCTCGGTCTCGGCGCCCCGGCGGAACCCGTCAACCTGGCGATGCGCGACCACCTCGACCAGGCCCTGCAGTCGGTCACGCCGGCCGCGGCGCTCGAGGTGCTCGACGCGATCGCCCTCGCCCGGCAGCGGATCGCCGCGAACGTGGCGGCGTTGCTCGCGCTCGAGGCGCTGCTCGTCACGATCGCCCGCGTCCGGCGCTGACCGCGACGGACTCTCCCCGCGACGAGTGGGGCATGGGACAATCACGGCATGCCCGACGCTGAACCCGGCCTGCGCGAACGGAAACGCCGCGCCACCCGCCGCGCCATCCAGGCGGCCGCGCTCCGCATCGCGATCGAGGACGGCCTCGGAGCGGTCACCGTGGACGAGATCTCGCGTCGAGCCGACGTCTCACCCCGCACGTTCTTCAACTACTTCCCGAGCAAGGAACAGGCGATCCTCGGGGACGACCCGGAGCTGCCCGACGACGCCGCGCTGCAGGAGTTCGTCGACGGGGGACCGGACGGCGACCTGCTGTCGGACCTCGGTGCACTGCTCGTGCACTCGACGCAGGAGCTCATCGAGGAACGCGGACTCATCGAGGAACGGCAGCAGGTGCTCCGGGCGAACCCCGAACTGTTCAGCCGACGCATGGAGTCGATGAAGGAGTTCCAGGCCGAGATCCAGGCGGCGGTCGCCCGGCGGCTCGAAGGCGAGGACCCCGAGCTCGCCGCGGACCCCGACGCGCTCCGTCGTCGGGCGCGCCTGGCGTCGATCGTGGCGCTCGGTGCGCTCCGGCACGCGTGGTGGGAGTGGTCCGGGTCCGAGGCCGGTTCGCACCTGGTCGACGAGCTCCGCAGGTCCTTCGCCGAGCTTGGCGTGCTCGTTTCGCGTTCACTCGTCTGAGCCTGTATAGTCATTGATCGTGCCGCTCCGGGTTCGGAGCGAGCGCGCCGCCTTAGCTCAGTCGGTAGAGCGATTCACTCGTAATGAATAGGTCGTCGGTTCGATTCCGACAGGCGGCTCGGAACACATCCCCGGTCACGGATCTGCAACAGGTCCTGACCGGGGATTTCTGCATCTGCGGGAAACCGCACCCCTTGACTCCGGACCAGACAGCGGGGGAGGACGCGGGTTAGCCTCGTCAGGACGCGGGGATCCCCGCGACCGACCACCTGCACCGCCCCGTACCCCCTCGGCGGACGACCGACGGAGGTACCGTGTTCAAGCGTGCGACGACCGTCGTCCTGGTGGCTGCTGCGGCTGCTGCGCTGGCCATCACGGCCGCCGCGGTGCCGGAGTCGCGGGCGACGTCATCGGCGGCCCCGGCCGGCGCATCGAGCAGCAGCGCGACCCCGACCCCGCACCCGACCACGGTGGCAACCGATCCGACCATCGGGCGCACGCCGACCTTCTCGGTGGACTTCGACACGCCGGCTGCGGCGAACGGCCCGTTCGCGGCGACGTACGCGCAGTCGTGGCAGCCGTACCCGGACGCTACCGGCGGCAAGTACTGGTCGAGCAAGATGGTCAGCGCGCACGACGGGTACATGGACATCGCCCTCGACGGCGAGCACGGATCGGCCGGCACGTTCGGCACGCCCGAGGACGCCTGGTCGCACGTCGGCGGGTCGTTCAGCATCCGCGCCCGTGCCACCGGCGGCGACAAGAACGGCGCAGCGATCATGCTCTGGCCGACGTCGAACGACTGGGCGGACGGCGAACTCAACTACCCCGAGGGCAACTTCGACGGCTCGCCGCGGGTGTTCCACCACTCGATGCTGCCCGGGGACGAGAAGGCGTCGGACAACTACAACACCCGGGTGTCCTGGCGGGACTGGCACACCTACACGACGGAGTGGATCCCCGGGCGGGCGATCCACTACTACCTCGACGGCAAGCTCGTCTTCACGGTCGCGCGGAACGTCCCGACGACCCCGCACCGCTACATGGTGCAGGTCGGCAACTGGGGCAAGGCCGGCAACCTGCAGATCGACTGGGTCCGCACCTACGACGCGCAGTGACGACGGGCCGCGCCGGCCCGCTCCCCGTTCTGGGGCTGCGCCGGACCGCCGTCGTGCGGGACGATCGAACCGAAGCCACGTTCTCCGTTCGAAAGGTCGTCATGCTCCTGTCACTCGTCTACATGAGCGCCGCCGACGAACCCTTCGACCAGCCCCGCCTCGACGCGCTCCTCGAACACGCCAGAGCCCGGAACGCCGCATCCGGCTTGTCCGGCCTGCTCGTGTACAAGGACGGCCGCTTCATGCAGCTGCTCGAGGGTCCGGAGGCCGCGGTCCTCGAGACGTACCAGCGCATCACCGAGGACCCCCGACACACCGACGTCGGGCTGCTCGTCGAGGAGCGGATCCACACGCCGCGGTTCGGCGAGTGGACGATGGCGTTCGACCGCGACCACGAGACCGCGCTCCCCGACGGCTTCGACACGTTCCTGTCCGACGGCGACCGGAGTGCGGACACCAGCAAGGCGCGAGCGTTGCTGCGCTGGTTCCGCACCCACCCGATGGCCGCGCCCGACGCCGCACTCGGCAAGCACCGGCGCTGAGGGTCAGGGCAGGTAGTACGTCGGGTTCGGCAGCTTGACGCTGCGGTCCGCCGAGCCCCCGAGCAGGTCGCTGTACTGGTCGCCGAAGTTCGAGACCACGTCGTACCGGCCGCCCGATCGTGACTCGATGTGCGCCCGGGTCTGCGACTTGTACTCGACGGTGGTGCACTTCGCCGTGGCGCAGGTGATGTACGACGGCTGCTGCGACGCCCCGACCCCGGTCCACTTCGTGTAGTACGTCTCGGTGCCGCGCTTCGTCGCCGAGAACTGCGGGGAGCCGACGCGCTGCAGGTTGTCGATGGTGGCGGTCTCCTGATCGGCGTTCCGGCCGGTCAGCCCGATGATCGTGCACCCGGAACGCTGTGCGATCGACACGAGCGAGGTCATCGACGGGGTCGCGGGGAACCGTTCGTCCTGCACCCACTCGTCCTGCAGCGCGGGGTCGAAGACGAAGTGCATGTCCGCGACCTCCATGTCGTAGGTCCAGAGCGTGGTGTCGTCGGCGTCGAGCACGATCGCGGGGTTGCGGTGCAGCTTGCGGCCGACGGCGCACTGGGCGGCGACGACGGGGGCCTGCCGCCGGACGAGGGACCGCATCTCGCGGATGTACGGGGAGTCGGTGCGGTTCGCGAGTCCGGTGCCGGGGTCGCCGTAGTAGGTGGCGATGGTCTTCTTGACGGAGTCGATGTTCGGGATGCCCTCACCGGACTGCGTCGCGCCGGAGGAGCCGTCGGCCGCCATCGTGAACTGTGTGCGGGGCGCGAGCCGCGGCTCGGAGACGCCGGGCAGATCGGCCGAGGGGAGGGAGTAGGTGGGGTTCGGCAGCTTGAGGGACCGGTCGGCGTACCCGCCCTGCAGGTCGCTCCACTGGTCGCCGATGTTCAGCGTGATGTCGTAGCCGAGGTCCTGCTCGATGTGCTTGCGGGTCAGGGCCTTGTACTCGACGGTCGTGCAGCTCGCTGCGGCGCAGGTCACGTACGACGGCTGCTGCGAGGCGCCCTTGCCGGTCCACTTCGTGAAGAAGCGGTCCTCGGTGAAGGCGGTGTAGCCGACCTTCGACAGGTTCTGCACGGTCGCGGTCTTCTGGTCGTCGTTCCGGCCGGTCAGTCCGAACACCGTGAAGCCCATCGCGGCGGCGCGGTTGACGAAGCCGACCATGGACGGGGTGGCGGCGAAGCGCTCGTCCTGCACCCACTCGTCCTGCCGTGCGGGGTCGAACACGAAGTGCATGTCCGCGACCTCCATGTCGTACGTCCACAGGGTGGTGTCGTCGGCGTCGAGGACGATCGCGGGCTTCTCGCCGTGTCGGACGGCACGGTCGTGGATGCGCTGCAGCGACGCTCCCTGGCGGGCGACGATCGATCGCATCTCGCGGATGTAGGGGGAGTCGGTCCGGTTCGCGAGGCCCGTGCCGGGGTCGCCGTAGTAGGTGGCGATGGTCTTCTTGACGGAGTCGATGTTCGGGATGCCCTCGCCGCCCTGCGTCGCACCGGACGTGCCGTCGGCAGCCATCGTGAAGTGCGTCCGCGGCGTCAGGCCGGCGTCGGCGGAGTGCCCCGGCGAGTGTCCCGGTCCGTGTCCTGGGTCGCCCCACCCGTGTGCGTTGGCCGGACCGCCGACGAGGGTGGACGTGAGGACGATCGCGGCGCTGGTGGCGACGACGGAGAGGACGGAACGGCGCATGGAGGACCTGCACACCTTCGACTCGGGGAGGAGTGACCCCCGGATGGGGGATCGTGGAGCACGTTAGCTGGCAATCACCAGTGGAGTCCATACCAAAGTGCTGCGGCCAGTCCTGGTAGACATGGCCGCATGACGGTTCGCTGGGGAGTCATCGGCACGGGCGGCATCGCCCGGTCCTTCGTGGGCGACTGCGTCGCCGCCGGCATCGAGTTCACGGCGGTCGGCAGCCGCACCCGCGACGGTGCCGAGGCGTTCGCGGCGGAGTTCGGCATCCCACGGGCGCACGGCTCCTACGAGGACCTCGTCGCCGACGACACGGTCGACGCCGTGTACGTCGCGACCCCGCACGTCCGGCACGCCGAGGACGCCCTGCTCGCGATCCGCGCCGGCAAGCACGTCCTCGTCGAGAAGGCCTTCACGATGACGGCGGCCGAGGCGCGGACCGTGGTCAATGCTGCCCGTCGAGCGGGCGTCGCGGTGACCGAGGCGATGTGGACCCGGTTCCTGCCGCAGATGGCGATGATCCGCGAGGTCCTGGCCGAGGGGCGCATCGGCCGGCCGGTGCTCGTCGAGGCGACGCACCACCAGGCCCTGCCCACCGACCCGTCGCACCGGCTGCGCGATCCCGCCCTCGGCGGTGGAGCCCTGCTGGACCTGGGCGTGTACCCGGTGTCCTTCGCCGTCGACGTGCTGGGGGTGCCCACCTCGCTCGTCGCGGCCGGCACGCTGAGCGAGCAGGGTGTCGACACGCAGATGGGCATCGTCCTGACGCACGACGGCGGTGCACAGTCGGTGATCCACTTCGGGATGGACGTGCGCAGCCCGAACACGGCCTCGGTGATCGGCGAGTCGGGGCGCATCGACGTCGACTCGACCTGGTACACCCCGACGACGTGGCGGATCCGGGACCGCGACGGCGTCGTGGTCGAGGAGTTCGACGCGCGGGAAGAGCTCGCCGGCTACGGCCACGAGGCGCGCGCGTTCGAGGCGATGGTCACGTCCGGCGTGCACGAGGGCGGTCCGATGGACGCCGAACAGTCGGTCGCGATCATGGCCGTCATGGACGAGGCCCGCCGCCAGGTCGGCGTGCGCTACCCCGCGGACGACGCCTCCACAGCGCCCTGATCCGGGTCGCGTCGTCCACATCGGGACGATCCGGCCTGGAGGCTCCTGCCGCAGTTCCGTAGGATCGGTCGCGATGTCCGAGCAGCAGCCCACCCCGCCTTCCGTACCGGAGCGTGTCCGCGCCGCCGTCGCAGCCGCGCGTGCCTCCGCCGTGCGCCGCCCGGTGCCCTGGATCGCCGGTGGCCTCGCGGCCCTGCTCGTGATCGGTTCGGGCGGGGCCGTCGCGGTCGCCGCGGCGATGACACCGGACACGGGCACGACAGCCGCGCCGGCGGCCACGTCGCGCGCGACCTCGACGCCGAGCCGGTCGACCGCCACCACGAAGCGACCGACGAGCACGCCGACACCCACCCCGGACGCCCGCGCCGTGCCGAAGGACCCGGCCGGCCCCTCCGCCCTGCGCACCTGCTCGATCGCCGGGGCGGCGTCGGCGAGTGGTCTCGGCGCGTTCGAGGGGTACGTCATGGACGCGAAGACCGGCGAGGTCCTGTTCTCGAAGGACGGCGACAAGGCCGCCCAGACCGGCAGCGTCATGAAGACCCTGACGACGGCGACGGCGCTCGCGGTGCTCGGCGGCGACCACCGCATCCCGACCACGGTCACGCAGGAGTCCGGCGGGACCATCGCGCTGGTCGGGCACGGCGACGCCACCCTGTCCGCCGGCAACGGCACGGTCTACCC
Source organism: Curtobacterium sp. MWU13-2055 (assembly GCF_023242305.1). Taxonomy (NCBI): domain Bacteria; kingdom Bacillati; phylum Actinomycetota; class Actinomycetes; order Micrococcales; family Microbacteriaceae; genus Curtobacterium; species Curtobacterium sp. MWU13-2055. The sequence goes on from NZ_JALLIO010000006.1 coordinate 79,161, forward strand.
GGGGGCCCCGACGCTCGCGCAGCTCGCCCAACAGGTCAAGGCGAAGGTCGGCGACACCCCCGTCACCACGATCGTCACCGACGACACGTACTGGAGCGACGCCGACGCGTGGGACCCCACGTGGCCGGTGTCCGAGCGCACCATCGGGTACCAGCCGAAGGTGACGGCGCTCATGGTCGACGGTGACCGGGCGAACCCGGCCGCGGCGACCTCGCCCCGGTCCGAGGACCCGGTCGGCCGCGCGGGCGCCGCGTTCCGGACGGCACTGGCGAACGCCGGGGTCGCCGGGGCGGGGTCGGCACAGATCGTCAAGCGCGCCACGACCAGCACGAACACCATCGCGACGGTGTCGTCACAGCCGGTGTCGACACTGATCGGGCAGATGATCCCGAACTCGGACAACACCCTCGCCGAGATGCTCGCCCGGGTGTCGTCGAAGGAGTCCGGCTCGAACGGGTCGGCGGCGTCGCTGACCTCGGTGTACCAGTCGGCGCTCGGTTCCTACGGCGTCGACCCGGCCGGCATCGTCATCAAGGACGGCTCGGGCGAGAGCGCCGCGAACGCGGTGTCGCCGAACTTCGTCGCCCACCTCATGGTGCAGGTCGCGGCCGGTGCGAAGGGCCTCGGTACCCTCGCGAACGCCCTGCCCGTGTCGGGCCAGTCCGGCACCCTCGCCAGCCGCTTCACCGGCGCGAACGCCGTCGCCCGCGGCAAGGTGCACGCGAAGACCGGGTGGATCGACAGCGCGAACACCCTCGGCGGGTACATCGACGCCGCAGACGGATCGCGCCTGACCTTCGCGTTCTACGCCATCGGTTCGTCGCGCGCGGCCGCGCTGCCGGCGCTCGACGCGGTGACCGCGGCGGCCTACTCCTGCGGGAGCAAGCTCACCGACTCCTGAGTCACCGGGTGTTGGATGGGCCCATGGCACGGGCTCTCCTCATCGTCGACGTCCAGAACGACTTCACCGAGGGCGGTGCGCTCGGGGTGACCGGGGGTGCGGCTCTCGCGGAACGGATCAGCGCGTTCCTCGGCCGGCACGCCGAGGAGTACGACCTGATCGTCGGCTCCCGCGACTGGCACCACGGCGACGACGACAACGGCGGACACTTCGCCGGACCCGAGGGCCCCGACTTCGTCGACACGTGGCCCGTGCACTGCGTGGCCGGCACACCGGGCGCCGAGTACCACCCGGAGCTCGACACCGAGCCGATCGACGTCGACGTCTTCAAGGGCCAGGGCACGCCGGACTACTCGGCCTTCCAGGCGCGGACCGAGTCGGGCGTGCCGTTGCCGGAGATCCTGGCCGAGCACCGGGTGCACTCCGTCGACATCGTCGGCATCGCCACCGACCACTGCGTCCGGGCCTCGGCCCTCGACGCCCGCGCTGCCGGCATCGACGTCGCCGTCTACGAGGACCTGGTCGCCGGCGTCGACGTCGAGCGCAGCGCCCGCGCGCTCGACGACATCCGATCGGCCGGCGGGCACGTCGACCGCAGCGACATGGACGAGGGGCTCGCGAACCCCGGAGGAGCACAGCTGTGACCGAGACCAGCACCGACACCAGCGCCGACACCAGCACCGACACGAGCGCCACGACCGGCGACCTCACCACGACCGTGGGCGACGACCACGTCACCGTGCAGGGCGTGCCGACCGGCCTGTTCATCGGCGGGTCCTGGCGCCCGTCGGCGAGCGGCGCGACGTTCGCCGTCCGCGACCCCTCGACCGGCGACGTGCTGGCCGAGGTCGCCGACGCCACCCCCGAGGACGGCATCGCCGCGCTCGACGCCGCGGTCGCCGCGCAGCGGGAGTGGGCGGCGACCGCTCCACGCCAGCGTTCCGACGTGCTGCGTCGCGCGTTCGACCTCGTCCGCGCCCACGAGGACGACCTGGCCGCCCTGATGACGCTCGAGATGGGCAAGCCCCTGACAGAGGCCCGCGGCGAGGTGGTCTACGGCGGCGAGTTCCTCCGCTGGTTCTCGGAGGAGGCCGTCCGCATCGGCGGCGACTACCGCACCAACCCCGAGGGCACCGGACGCGCGATCGTCCTGAAGCGTCCGGTCGGGCCCGGTGTACGCGATCACCCCGTGGAACTTCCCCCTCGCCATGGCGACCCGCAAGATCGGCCCCGCACTGGCGGCCGGCTGCACGGTCGTCGTGAAGCCGGCGGAGCTCACGCCGCTGACCACGCTGTTCCTGGTCGAGCTGTTCCGCCGTGCCGGGCTGCCGGACGGCGTGCTCAACGTGGTGCCGTCCCTCGACGCCAAGGGCCTGTCCGAGCCGATCATCGCCGACCGCCGCCTCCGCAAGCTCACCTTCACCGGATCGACGCCGGTCGGGTCCGCGCTCCTCAAGCAGGCGGCGGACAACGTGCTCAGGACGAGCATGGAGCTCGGCGGCAACGCCCCGCTGTTGGTCTTCGACGACGCCGACCTCGACGCCGCCGTCACCGCTGCGATGCTCGCGAAGTTCCGGAACGTCGGCGAGGCCTGCACTGCCGCCAACCGGTTCTTCGTGCAGGACGGCATCGCCGACGCGTTCGTGGCCGCCCTCACCGCGAAGGTCGACGCGCTCCGCATCGGCCGGGGTACCGAGGTCGGCACGACGATGGGTCCGCTCATCGACGATCGTGCGGTGGACAAGGCCGCCGGACTCGTCGACGACGCGGTCACCCGCGGCGCACGGCTCGTCACCGGCGGACACCGCGTCGAGCGGCCCGGCACCTACTACGCGCCCACGGTGCTCGACGACGTCCAGCCGGGATCGGAGATCCTGACGACCGAGATCTTCGGACCGGTCGTGTCGATCACCCGCTTCGCGACCGAGGACGAGGGCATCCGGCTCGCCAACGACACCGAGTTCGGGCTCATCGCCTACGCGTTCACGACGGACTTCCCGCGCGGGCAGCGGCTCGCCGAACGCCTGGAGACCGGGATGCTCGGACTGAACACCGGCGTCGTGTCGAACGCAGCGTTCCCGTTCGGCGGGGTGAAGTCGTCCGGTCTCGGCCGCGAGGGCTCGCACGAGGGCATCGAGGAGTACCTCGAGACCGTGTACGTGCTCACCCCGGACCCGTTCGCCGCCTGAACGGGCCGACGGCGGGGCTCAGACCAGCAGCTGGTGCTTCGCCAGGTCGCGGTAGAGCGGCGTCGACTCGACGAGCTCGGAGTGCGTGCCGGCGCCGACGACCCGGCCGTGCTCGAGCACGACGATGACGTCGGAGTCCACCACGGTGGACAGCCGGTGCGCGATGACGAGCAGGGTGCGGTCCTCAGCGACGGCATCGATCGCCAGCCGCATCTTCTGCTCGTTCACACCGTCGAGCGACGACGTCGACTCGTCGAGCAGCAGGATCGGGGGAGCGGCGAGCAGCGCGCGGGCGATGGCCAGCCGTTGACGCTCTCCGCCCGAGAGCATCACGCCGTCCTCGCCGACCTGGGCGTCGAGCCCACGCGGGTCGCGGTGCAGCACCTCGCCGAGGTTGACCGCCTCGAGCACGCGGACGCAGTCGTCCTCGGTCGCATCCGGCGAACCGAGCAACAGGTTCGCGCGGATGGTGCCGGCGAGTACCGGGGCGTCCTGCTCGACGTAGCCGATCTGGGCGCGGAGCTCCTGGCGGTCCATGCCCCGGACGTCGATGCCACCGAGCCGGATGACGCCCTCGGTCGGGTCGTAGAACCGCTCGATCAGGGCGAGGGTCGTCGACTTGCCAGCACCCGACGGACCCACGAGTGCGACCCGCGAGCCGCGGGGAACACGGAACGACACGTCGTGGAGCACCACGTCGTCGGCCGGACGCTCGTCGGCGAGGCGATCCGGGCCTCCCGGTCGGTCCACCGCGCCGGACGCGACGGCGCCGTCCGGACCGGACGCGTCCGCTGTAGCCGCGTACCGGAACGTGACGTGCTCGAACGTGATGGCGTCGTCGGAGGCGACCGCGGCGGCGGGGCGCGCAGCGGCGTCGTCCTGCGCCTCGGTCGGCAGGTGCAGGATCTCCTCGATCCGGCCGAGCGCACCGAGCGCCTGCGCGACCGCGACGGCGGCGCCCATCGCCTGGCCGAGCGGCATGATCATCATGAAGAGCAGCAGGATGAACGTGATGAGCGTGGCGATGGTGATGGTGCCCGCGGCGACCTGGGCCCCGCCGACGCCGAGCACGGCGATGAACGCCACCTGCATGACGATGCTCGCGACCGGGACGACGAACGCGGACATCTTCGCGATGTCGAGGCCGCGCTGGTAGGCCTCGGTCGCGTGTCCGTCGACCTCGTGCACCTCGCGCTCGGTGGCACCCGCCGCGCGGATGGTGCGGACGGCGCCGATGCCGCGCTCGACCGCCGCGGTCAGGTCGCCGACCTTCTCCTGCGCACGCTTCGACGCGATCCGGATGCGCCGACTCAGTCCGCCGACGACCACGATCGCGACCAGGACGATGACGACCACGATCACGAGCAGCAGCGGGTCGATGATCGCCATCGCGATGATCGCGCCGATGAACGTGAGGGCGCCGCCGATCGACTCGATCAGGCCCTGGGTCAGGACGGCGCGCAGGAGCGTGGTGTCGCTGCCGACGCGGGACACCAGGTCGCCGGTGCGGCGGGTGTCGAACTCCGAGATCGGCAGGTTGAGGATGCGGGCGATGAGCTTGCGGCGCGTGGAGAGCACGACGCCCTCGCCTGCACGCTGCAGCAGGAAGTGCTGCACACCGTTCAGGACGCCGGCGACCAGGACGAGCCCGACGAGCAGCCAGACGAGCGTGCTGAGCGTGTTGCCCTGCTGCACCGCCGTGACGACCTGGTTGACGAGCAGCGGCTGCGCGAGCGACGCCCCGGCGCCGAGGATGCTCAGCACGATGATGACGACCATCGCCGGCTTGTTCTCGAACAGGTAGGACAACAGGCGGCCGAAGGTGGCGCGGGGGCCGTCGGTCTTCTTGGGGCGCGCGAAGGGGAGACTCATCGTGTTCCTAGTTTCTGCCGTACTTCTTGTGCACTGCCTGTCGGCTGACACCGAGCAGGGTCGCGATCTCCTGCCACGACGCCCCGGCGTTGCGGGCGGCACGGGCAGCGAGCTCTTCGGTCCGGTCGAGTTCACGGCGGAGCTCGCGCACGTTGGCGAGGGCGGAGAACGGGTCGTCCCCGGAGGCTCCGGCCGCGAGGCTCGTGATGGTCGGTCGGTCCATGGCTGTCAACCTACATTGACGCGCTGACAGCCGTCAACCTGAGTTGACGGACAGGTTGGTGCGTCGACGTCGTGCGCCGGGCAGTCGGGGCGCGCACACGACAGACGGGAGGCTCGGTGCCAGCTGGCACCGGGCCTCCCGTCCGTCCGTGGTGACGCCTCAGGCGTCCGCGAACTCCTTGCTCTTCGTCTCACGGACGAAGAGCAGCGCGACGAGCGTCACGACGGCGGCGATCGTCAGGTACAGCCCGACCAGGAAGATGTTGCCGTCGGCCTGCCACAGCGCCAGGGCGATCGTCGGCGCGAGCGAGGCACCGAGGATCGACGCGACGTTGTACGCGATCGCCGAACCGGTGTACCGGACGTTCGTCGGGAACAGCTCCGGCAGCAGCGCACCCATCGGCCCGAAGGTCAGCCCCATCAGGGACAGTCCGACGATCAGGAACGTCACCACCGTGATCGGGCCCTGCGACGCGGCGAACCAGAACTGGAACGTCAGACCGAACAGCGCGATGCCGATCGTGGTCGGGATGAGGGTCTTCCGGCGCCCGAACCTGTCGGCCAGGATGCCGGCGATCGGGGTGAAGATGCCGAAGAACACGACGCCGATCATGAGCAGCGTCAGGAACTCACCGCGGCTGTAGCCGAGGCCGACCTTCGGGACGAGCGGACCGGCCTCGGCACCGGTGGTGCCGTACGACAGCGTGAACGTGGTCATGAAGTAGAAGAGGACGTACGTCGCGACCATGCCGAACGTGCCGACGATGAGCGCCTTCCACGAGGTGCGGAACACCCGGCCCAGCGGGATCTTCGCGACCGTGCCGGACTCCTGCACGCCGCGGAACACCGGCGACTCGACGAGCTTGAAGCGCACGTAGAGCCCGACGATGACCAGGACCGAGGAGAGCAGGAACGGGATGCGCCAGCCCCACGCCTGGAAGTCGGCGTTCGGGGTGCCGTCGGCACCGGCGGGCATCGCGGCGTTGATCGCGATGAACAGGCCGTTCGCGAGCAGGAAGCCGATCGGTGCGCCGAGCTGCGGCATCGAACCGAAGACGCCGCGCTTGCCCTTGGGGGCGTTCTCGGTGGCGAGCAGTGCCGCACCGGACCACTCGCCGCCGAGGCCGACGCCCTGGGCGAAGCGCATCACGGCGAGCAGGACCGGCGCCCACACGCCGATGGTGCTGAACGTCGGCAGGCAGCCGATCAGGAACGTCGCGGTGCCCATGACGAGCAGCGACGCGACGAGGGTCGTCTTGCGACCCACCCGGTCACCGAAGTGCCCGAAGATGATCGACCCGATCGGCCGCGCGAAGAAGGCGAGGGCGAACGTCACGAACGACGACAGCTGCGATGCCGTGGGGTCCTCGTTCGGGAAGAACAGCGTCGGGAAGACGAGGACCGCGGCCGTCGCGTAGACGTAGAAGTCGTAGAACTCGATCGAGGTGCCGACGAGGCTGGCGATGACGACGCGCGAGCGCGGGTTGCCTGCTGGTGCCGGAGCTGAGGTCGGGGTTGCGGGTGCCGGTGCGGCGGTCATGGGTGTCGTGTGGTCTTCCGTGGTGCGCGCTCCTGGCAGGGAGCACGGATACCCGAAACGGCGGACACCGATCGGTTCGCGCAGGGTGGCGCGGGCACCGATCGGGTGCGTTCGGTTGGTGGGGGACCGCTTGTGACGGAAGACAACATCGTACGACAGATGTCGCCCACCTGCGAATCAGCCCAGAGTCAGCTGGCGGCTCCTGCGCCGGCGCCCGCCCCTGCGCTGGCGCCGGCCTCGAGGTGCGCGGGCAGCTGGTGCCCCATCCGGTCGCGCTTGGTGTCGAGGTAGCCGGCGTTCTGCGCCGAGACACCGACGACCAGCGGCACGAGCGACTCGACGGTGATGCCGTGCTCCTCGAGCTGGCGACGCTTCTCGGGGTTGTTCGAGAGCAGTCGCACGCGGGTGATGCCGAGTTCGGCGAGGATGCCCGCGGCGCCCCCGTACGCACGGGAGTCGGCCGGCAGCCCGAGCGCCAGGTTGGCGTCGAGCGTGTCGAGGCCGTCTTCCTGCAGTCGGTAGGCCTTGAGCTTGTTGATGAGCCCGATGCCGCGGCCTTCCTGCCCGCGCAGGTAGACCACCACGCCGCCCTCGGCAGCGATGGTGTCGAGGGCGGCGTCGAGCTGGGGCCCGCACTCGCACTTCAGCGAGCCGAACGCCTCGCCGGTCAGGCACTCGGAGTGCACGCGGACCAGGGCGCCGTCGGACGGGGCGGACCCGTCGGGCAGCGCGCCGATGATCGCGACGTGCTCGGCGCCGGTCACGAGGTCGCGGTAGGCGCGCATCTGGAACGTGCCGTGGGTGGTGGGGACGTTCGTCGACACCTCGAACTGGACGGGGCTGCCCGGGGTGGAGGAGGTCAGCGCGTCGGTCATGGGGTGCTCCGGTCGTTCGTGGGCCCGTCGTCTCCGAACCCGGGTGCTGCGTCGTGCTGCTGCGCTGTCGTGCTGCGCTGCGGTCGGGCTCGGACCAGCAGGTCAGGGCCCAGGCTGGTGGTCGATAGTACGTCCAACCGCCGACGCCCGGACATGCTTCCCACCCCGAGGTCGTCGAGGGCGACCCGGGGTCCGCCGAGCAGGATCGGGGCGACGTACACGAGGTACTCGTCGACGAGCCCGGCGGCGATGAGCGCGGACGCGACGGTGGGGCCGCCCTCGACGAACACGGAGTGCACGCCGTGCCCACGCAGGGCGGCGAGCGACGCGGCGAGGTCGTGCCCCGGCAGCGTCACGAGCCCACGGGGGTGTCGACGGACCGCGGCGTCGTCGGGTACGGCGCGGTCACCGAGCACGACCGCGAGCGGCTGGTCGGCGAGGAGTTCGCCCGCGTCACCCCGAGCGGTCAGGCTCGGGTCGTCGGCGAGGACGGTGCCGGTGCCGACCAGGATCGCGTCGTGCGCGGCACGCTGCTCGTGGACGTGCTGTCGGGCTGCGGCGCCGGTGATCCACTTGCTCGTCCCGTCGGCAGCCGCGGCCCGGCCGTCCAGGCTCGAGGCCCACTTCACGGTCACCCAGGGGCGTCCGAGTCGGACCGACAGGAGCCACCGTTCGAGGAACGCCTCGGCCTCGTCTGCGAGCACTCCGGACACGACGTCGACCCCGGCGGCGCGGAGACGGTCGGCGCCGCCGTGCACGTCCGTACCCGGGTCGTCGATCGCGTACACGACACGGGCGACCCCGGCCTCGATCAGGGCGACGGCGCAGGGGCCGGTGCGGCCGGTGTGGTTGCAGGGCTCGAGGGTGACGACGGCCGTCGCGCCGCGGAGCTGTGCCGGATCGACCTTCGCCATCGCGTCGACCTCAGCGTGCGGGGTTCCGGCACCCTTGTGCCACCCCTCGGCGAGGACGTCGCCGGCGGGGGAGAGGATCACCGCGCCGACCCGAGCGTGGTCGCCCACGACGGGCCCGAGGGCCGCGAGTTCGAGCCCGCGGCGCATCGCCCGGACCTCGGTGGGTCGTGCCGTGTCGCTCACGGATCGAGCCTACCGGCGGCGGATCGGTGACGCGTCATCGTCGGGAACGCGGCGTCATGCGGGACCGGGTCACGGAGCGCTGCGTCACGGAGCGTCGGGCCACGGGAGGTCCGATGCGAGCGCACCGTCGGCCCGGCGCAGGGCGGTCCAGGCGGTCGTCGGTCCGCCGTCGCGTCCGGGGATCCGGGCGGGCCCGACGCCGGTGAACGAGAACCCGGCGCTGCGGGCGACCGCGGCCGACGCCGTGTTGCCCTCGTAGCACTCCCAGTAGACGTCCGGAGCACCATCCTCGAACGCCCAGTCCACGACGAGCTCCACCGCATCGTGCATCAACCCGGCACCGCGGGCCGAGGGCGCCAGCCAGAAGCCGAGGTCGCGGCCGGCGGTGCGGTACCCGATGATCCCCTCGAGCCAGGAGGACCCACTCCGACGGATCGCCCAGGTGTACTCGCGGTCCGACGCCCAGCCGGGACCGACCAGGGCGTCGACGAAGGTCCGTGCGTCCTGTTCGCGGTAGGGCGTGGGGATGGTCGTCCAGCGGACGATGTCCGAGTCCTGACAGGCGTCGGTGATCGCCGCGGTGTCCGCCCGGGTCGGGACGTCGAGTCGGACCCGGGCGGACTCCAGCGTGACCGGCAGCACGGTCAGCCGCGCGAGCGCGGGACGAACCCGATCCGGTCGTACACGCGCGCCAGGGTCTCCTGCGCGATGGACTCGGCTCGGTCCGCGCCGACGGCGAGCAGCCGGTCGAGCTCTGCCGGGTCGTCGAGCAGCTCGAGCGTGCGGGTGCGCACCGGCTCGAGCTCGGCGACGACGGCGTCGGCGACCGCGCCCTTGAGGTCCCCGTAGCCCTTGCCCGCGAACGATGCCTCGAGCTCGGCGACGGGGGTCCGGCTGAAGGCGGACAGGATCGCGAGCAGGTTCGTCACGCCCGGCTTCGCCTGCCGGTCGGAGCGGATCTCGCGCTCGTCGTCGGTGACGGCCGACTTGATCTTCTTCGCGGTGCGCTTCGGGTCGTCGAGCAGCCGGATCAGGCCGCTGTCGGACGCCGCGGACTTGCTCATCTTGCTCGTCGGGTCCTGCAGGTCGTAGATGCGCGCCGTCTCGGTGCCGATCCGGGCCTCGGGCACGACGAACGTGTCGCCGAACCGCGAGTTGAAGCGTCCGGCGAGGTCGCGGGTGAGCTCGACGTGCTGGCGCTGGTCGTCGCCGACCGGCACGACCTTGGTGTCGTACAGCAGGATGTCGGCGGCCATCAGGACCGGGTACGTGAAGAGCCCGACCGACGCGGCCTCGGACCCCTGCCGCGCCGACTTGTCCTTGAACTGGGTCATCCGGCTCGCCTCACCGAAACCGGTGAGGGTGTTGAGCACCCAGGCGAGCTCGGCGTGGGCCGGCACGTGCGACTGCACGAACAGCGTCGACTTCGTCGGGTCGATGCCCGACGCGATGTACTGCGCGGCCGTCGCCCGGGTGCTCGCGCGGAGCTCGGCCGGGTCCTGCGGCGAGGTGATCGCGTGCATGTCGACGACGCAGTAGATGGCGTCGAAGTCGTCCTGCAGGTCGCGCCACTGCATGAGCGCGCCGACGTAGTTGCCGAGGTGTAGCGAGCCGGCGGACGGCTGGATGCCCGAGAAGATGCGGGTCTTGGTCATGGTGGTGTTCCTGTGGGTCAGGTGGAGCGCAACGAGTGGGGATCAGAGTTCGTAGTCGACGACCACGGGGGCGTGGTCGGACCATCGCTGGTCGTACGCGGCGGCGCGGTCGACCGTGTACTCCGTGACCTTCGCCGCGAGGTCGGGCGTGGCCATCTGGTAATCGATGCGCCAGCCGGTGTCGTTGTCGAACGCCTGGCCGCGCCAGGACCACCACGTGTACGGCCCCTCGACGTCGCCGGCCTGCGCACGCCCGACGTCCACCCAGCCGAGCCCCTGGCCCGTCGAGCCGTCAGCGCCCTCGACCGGTTCGCCGTCGGCACCGAAGAAGCGCGAGAAGTAGGCACGCTCGCGCGGCAGGAAGCCCGCTCGCTTGACGTTGCCCTTCCAGTTCTTGATGTCGCGCTGGTCGTGCCCGACGTTGAGGTCACCGACGACGACGGCGAGCGGGTTGTGCGCGCGGAGGGCGGGCAGCCGCTCGGTCATGGCGTCGAGGAACTTCCACTTCTCGTCCTGCTTGGGGGTGTCGACCTCGCCCGAGTGGACGTAGGTGGACACGACCGTGACCGTGGTGCCGCCGATCTCGTAGTCGGCCTCGAGCCAGCGGCCGGCGGAGTCGAACTCGTCCGGTCCGAGGGCGACGCGGTGGATCTGGGCCGAGTGCCTGGACGCGATCGCGACACCCGCCCGGCCCTTGGCGGTCGCGGGGTCGTGCACGATGTCCCACTCGTCGCCGAGCAGACCGGCCAGGTCCTCGCTCGACGCACGGACTTCCTGCAGGGCGAGCACGTCGACGTCGCGGGTGGCGAGCCAGTCGCCCATGCCCTTGCGGAAGGCGGCGCGGACGCCGTTCACGTTGACGGATGCGAGGCGCAGGCGTGTCATGCCGACCACCTTATCGGCGGGCGCCGACAGCCCCGGACCGCACCGGTTCGAGGTTCCACGACTCGCCGCGTGCCGTTCGCCGGGGTTCCGTGGACCGGCCCGGGCGACGCCGAGATGACGAGATTTCGGAACCTCGGCGGGGCCGGACGGGCGGGGCGGGCCGGACGGACGGGGCGGGCGCGGGCCCGGGCCCGGCAGTGCGGGGGACCGCACGACGGACGGGAGGCACGGTGCCAGCTGGCACCGTGCCTCCCGTCCGTCGCAGTGCGGCGTCAGGCCGCGTCGTGGTCCGTCTGCAGGAACTCGACCAGGCTGTCGGCGGTGGTCTCGGCGTCGTCGCCGGTCACGGTGAGGCTGACCTCATCACCGTTCTCGATGCCCAGGCCGAGCAGGGCGAGGATGCTGCCGGCGTTGCCGGACTTGTCGCCCTTGGCGATCGTGACCTGGTGGCCGGAGGCCGTCACGGTCTGGACGAAGAGGGACGCGGGGCGCGCGTGCAGGCCGGACGCGCTGGCGACGGTCACGGTGCGGGTGGCTTCGGACATCGATGTACTCCTGTCGATGGGTGGTGCGCTCATGCTAGCGAGCGCCGGATGGTCGGGTCGGGCGAGCGGTCAGGGTCGACCGGGCCAGAACACCTCGGTGCCGGCGGCCTCGACCTCGCGGACCAGGTCGAGGTTGACGGCGGGGTCGGTGATGATCGTGTCGATGGCGGCGAGGGGTGCGACGCGGCCGAACTCCTCACGGCCGAACTTGGTGTGGTCGGCGAGCAGGATGCTGCGGCGGGCGGACTTGATCATCGCCGACTTCACCGCGGCCTCGGCCATGTTGTGGGTCGTCAGGCCGCGCTCCGGCGTGATGCCGTTGATGCTCACGAAGGCGACGTCGACGCTCACCATGCCGATGAGCTGGTGCGTCCACGTGCCGACGCCGGCCAGGGAGTCGCTGCGGATGTTGCCGCCGAGCAGGTGCAGGTCGATGCCCGGCCGGTTCGCGACGGCCATCGCGACGGGGAGCGAGTGGGTGACCACGGTGAGTCCGCGGTCGGTCGGCAGCATCTCGGCGAGGCAGATGGTGGAGGTGCCGGCGTCGATCATGATCGAGCCGTTCTCCGGCAGCTCCTCGAGCGCGGCCTCGGCGATGACCATCTTCTCGGCCTGGTTGATGCCGCCGCGGTCGCCGACGCCGGGGTGGATCGTGATGCGCTCGACCGGGATGGCGCCGCCGTGGGCACGTCGGACCAATCCTCGTCGCTCCAGCGAGGTGAGGTCGCGGCGGATGGTCTCGGGCGTGACCTCGAGCAGCTCAGCGAGGTCCTTGACGTCGACCCGCCCCTGCGCGCGCGCCTGCTCGACGATGCGCTGGTGGCGTTCTGGTGCGTACATCGGACCTCGTCGTCTCCTGGTCGGAACGGAACGGACATGACCGGGCACGAACCTGGCGGAACCGAGCCGGAACGGCTGGCCGCCAGACGCAAACGGGCATCTGTTTCTGTATTTTTATCCCCGGATGTGTTTGTTTGTCAACGCGGATCGGGGTAGTGTGCTGCTCAGCCGCACCGGCGAGGTCCCGTCTCAGCCGTGCGCGCACCGAACGAACACCCCACCGCAAGCGCGTGTGAGATGAAGGAGTCTCGAATGTCCGAACTGCTCGGCACCGGCGTCGGCCGCGGCGTCGCCCACGGCCCCGTGCTCCGCATGGCGGACCCGCTCGGCGAACCGTCGAAGGACGCCCTGACCGGTTCGGCGGACGATGCGAAGCAGGCCGTGCACGACGCACTTGCCGCGGTGGCCGAGGACCTCAACAAGCGCGGACAGCTCGCCGGCGGCGACGCCCAGGCCGTGCTCGAGGCGCAGGCGCTCATGGCGCAGGACCCGACCCTCCTCGACGACGTGCACACGCGCATCGACGGCGGCACCAACGCCGAGCGTGCCGTGTACGAGGCGTTCGCGCAGTTCCGCGACCTGCTCGTCGGCATGGGCGGCTACATGGGGGAGCGCGCAGCCGACCTCGACGACGTCGCCCAGCGCATCATCGCGAAGCTCCGCGGCGTGCACGCCCCCGGTGTCCCCGAGTCGGACACCCCGTTCGTCCTCGTCGCCCGTGACCTCGCTCCGGCCGACACCGCACTGCTGGACCTCGACAAGGTCCTCGCGCTGGTCACCCGCGACGGCGGCCCGACCTCGCACACCGCAATCCTCGCCCGTGCCAAGGGCATCACCGCGATCGTCGGCGTCACCGGTGCCGACGACCTGGCCGACGGGCAGCCGATCGTCGTCGACGCCGTCGCCGGCACCGTCGTGACCGAGCCGTCCGAGGCCCTGGTGGCCGACGTCGAGCAGCGCATCGCCGACCGGCTCGCCGCGGCCGCCGCACCGCTCACCGCCGGTGCCCTGGCCGACGGCCACGTCGTGCCCCTGCTCGCGAACCTCGGCAGCCCCGCCGACGCCGCGGGCGCCGTTGCTCTCGGTGCGGAGGGCGTGGGGCTCTTCCGCACCGAGTTCCTCTTCCTCGACTCGCCGAAGGCGCCGACCGTCGACGAGCAGACCGAGTCCTACCGTCAGCTCCTCGCCGCGTTCCCGGGCAAGAAGGTCGTCGTCCGAGCGCTCGACGCCGGTGCCGACAAGCCGCTGCCGTTCCTCACCGACAAGGACGAGGAGAACCCGGCGCTCGGCCGTCGCGGACTCCGTGCGCTGCGCAACCACCCCGAGGTGCTGCGCGACCAGCTCGTCGCACTCGCCCAGGCGGACGCCGCGACCGAGGCCGACCTCTGGGTCATGGCCCCGATGGTCGCCGACGCCGAGGAGACCGAGTACTTCGTCACCCTGGCCCGCGAGCTCGGCATCCGCACCGCCGGCGTGATGGCCGAGGTGCCGTCGCTCGCCCTGATGGCCGAACAGGTGTTCCAGAACGCGGACTTCGTGTCGATCGGCACGAACGACCTGACCCAGTACACGATGGCCGCCGACCGCATGCTCGGCACCGTCGCGTCCTACCAGGACCCGTGGCACCCCGCCGTCCTGCGCCTCGTCGCGCAGCTCGGTGCGGCCGGTGCCGACGCGGGCAAGCCCGTCGGCATCTGCGGTGAGGCCGCAGCCGACCCGCTGCTCGCCGTCGTGCTCGTCGGCCTCGGCGCCACCACCCTCTCCATGACCCCCGCGGCCCTGGCCGACGTGCGCGCCGAACTCGGTCAGCACACGCTCGAGCAGGCCCGCGAGATGGCCCAGGCGGCACTCGCCGCGTCCACGGCGGCGGCCGCGAAGTCCGCCGCAGCGGCCGCGCACGCCGTCTGAGCCGCACCATCCCCAACACCCCCTCCGCACCAGCAGCAGCTCCACCACACAGAAAGTCACCGCACATGACAACGTCGTCCGTTGCAGCGCCCGACGCACCCGCGAAGTCGCGGGGCGGCGCACGCGTCGCCGTTCAGAAGTTCGGCACGTTCCTCTCCGGCATGGTCATGCCCAACATCGCGATCTTCATCGCGTGGGGCCTGATCACCGCCTTCTTCATCGAGACCGGATGGACCCCCGTCGGGATCCTCGGCGGGTTCGGTGAGACGGACGGTGTGGCCAACATCGGTCTCGTCGGCCCGATCCTGACGTACCTGATCCCGCTCGCGATCGCCTTCCAGGGCGGCCGGATGATCTACGAGACCCGCGGCGCCGTCGTCGGCTCGATCATGGCGATGGGCGTCATCCTCGGCGCCAACGGCACGATCATGATCCTCGGCGCGATGATCTGCGGGCCGCTCGGCGCGTACCTCATCAAGCAGATCGACAAGATCTGGGACGGCAAGATCAAGCCGGGCTTCGAGATGCTCGTCAACAACTACGCGGCCGGCATCCTCGGCTTCGGGCTGGCGATGGTCGGGTTCTTCTGGCTCGCCCCGCTGTTCAAGCTCATCGCCGAGGGCCTCGGTGACGCGGTGAACTTCCTCGTCCAGCACTCGCTGCTGCCGCTCGCCAGCGTCATCATCGAGCCGGCCAAGGTGTTCTTCCTGAACAACGCCATCAACCACGGTGTGCTCGACCAGCTCGGCGCCCAGCAGGTGCAGGACTCCGGCAAGTCGATCCTGTTCCTGCTCGAGGCGAACCCCGGCCCCGGTCTGGGCATCCTGCTCGCCTTCACCTTCTTCGGTGTCGGCATCGCCCGCTCGACCGCTCCCGGTGCGATCCTCATCCAGTTCTTCGGTGGCATCCACGAGATCTACTTCCCGTACGTGCTGCAGAAGCCGGTCCTGTTCATCGCCGTCATCCTCGGTGGTGCGACGGGCGTCGGCACGAACGTCCTGTTCGGCTCCGGCCTGGTCGCCCCGGCTTCGCCCGGATCGATCTTCGCCGTGCTGACGGCGACGGCGAAGGACAGCTACGTCGGCGTCATCCTGTCGGTCATCCTGTCCGCAGCGGTCACCTTCGCGGTCGCGTCGTTCTTCCTGCTGGCCAGCCGCAAGCGCGACCTCGCCAACGGCGGCGGCGACATGACCGCAGCGTTCGACAAGATGCAGGCCACCAAGGGCCGCGACGCGAACGCCGCGACCGCAGGGCTCTTCGGCGGCACCGCCCCGGCCAACTCGGAAGAGGCAGCCGCCGCCGGCACCACCGCCACCGCGACGAAGGTCCAGAACCTCGTGTTCGCCTGCGACGCCGGCATGGGGTCGAGCGCCATGGGCGCCAGCGTCCTGCGCAACAAGATCAAGAAGGCGGGCATCGAAGGGGTCACGGTCACCAACAAGGCGATCGCGAACCTGTCCGGTGACGAGGACCTGATCATCACGCAGGAAGAACTGACGGACCGCGCCAAGCAGAAGAACCCGAACGCGCAGCACGTGTCGGTCGGCAACTTCATGAACGCGCCGCAGTACGACCAGGTCGTCGACCAGCTCAAGAACCAGTAACGCCACCACCAGTAACGAAGTGCAGTATCGGAGGGGACGGGGACATCCCCGTCCCCTCCGTCACGTCCTCGAACACCAAGGAGAACCACGATGCCCGTCCTGCAGGAGAGCCAGATCCGGATCCACACCGAGGACACCGCGCCGACCAAGTCGGAGGCGATGAAGGAGGCAGCCGAGATCCTCGAAGCTGCGGGCGCGGTCACCGCTGACTACTACCCGGCGATGCTCGAGCGTGAGAAGAGCGTGTCCACGTACATGGGCAACTTCCTCGCCATCCCGCACGGCACGAACGACGCGAAGGACGCCATCAAGTCGTCCGCGCTGTCGTTCATCCGCTACGCCAGCCCGATCGACTGGGACGGCAACCCCGTGCGCTTCGTCGTCGGCATCGCCGGCGTGAACAACGAGCACCTCGACATCCTGTCCAAGATCGCGATCGTGTTCTCCGACGAGGACGAGGTCCAGAAGCTCACCGACGCGGCCGACACCAGCGCGATCCTGTCGATCCTCGGCGAGGTCAACGAGTGAGCACCACCGACCGGGGCACCGCCGTCCACTTCGGTGCCGGCAACATCGGCCGCGGCTTCGTCGGCCTGCTCCTGCACGAAGCGGGCTACGAGGTCGTCTTCGCCGACGTCGCCGCGCCGCTCATCGACGCCCTCGCCGCCGCCGACTCGTACACCGTGCACGAGGTCGGCACCGGAGCGCAGGACCACGAGGTCACGAACTTCCGCGCCCTGAACAGCGCGCAGGACGAGGACGGCGTCGTCGCCGAGATCGCCACTGCCGCGATCGTCACCTGCGCCGTGGGCCCGAACGTCCTGAAGTTCATCGCCCCGGTGATCGCGCGGGCGCTGCAGCAGCGCGACGCGGACGCTGCGCCCATCGCCGTGATGGCGTGCGAGAACGCCCTGAACGCCACGGACCGTCTGCGCGAGTTCATCGTCGACTCGCTCCCGGCCGAGGGCCGTGACGCGGCACTCGCGAAGGCCGTCTTCGCGAACACCGCCGTCGACCGCATCGTGCCGGCCCAGCCCGAGGGCGCCGGCCTCGACGTCACCGTCGAGACCTACTTCGAGTGGGCCATCGACCGCACGCCGTTCGGCGGCAACGAGCCGGAGATCCCCGGCGCGCACTACGTCGATGGCCTCGCCGCCTCGATCGAGCGCAAGCTCTTCACGGTGAACACCGGGCACGCCACCGTCGCGTACCACGGCTTCGTCGCCGGGGCCGACAAGATCTCCGACGCCATCGCGATCCCCGCGGTGCGCTCCGAGCTCGAGTCCGTCCTCGCCGAGACGAGCGACCTGCTCGTCCGCCGCCACGAACTCGACCCTGAGGTGCACCGCGCCTACGTCCAGGCGATCATCGCCCGGTTCGAGAACCCGCACCTGCCCGACACGGTGACCCGCGTCGGCCGGCAGCCGCTCCGCAAGCTGTCGCGTGACGAGCGCTTCGTCTCGCCCGCCGCGGCGCTGGCCGAGGACGGCACCGAGCCGACCGCGCTGCTCGACGCGATGGGCGCGGCGCTCCGCTTCGACGTCGCCGACGACGAGCAGAGCGTCGAGCTGCAGGCGTTGCTGGCCTCGGACGCGTCCGATGCCGACGTGGTGACGCAGATCACCGGCCTCGCCGCGGAGCACCCGCTGCACGCAGCGTTCGCGGACCGGGTGCGTGTCGCGCGCGGCTGACGCTCTCGACGTGGCCCGGTGAAGACGGGAGGCCCGGTGCCAGCTGGCACCGGGCCTCCCGTCTTCACGTGGTCACCGCGACGGCCCCACCCGGAGGGTGAGCCCGCCGTGGTCCGCCGTCAGCCGCACCGCCACCACGGTGCCGAAGGGGTCGCCGTCGAGCTGGACCTGTTCGGGCTGGTCCAGCTCGAGGTCGAGGACCCGTGCGCTCGTGTACCGCAGCGTCCGGGTGGCCGGGATGAGCCACGACAGGAAGCGACCGAAGCCGGTCCGGTGGAAGAATCGGTTCAGCGACAGGCCGTAGCCGACGCCGGCCCAGCCGACCGTCCGACCGGGGCGGAACGCGACCGCGTCGAGCACCCCGTCGTCCGGCTTCGCGGCGGGCAGCAGCAGGACGCCGGCGGTCAGGGTGCCGCAGTTGCCGACGATGACGGTGTGCGCCCGCATCGTCCGGGTGTCACCGTCGTCGAGGCGGTACCGCAGGTCGATCTGCCGGTTGCCGATGACGGACCGCATGATCGGGTCGGAGTACGCGAGCCACCCGAACCGCTTCTTGAGGCGTGCGTTGGTGTTGGCCGCCATGTTCGCGTCGAGGCCGATGCCCGCCATCACCAGGAAGGCGTGGCGTGTTGTGGCGCCCTGCGGGTCGGTGAGCTCGGCGAACGCGAGGTCGACCGGCCGATCGGTTCCGCTGAAGGCGGCTCGGACCGAGCCGGCGACGTCGTTCAGCGGGATGCGCAGGTTCCGGGCGTACAGGTTCCCGGTCCCCACGGGGAGCACGGCGAGGGGCACGCCGGAGCCGTGCAGCACCTCGGCTGCGACACGCAGCGTGCCGTCGCCGCCGACGACCAGGACGACGTCCGGCGCGGTGGCGAGTGCGTCGACCGCGGCGGCGCGGCCGTCGTCGGACGCCGCGGTCTCGAACCAGGTCGTGGGATCCCAGCCGTTCCGGGCCTCCTCGGCCGCGACGGTGTTCCGGAGGACCCGCAGGTCGACCTTGACGGGGTTGACGACGATCGCGGCGCGCGGCATGTGAGGACGATACCGAACAGCCGTCGTGGTCCAGATCGGACGGATCCTGTCCGCCATCGGCCGATCCGGGCGAACCTGGGAGTCAGGACCTCGGAACACATGCGATCCGGACACACTCGGGACACGGTGAACGCCGGGTGTCTCCGATGCCCGATCGGCTCTTCGCCATCTCAGGCAGGGGCCTCCGTGGCCAGAACGCCCATCCTCCGTCCGCTCATCGTCGTCAGCACCGGGATCGGGTTGGCCGCAGCGCTCGCCCTCGGCGCCTCCTCGGCCGCGTCCGCCGCCACCATCATCGACGGCCCCGTCGGTCTCGGGACCGCAGCGAGCTACGGCGTCCTCGGCGCGCAGACCGTGACGAACACCGGGCCGACCGTGGTCAACGGTGACCTCGGCGTCTCGCCCGGTACCTCGATCACCGGCTTCGGCGGCACCGGCAACGGGACCGTGAACGGCACCGTGCACCAGACCGACGCGGCGGCCGCGCAGGCCCAGTCGGACACCACGACCGCCTACAACGTGGCCGCTTCGCTGACGCCGACGCAGACCGGCCTCCAGGAGCTCAACGGGCTCAGTCTCAGCCCGGGCGTCTACAACGGCGACACGCTGCAGCTCGCGAACACCGGCCAGCTCACCCTGGCCGGCAGCGCGGACTCCGTCTGGGTGTTCCAGGCCGCGTCGACCCTGACCATCGGGTCCGGCACGAGGATCGTCATCACCGGTGGCGCGAGTTCGTGCAACGTGTTCTGGCAGGTCGGCAGCTCAGCGACCCTCGGCAGCGCCGCCCAGTTCCAGGGCACCGTCCTCGCCGACCAGTCCGTGACCGCCACGACGGGTGCGACGGTCGTGGGCCGACTGCTCGCCCGGAACGCAGCGGTGACGCTCGACGACAACACCATCACCCGGCCGACGAACTGCCCGGCTGCGGGGACGCCGTCCGAGAGCGTCGCACCGACGATCACCTCGGGCACCCCGACCGACGCGACCGCCGGCACGCCGTACTCGTTCCCCGTCACCGCGACGGGCAACCCGGCACCGACGTACTCCGATGGAGGGACCCTGCCGCCCGGACTCACGATCAACCCGGACACGGGCGTCATCTCCGGCACGCCGACCACGCCCGGCACCACGACGGTGACGATCACGGTCGACAACGGCACGGCACCGCCGGACACGGAGACCTACGTCGTGACCGTCCGCGCACCTGCGCCGACCGCGACGCCGACGCCGACCGCTTCGGCTCCCACGCCCACCGCTCCCGCTTCGACGGCTCCCGCGGTCCCGGTGGTCGGTGGCGGCGACAACGGCGGCGGTACGACGGAACTGGCCTTCACCGGCAGCGACCCGACGATCCCGCTGGCCGCGGCAGGAGCGATGCTGCTCGGCGGCATCGCCGTGATGGTGCTCCGTGCACGAACCCTCCGCGCACGCCGCCGGCGGATCGGGGCGTAGCGTCGGCCGCATGACGAAGCACTGGGTGGCACCGCGGTTCGGCGGCAGCGAGGTCCTCGAGTTCGTGGACACCGAGGTCGCCGCACCCGGACCCGGTGAGGTCACCATCGCGGTCCGCGCCGCCGGCATGAACCCCGCCGACACGAAGCACACGCGGCAAGGCGACCCGGCCGACCTGCCGGTGCCCGTCGGCTACGAGGTCGCCGGCGTGCTCACCGCGGTCGGACCGGACACCACGATCGCGTCCGGCGGGGGAGCGGTCGGCGACGAGGTCCTGGCGTTCCGGATCGCCGGCGGTTGGACGTCGTCCCTCACCGTCCCGGCCGCGGACGTCTTCGCGAAGCCCGTCGGGCTCGGCTTCCCCGAGGCGGCGAACCTGTTGCTCGCGGGCACCACCGCAGCCGACATGCTGCGCGTCACCCGTGCCGCGGGGCGCGACACCGTGCTGGTGCACGGTGCCTCCGGCGCAGTCGGCGTCAGCCTGCTGCAGCAGCTCCGCCTGCTCGGCGCGCGCGTCATCGGCACCGCCTCCGAGCGGGGTGCGGACGTCGTGCGACGCTTCGGCGGCGAGTGGGTCGCGTACGGCGACGGCCTGGAGGCACGGGTCCGGTCGCTCGCACCCTCCGGCATCGACGTGGCACTGGACTGCGTGGGCACCGACGAGGCCGTCGACGTCTCGCTCGCGGTGGTCGCGGACCGCGACCGGATCGTCACGATCGCCGCGCAGGCGCGCGCCGCCGAGGCGGGGTTCGCCGCGGTCGGTGGGGCGCAGCCAGCGAGCAAGGCGTTCCGCGACTCGGTGCGACAGCGACTGATCGACCTGGCCGGGGCCGGACAGCTCGAGGTCCCGGTGGCGCGGACGTTCCCGCTCGCCGAGGCGAAGACGGCCGCGGAGCTGCTGGAGTCCGGGCACCCCGGCGGCAAGCTCGCGCTGCTGCCCTGAGTCGGTCGGAGCGCCGGTCGGAGCCCTGTCGGAGCGCAGTCGCTGCGCTGTCCTCCGCTGGGGGGACGCGTCCGGTCGCCGCCGCTGCCAGACTCGACGGTGATCGCAGTCGGCCTCGGAAGGAACGAACCAGTGAGTGACCAGTACCCGCCGCAGAACCCGTACGGCCAGCAGCCCGGACCGTACGGCCAGCAGCCCGGACCGTACAGCCAGCAGCCCGGACCGTACGGACAGCAGCCCGGACCGTACGGCCAGCAGCCGACCGGCCCGCGCCAGCCCCCGCTGTGGGCACCCTGGTACGGGATCCCGTTCGTGCAGGCGTTCCCGCGGTTCTGGAAGAAGTACGTCCGGTTCGACGGCCGCGCGAGCCAGTCGGAGTTCTGGTTCTGGGCCCTCTGGTACGTCATCGGCTCGGCGGCCACCGGCATCGTCGGCGGGTTCTTCAACGTGCTGCCGTTCTTCGACGATGCGTCGAACGGGTTGAGCGGGCTCTGGGCCCTGGCCTGCGCCCTCGGCTTCATCGCCCTGACGGTGCGACGACTGCACGACGTGAACCTGAGCGGGTACTTCGCCTTCCTCTTCATCATCCCGCCGCTCGGCGTCCTGTTCTCGCTGATCGTCGGTCTGATGGGCTCGAACCCGCAGGGGCAGCGGTACGACGAACCCCACCGCGGGTAGCGAGCGACGGCCGCGCGACGGTTCTGGTTGACTCGGACCCGACTACCAGCCAACGATCGAGGGGGACACCGTGAGTGACCAGTACCCGCAGAACCCGTCCGGCCAGCAGCCGGGCGGCCAGCCGAACCCGTACAACGGAACGCCGCAGTACGGCCAGCAGCCGGCGACCGGCCCGAACGGCGAGCCGCCGATCTGGGCCCCCTGGTACGGGATCTCCTTCGGCAAGGCCGTCGGACGCTTCTTCAAGAAGTACGCGACCTTCAGCGGCCGCGCGAGCCGCAGCGAGTTCTGGTGGTGGTACCTGGCGAACGCGATCGTCGGCATCGTCCTCGGCATCCTGTACGGCATCGGCTTCGCCACGTCGGAGCGCTCGACGGTGTCGATGTCGACCGCGACCTCGGCGAGCGTGCAGTCGACGGTGACCAGCCCGTCCGCGCTCTTCGTGATCGCCGGCATCCTGCTCGGACTCTGGGGTCTCGCGATCATCATCCCGACGCTCGCCCTCGGCTGGCGACGCCTGCACGACGCGAACCTGCCCGGTGCCCTGTGGATCATCGCGATCTTCGTCGGCATCGTCGGCATCGTGTTCGGCCTGCTGCCCTCGAACCCGCAGGGCGAGCGCTACGACCGACCGACCGGCGCTCGATGAGCAACGACACACCGCAGTGGGGCCAGCCCGGTGGCGACCGGCCGTCGGGGCAGCCTGACCCTGGGCAACAGCAGCCGGGGTACGGGCAGCAGCCTGGTGCCTACGGGCAGCAGCCCGGACCCTACGGACAGCAGCCTGGTCCGTACGGTCAGCAGCCCCAGTACGGCCAGCAGCCTGCCCAGTACGGCCAGCAGCCTGCCCAGTACGGCCAGCAGCCCGGGTACGGCCAGCAGTACGCCGACCCGTACCCGCAGGCCGGTCCGCCGATCCCGGTCGGGCCCGACGGAGCTCCGCCGCTGTGGGCACCCTTCTACGGTGCCGGGTTCCTCGACGCCTTCACGCGCTTCTTCAAGAAGTACGCCCGGTTCGACGGGCGCGCCAGCCGCAGTGAGTACTGGTACTGGATCCTGGCGAACGCGATCGTGACCCTCGTTCTGTACGGCGGGTTCATCGCCGGTATCATCTCGTGGAGCGTCTCGGCCTCGACCACCGACGAGTACGGCTACACCCAGACCGAGGGTGCACCCCCGGCGTGGATCTTCATCCTGCTCGTCCTGTACGGCCTGTGGTGGCTCGCGACCCTCATCCCGAACATCGCACTGGGGTGGCGCCGCGTGCACGACGCGAACCTCGCCGGTCCGCTCTGGCTCATCGGGATGTTCGTCGGCATCGCCGCGATCGTGTTCGGCTGCCTGCCGCCGAACCCGGCCGGCGCGCAGTACGACCGCCCCGACCAGGCGTAACTCGACACAACGGCAATCGGCCCGCACTGCGCGAAAGCGCGGTGCGGGCCGATCTGCGGCGTGCGCGGGGTCAGACCACGCGGAGTCGAGCCAGTGCACCGTCGACGACGAGGTCGCGCACGGTGACCGTGGGGTCGGCGATCTGGAAGCGGAGCGCGCCGCCCGGCTGCTCGAACCACGGCTGCACGAAGCGGACGTTCACCATGAACGGGCGCTCGACCAGGTAGCGGTGGGTCTCCGGGACGCCGGCGACGTGCGGCGGCAGTGACCGGCTCGGCAGCGGGGTGTCGAGCGGGTGCAGCAGGTAGCCGTCCGGACCACCGATGCGGTCGACGGGGACGCCCGCGGGGATCTGGATGGTCAACCCCTGTTCTCCGGCCTGCGACACCTGCTGCGCCAGCTGCGGGTACGTCGACGCCGCACGGTCACGGAGCCCGTCGAGCTCGTGCCGGGCGATGTCGCGCGGAGCCGGGAACGGCCGGTTCAGGAACCGACGGAGCATCTCGACCGCGTCCTCCTCACCGCGCGCGGTGGCGAGGCGACGAGCCGTGCCGTAGTCGACGACCTCGAGCGCGAACTCGTCGGACGCCTCGGACGGGACCACGCGGAGCGCACCCTCGACCGGCGGCTCGTGCAGGGTCTCTCCGGGGAGCTGCACGTAGCGGATCGTGTAGCCGAGCTGGTCGAGGATGGGGCGGGTGGCCGCGAACGTCATGGAGCGGAGCCTATCGGTGGAGTCGATGTCGAGTCTTGGACGACCCCGAGTGTCAGGCGCGGCCCCGCATGACGGCCTGCTTGACCTCGGAGATCGCCTTCGTCACCTGGATGCCACGGGGGCAGGCGTCGGTGCAGTTGAAGGTGGTCCGGCAGCGCCAGACCCCTTCCTTGTCGTTGAGGATGTCGAGGCGGACCTCGGCGGCGTCGTCACGCGAGTCGAAGATGAAGCGGTGCGCGTTCACGATCGCGGCCGGGCCGAAGTACTGCCCGTCGGTCCAGAACACCGGGCACGACGAGGTGCACGCAGCGCAGAGGATGCACTTCGTGGTGTCGTCGAAGCGTGCGCGGTCGGCCACCGACTGGATGCGCTCCTTGCCCGGGGTGGGCGCCGTCTTCGGCTGCAGGAACGGCTGGACCTCGCGGAAGGACTTGAAGAAGGGCTCCATGTCGACGACGAGGTCCTTCTCGAGCGGCAGGCCCTTGATCGCCTCGACGTAGATCGGCTTCGAGACGTCGAGGTCCTTGATCAGGGTCTTGCACGCCAGCCGGTTCCGGCCGTTGATGCGCATCGCGTCCGAGCCGCAGACCCCGTGGGCGCAGGAACGTCGGAACGTCAGGGAGCCGTCCTGGTCCCACTTGATCTTGTGCAGGGCGTCGAGGATGCGGTCGGTCGGCAGCATCATGACGTCGAAGTCCTGCCAGCGCGGCTCGTCGTCGACGTCCGGGTCGAAGCGCCGGATGATGAGCGTGACGGAGAAGGACCCGGGAGGCGCGTCGGTGGTGTCGGTCCGGGGTGCGTCGGAGACCAGGGTGTCGGTCATCTCAGTACTTCCTCTCCATCGGCTGGTACCGGGTCACGACGACCGGCTTCCAGTCCAGCGTGATGTGGTCGTCGGCGAGTGACGAGTGCGGGTCGCCCGTCAGGTACGCCATCGTGTGCTGCATGTAGTTCTCGTCGTCGCGCTTCGGGTAGTCGTCGCGCATGTGGCCGCCGCGGCTCTCCTTGCGGTTGCGGGCCGAGTAGACGACCACCTCGGCCAGGTCGAGCAGGAACCCGAGCTCGACGGCCTCGAGCAGGTCGGTGTTGAACCGCTTGCCCTTGTCCTGCACGGAGACCTGCATGAAGCGGTTCCGGAGCGTGTGGATGGTCTCGGTGACGCGGGCGAGGGACTCGTCGGTGCGGAACACCTGGGCGTTCTTGTCCATCTCGTCCTGCAGCTCCTTGCGCAGGACGGCGATGCGCTCGGTGCCGGTCGAGGCGCGCAACTGGTCGAGCATCGCCCGGACGCCGGCAGCGGGGTCTTCGGGCAGCGGGAGGAACTCGGCGGTCTTGACCCACTCGGCGGCGTTGTTGCCCGAGCGCTTGCCGAAGACGTTGATGTCGAGGAGCGAGTTCGTGCCGAGACGGTTCGAGCCGTGCACCGAGACGCACGCGCACTCGCCGGCGGCGTAGAGGCCGGGGACGACGGTGGTGTTGTCGTAGAGCACCTGTGCGTCGGTGTTCGTCGGGATGCCACCCATCGCGTAGTGCGCGGTCGGCATGACGGGCACCGGCTCGACGACGGGGTCGACGCCGAGGTAGGTGCGGGCGAACTCCGTGATGTCCGGGAGCTTGGTCTCGAGGACCTCGGCACCGAGGTGCGTGCAGTCGAGCAGGACGTAGTCCTTGTTCGGGCCGGCACCGCGGCCCTCGGCAACCTCTTGCACCATGCACCGGGCGACGATGTCGCGTGGGGCGAGGTCCTTGATGGTGGGGGCGTAGCGCTCCATGAAGCGTTCACCGGAGGCATTGCGCAGGATCGCACCCTCGCCACGAGCACCCTCGGTCAGCAGGATGCCGAGGCCCGCGAGGCCGGTCGGGTGGAACTGGAAGAACTCCATGTCCTCGAGCGGCAGGCCCGTGCGCCACACGATGCCGACGCCGTCGCCGGTCAGGGTGTGCGCGTTCGAGGTGGTCTTGTACATCTTGCCGAAGCCGCCGGTCGCGAAGATCATCGCCTTGGCGTGGAACACGTGCAGCTCACCCGTGGCGAGCTCGAACGCGACGACGCCGGCCGGCTGCTTGCGCGTGACGCCGTCCTCGCCCACGACGTCGACCATGATGAGGTCGAGCGCGTAGAACTCGTTGTAGAACTCGACGCCGAGCTTGACGCAGTTCTGGAACAGCGTCTGCAGGATCATGTGGCCGGTGCGGTCGGCCGCGTAGCAGGCGCGACGGACCGGTGCCTTGCCGTGGTCGCGGGTGTGGCCGCCGAAACGACGCTGGTCGATCTTGCCCTCGGGCGTGCGGTTGAACGGCAGGCCCATGTTCTCGAGGTCGATGACGGCGTCGATGGCTTCCTTCGCCAGGATCTCGGCGGCGTCCTGGTCGACCAGGTAGTCGCCGCCCTTGATCGTGTCGAAGGTGTGCCACTCCCACGAGTCCTCTTCGACGTTCGCGAGGGCCGCGGCCATCCCGCCCTGCGCCGCACCGGTGTGCGAGCGGGTCGGGTAGAGCTTCGAGATGACGGCCGTCTTCGCCTTCGGGCCGGCCTCGATCGCGGCACGCATGCCCGCGCCTCCTGCGCCGATGATGACGATGTCGAACTGGTGGTGGTGCACGGTGGTCTCGGTCACAGGGGTCTTTCCGTAGACGGTGGGAAGGCGGTCGGCAGCGGCGATGGTGCTACTGCGCCGGGCAGAAGGAGGGCAGGTCCGCGGCGGCTGCGCCGGCGGGGCACGGGTCGAACGTCCAGCAGACGAGCAGGCCGAGGACGATCAGCACGACGCACGCGATGAGGATCGCGGCGAGGAGCGTCTTCCGGATGCCCGGCTTCGACACGTAGTCGTTGACGATCGTGCGCATGCCGTTCGAGCCGTGGATGAGCGCCAGGACGAGCATGAGGGAGTCCCACACCTGCCAGAACGGGTTGGCCCACTTGCCGGCGACGAAGGCGAAGTCGATCTGCTTGACGCCCTCGCCCGCCACCATGTTGACGAAGAGGTGGCCGAAGATCAGCACGACGAGCAGGACGCCCGAGCCGCGCATGTAGATCCAGCCCCACTTCTCCCAGTTGGTGGAGCGGCGAGCGGCCGAGGCGGAACGGGGAGGTTCGACGATCTGCGTGGTCATCAGGTGCCCCTCTAGTTGAAGTCCGCGAAGAGGTTCATGAGCTGGCGGGGCAGGAAGCCCGCGATCGCGATCGCCCACAGGACGATGACGACCCAGAACATGGCCCGCTGGTACTTCGGCCCCTTGGACCAGAAGTCGACGAGGATGATCCGGAGCCCGTTGAACGCGTGGAACACGATGGCCATCACCAGGGCGATCTCGCCGAGGTTCATGATCGGGGTCTTGTACGTGCCGATGACCGCGTTGTACGCCTCGGGTGAGAGGCGCACGAGTGCCGTGTCGAGGATGTGCACGAGCAGGAAGAAGTAGATCGCGACACCGGTGATCCGGTGCAGGACCCACGACCACATGCCGGTCGATCCGCGGTACAGCGTGCCCTCGAGTTTCCGAGAGGCGCGGGGCGCCTCGATCGTGACTTCGGGGACGGCGGTCGCCGTACCGCCGCCGGTGGGCTCAGCCATGAGCTCGTCCTTCCATAGGACGGGCTCGCCCGATCGGCGAGCCCTTGCCGTTCGTGTTCGTGTGGAACACGTCCCATCCTATGCGCGGGTGCTGACCTTCTCGTCCCGACCGGCCCGCAGGCCCCGACCGACGGGCGGCGCGCCGATGTTCCTGGCCGTGTCGTGGTGCCCCAGGAGCTGGTCGCCGACGGCCTCCCACGTGGTGCCCTCGACCCGGAGACGGCCCGCCGATCCCATCCGTTCCGCGAGTGCGCGGTCGTGGTGGAGCCGCAGGACCGCCTGTCGCAGGGCCTGCGGTGCGTCGGTGTCGTAGAGCTCGCCGTCGAGTCCGGGGGCGACGAGGTCGAGCGGACCACCCGACGCCGGCGCGATCACCGGCAGCCCCGAGGCGTGCGCTTCCTGGAGGGTCTGCCCGAAGGTCTCGGCCGGACCGGTGTGCACGAAGAGGTCGAGCGAGGCGTACGCGTCAGCGAGGGCGTCGCCGCGCAACGGTCCGGTGAAGGTGACGTCGAGGTGCCGCAGTCGCCGTTCGAGCAGCGCGCGGGACGGTCCACCGCCGGCCACGACGACGCGGATGCCGGGGATCCCGCCGAGCTCGGCGAGCCGTTCGACCTCCTTCTCCGGCGCCAGTCGCCCGACGTAGCCGACGATCGTCTCGCCGTGCGGCGCGATCCGGCGTCGGAGCGCTCGGACGTGGGCGGACTCCCGTCGGGCCGGGTGGAAGAGCTCGGTGTCGACCCCGCGCCCCCAGCGTGCGACGCGGGGGACCCCGTCCTCGGCGAGCATCGCGGCGGTCGCACTCGACGGCGCGAGCGTCAGCGAGGCGCCAGCGTGGATGCGGCCGAGGATCCTGCGGACCAACGGGACGGTCGCCGTCAAGCCGTTGCGGCGGGCGAAACCGGCCACGTCGGTCTGGAAGACAGCGACGGAAGGGATGCCGAGCCTCCCGGCTGCCGTGATCGCGCGCCCACCCAACAGGAACGGACTCGCGGCGTGGAGCACGTCGGCGCCGGAGGCGGCGAGGATCGTGTCGAGGACGGGGTGGGGGAGTGCGACGGGGAACTGCCGGTACGCGACGGCGGGGATCCGGTGCACGTCGAAGGAGCGGTAGCGCTCGACACTGCTGCGCGACCGGAACTGCGCGAGCCCCGGGGTGTCCGGCGCGATCACGACCGCGCGGTGGCCTCGGCGTTCCAGGTGGTCGAGGACCGCCAGGACGCTGGTGGTCACGCCGTTGAGGGTGGGCAGGAAGCTCTCGGTCACGACGGCGACGGTCCGGGGGGACGTGCCGCGCTCCACGCTGCGTGCGCTCATGGTGTTTCCCATGCTCCGGGCGTGACGTGACCCCGCGGGGCCGACGACGTGAACGGGGCGGAGGCGACGGGTGAACAACGCAACGTCGTCGCCGCGCGCACGCGCGTCACTGCCCTGCGGGAGCCCGCATGCGGGAATCGTGCGGAGACCACCCAGGATCCGCGCGGCAGGACCGGTACGGTGAGCGCGTGGCTGACGCTCTCGAAGACTTCTACGCGATCATCCCCGCAGGGGGCATCGGATCGCGCCTGTGGCCGCTGTCGCGCGCGGACGCACCCAAGTTCCTGCACGACCTGACCGGCTCCGGCACCTCGCTGCTCCGGCAGACCTGGGACCGGCTCGCCCCGCTCGCGGGCGAACAGCGGATCATGGTCGTGACCGGACGGGCGCACCGCGTCGCCGTCGAGTCGCAACTGCCGGGAGTCGAGGACCACAACGTGGTGCTCGAGAGCGAGCCGAAGGACTCCACGGCGGCCATCGGGCTCGCCGCGGCGATCCTCGTGCGCCGCGAACCCGACGTCGTCATCGGCTCCTTCGCCGCCGACCACGTCATCGGCGACGCCCGCGGCTTCCGCCGTTCCGTGCGCGAGGCCGTCGCCGTCGCCCGCGCCGGGTACATCACCACCATCGGCATCACGCCGACCGAGCCCGCGATCGGCTTCGGGTACATCCACGCGCACGGCGACACCCTGGACATCGAGGGCGCACCGACCGCGCACGCCGTCCGGTCGTTCGTCGAGAAGCCCGACCTGGACACCGCACGCTCGTACATCGAACAGGGCACGTACCTGTGGAACGCGGGCATGTTCATCGCCCGCGCCGACGTGCTGCTCGAGGAGATCGGCCGGAACAACCCGACGCTGCTGGCCGGCATCAACGAGCTGGCGGACGCTTGGGACACCTCGGCCCGCGGCGCGGTCGTCGACGCGGTGTGGCCCACGCTCGAGAAGATCGCGATCGACTACACGGTCGCCGAGCCTGCTGCCGCGGCCGGACGCATGGCGGTCGTGCCCGGTGACTTCGACTGGGACGACGTCGGCGACTTCGCCTCGCTCGCCAAGCTGCAGTCCGGTGGTCGTCCGAACAACCTCGCCGTGCTCGGTGACGGCGCCCGGATCCTCGCCGACTCGTCGAGCGGCATCGTGATCTCGCACAGCCAGCGGCTCATCTCGCTCATCGGGGTCGAGGACATCGTCGTCGTGGACACCCCCGATGCGCTGCTCGTGACGACCAGCGCGAACGCGCAGCGGGTCAAGGGCGTCGTGGATGCTCTCAAGATCAGCGGCCGCGGCGACGTCCTGTAGCGCTCCACCGACAACCCCCTCGAACTGGGGGTCCGAGCGTGACCCCGCGTTACGGGCGCGTTTCGGCGCGGTCGCGATCCCGTAACTGATCCGTCCGGTGCTCAGAACGGGTCCTGTACCGGCCGGGCGGTCGTGTACTGTCGCCACGATCGCCCGGAACGCACGTGGTCCGGGCACGCTCCCCGGAGGAACCCACCCGTGACATCTCGTACCCGACGCGTCGTCCTCAGCGGCTTCGCGCTCCTCGGCACCGCCGCCGTCCTCGCAGGCTGCGCCTCGGCGCCGTCCGACACGACGACCGCCAAGAAGACCGACTTCCGCCCCTGCATGGTCTCCGACGCCGGTGGCTTCGACGACAAGTCGTTCAACCAGCTCGGCTACGAGGGCATGAAGGACGCCGCCAAGGACCTCGGTGCCACCTACAAGGAAGCCGAGTCGAAGGACGCCACCGTCTACGACTCGAACATCCAGCAGCTCATCGGCCAGAACTGCAACCTCGTCGTGACCGTCGGCTTCAACCTCGCCGACGCCACGAAGAAGCAGGCCGCGGCGAACCCCGACACCGACTTCGCGATCATCGACGACAGCTCGATCGACGCGAAGAACGTCAAGCCGATCACGTTCGACACCTCGCAGGCCGCGTTCCTCGCCGGCTACGCAGCGGCGTCCTACTCGAAGACCGGCGTCGTCGGCACCTTCGGCGGCATGCAGATCCCGACCGTCACCATCTTCATGGACGGCTTCGCGGACGGCGTGAAGTACTACAACGAGCAGAAGGACAAGGACGTCCAGGTCAAGGGCTGGAACGTCGACACCGGCAAGGGCTCCTTCACCGGTGGCTTCGAGGCAGGCACGCAGGCCAAGTCGGTCGCGCAGACGCTCCTCGACCAGGACGCCGACGTGATCCTGCCCGTCGGCGGTCCGATCTACCAGTCGGCTGCCGAGGCCATCAAGGACGCCGACAACGGCTCCGTCCTGATCGGTGCGGACAGCGACCTCTACGAGGCCGACCCGCGCTACAAGGACATCGCCTTCACCTCGGTCGAGAAGGGCATGCGCCCGGCCGTGAAGGACGTCGTCGAGCAGGCGGCCGACAAGAAGTTCTCGAAGACCCCGTACGTGGGCACGCTCGAGAACGAGGGCGTCGGCATCGCGCCGTTCCACGACTACGAGTCCAAGGTCGACAAGGGCCTCCAGGGCGAACTGGACGACATCAAGGCCGGCATCATCGACGGCTCGATCAAGGTCAAGACCCAGTCCTGACCCGACGAACGCGGGCGAGGGGCTTCCCTCGCCCGCGTTCTCGTGCGCCCGAGCGGTGCACGCGAGACCGTGCGCCCGCGTGGCGCACTCGAGGTCGTGCGCCCGCGTGGCGCACTCGAGACAGAAATAGACTCCCGAACATGAAGCTCGAACTCCGCGGCATCACCAAGCGGTTCGGCGCCCTGGTCGCCAACGACCACATCTCGCTCACCGTCGAGCCGGGTGAGGTCCACTGCCTCCTGGGTGAGAACGGCGCCGGCAAGTCCACCCTGATGAACGTCCTCTACGGCCTGTACGACGCCGACGAGGGCGAGATCCTGCTCGACGACGTG
This sequence comes from Curtobacterium sp. MWU13-2055, assembly GCF_023242305.1. Taxonomy (NCBI): domain Bacteria; kingdom Bacillati; phylum Actinomycetota; class Actinomycetes; order Micrococcales; family Microbacteriaceae; genus Curtobacterium; species Curtobacterium sp. MWU13-2055. The sequence continues at coordinate 110,985 of NZ_JALLIO010000006.1, forward strand.
GTCCAGGACTTCGACGGCCCCGGTGACGCCATGCGCGCCGGCATCGGCATGGTGCACCAGCACTTCATGCTCGTCCCCGTCTTCACCGTCGCCGAGAACGTCATGCTCGGTCAGGAGCAGACCACCTTCGGCGGCCGGCTCGACCTGGCCGGCGCCCGCAAGCGGGTCAAGGAGATCTCCGACCGCTTCGGGTTCGACGTCGACCCCGACGCCAAGATCGAGGACCTGCCCGTCGGCGTCCAGCAGCGTGTGGAGATCATCAAGGCGCTCTCCCGCGACGCCTCCGTGCTGGTGTTCGACGAGCCGACGGCCGTCCTCACCCCGCAGGAGACCGACGAGCTGATGGGCATCATGCGGCAGCTCCGCGAGGCCGGCACCGCGATCGTCTTCATCACCCACAAGCTCCGCGAGGTCCGCGAGGTCGCCGACCGCATCACGGTGATCCGGCTCGGCAAGGTCGTAGGAGAGGCCTCGCCCGCGGCGACCAACAACGAGCTGGCCGCGATGATGGTCGGCCGCGCCGTCTCCCTCGTCGTCGACAAGACGCCGTCGACCGGTGGCGAGGACGCCCTGGTCGTCGAGGGCCTCACCGTCACCGACCCGTCCGGCATCGTGCTCGTCGACGACGTGTCGTTCTCGGTCCGTCGCGGCGAGGTCCTGGCGATCGCCGGGGTGCAGGGCAACGGACAGACCGAGCTCACCGAGGCGATCCTCGGTCTCGAGCCCGTCCACGCCGGCCGCATCACGCTGGACGGCAAGGAGCTCACCGGCCGCAGCGTCAAGCAGGTGCTCGACGCCGGCGTCGGCTTCGTCCCCGAGGACCGCAAGGAGGACGGCCTGGTCGGCGAGTTCACGATCGCGGAGAACCTCATGCTCGACCGGTCCGACCACGACGCGTTCGTCCGCGCCGGCACCATCCGTGCCGCCGAGCGCGACGCCTTCGCCGACGAGAAGATCGCCGAGTTCGACATCCGCACGCCGGGCCGCGCGACCGCTGCCGGTCGGCTGTCCGGCGGCAACCAGCAGAAGATCGTCCTCGCCCGGGAGCTCAGCCGCGAGCTCCGGCTGTTCGTCGCCGCGCAGCCCACGCGCGGCATCGACGTCGGGTCGATCGAGTTCGTGCACAAGCGCATCGTCGCCACCCGCGACACCGGTGTGCCCGTCATCGTCGTCTCCACCGAGCTCGACGAGGTCGTGGCACTGGCCGACCGCATCGCCGTCATGTACCGCGGCGGCATCGTCGGGATCGTGCCGGCGACCACCCCGCGAGACGTCCTCGGCCTCATGATGGCCGGCGAGATCCCAGAAGGAACGGAGTTGGCCGCATGACCGGTTCGGCCGGCGAGATCCAAGCCACATCCACGACCGGAACGGAGTTGGCCGCATGACCGGTTCGGCCGGCGAGATCCAAGCCACATCCACGACCGGAACGGAGTTGGCAGCGTGACCACCCCCACGCCCGACAACACGCAGCCCACCGCCGGCACCGAGGCAGACGCCCCGCTCACCGACGACCGCCTGCAGGAGGCCCCGGAGACCCCGCACCTGATGACGGACTCGGCGGACGACACCGAGCGCCGCAACGGCGCCCCCGGTACCGACCGCTGGCACGCCGCGATGCAGAGCATCCTGAACGGCTCCGTGCTCGTCACGGTCCTCGCGGTCGTGCTCGCCCTCGTCGCCTGCGGCATCCTCATCGCCCTGACCGACGAGAACGTCCGCGCCACGGCCGGCTACTTCTTCGCCCGTCCCGCCGACATGCTCCAGGCCATCGGCACCGCGGTCGGCGGCGCCTACGCCTCGCTGTTCCAGGGCTCGGTGGTCAACTTCGGCGCCACCAGCTTCCAGCAGGCGATCGCCCCGCTCACCCGGTCGATCGACTACGCGGTGCCGCTCGTCGTCGCCGGCCTCGGGATCGCGTTGTCCTTCCGCGCCGGGCTGTTCAACATCGGCGGCCAGGGCCAGATCCTGATGGGGGCCGCGGCCGCCGGCTGGGTCGGGTTCTCGTTCGACGGACCCGCCGCGATCCACATCCCGCTCACGATCGTCGCCGGCATCGTCGGCGGTGCGGTCTGGGGAGGGATCGTCGGTGTCCTCAAGGCGCGCACGGGTGCGAACGAGGTGGTCGTCACGATCATGCTCAACTACGTCGCGCTTTACCTGGTCAGCTACCTGCTACGGACCCCCGGTCTGCTGCAGGCTCCGGGCAGCAGCAACCCGATCTCCCCGGCCACGAAGGACAGTGCCCTCCTGCCGCAGCTCTTCGGCGAGCGGTACGGCGTGGACCTCGGCTTCATCGTCGCGATCATCGCCGTCGTCGTGGTCTGGTGGCTCGTCAACAAGTCGTCGCTCGGCTTCCGGTTCCGCACCATCGGTGAGAACCCCCGCGCCGCCCGCGTCGCCGGCATGAGCGTGCCGGCACTGACGATCTGGGTGATGGTCATCTCCGGTGCCCTCGTCGGCATCGCCGGTGCCTACCAGGTGCAGGGTGCGGTCACGACGGGCTTCACCTCGGGCATCGACGCCGGCATCGGCTTCGACGCGATCACCGTCGCGCTGCTCGGCCGCTCGAAGCCGTGGGGCGTGTTCTGGGCCGCGATCCTGTTCGGCGTGCTGAAGAACGGTGGCTACGCCATGCAGGCCGCCAACGGCATCCCGATCGACATCGTCGGTGTCATCCAGGCCCTCATCGTCCTGTTCATCGCGGCGCCGCCGCTCGTCCGCGCGATCTTCCGGATCCCGCAGCCGGGAGCCCGCCAGCGCACGAAGACGAGCAAGAACAGCAAGAAGGCGGTCGCCGCGTGAGCACCCTCAGCCCCACCGCGGCGCCCGCGTCGCCCCTCTCCGACCGTCCGGTCGAGACGACCCGCAGCTGGAAGCTCCCGATCGGGTACGCGGTGTTCACGCTGCTCGCGGTCGTGTTCTTCGTCCTGCTCAGCCGCGCCGGCACGACCACCTTCCGGCTCGCGAACGCCGGCGACTTCGTCGCGCTGCCGAACGTCCCGCTGTCGGCGGCGCCGACCGGCTACGTCGTGGTCGTGCTCCTGGCGATCGCCACGGTCTACGCCTTCGTCGAGGTCCGCGCCTACCGGCACGTCCCGCTCTGGGTCACGTCGGTCTTCGCGATCGTCTTCGTCGTCGGCTTCCTGACGTGGGCAGCGGCCGGCGCCACGATCCCGCTGCCCGGCCTGCTGGTCGGCGCACTCGGGCTGAGCGTCCCGCTCGTGTTCGGTGCCCTCGGCGGCGTCATCTCCGAGCGGGTCGGCGTGGTCAACATCGCCATCGAGGGCCAGTTCCTCGCGGGTGCGTTCACCTCGGCGCTCATCGCGTCGCTCACCGGCTCCGCGTGGGTCGGACTCGTCGGCGCGCTCGTCGCCGGTGTGCTCGTCTCGTTCATCCTGGCCGCGTTCAGCATCAAGTACCTCGTCGACCAGGTCATCGTCGGCGTCGTCATCAACGCCCTCATCTCGGGGCTGACCGGCTTCCTGTACTCGCAGGTGCTGTCCCCGAACGAGACCACGCTGAACGTCGGCGTCCGGTTCCCGAAGTTCGAGATCCCGCTGCTGCACCAGATCCCGGTCATCGGTCCGGTGTTCTTCGAGCAGAGCGTCATCGTCTACCTGGCGTACGTGGCCGTCGCGGTCGTCACCTTCGGCCTGTTCAAGACCCGCTGGGGCCTGCGCCTCCGCGCGGTCGGCGAGCACCCGCAGGCGGCCGACACGGTGGGCATCAACGTCACGAGCACCCGGTTCTGGAACGTGTCGCTCGCCGGCGCGATCGCCGGCCTCGGTGGTGCGTACTTCACGCTCGACGCGGTCGGGCCGTTCACGAAGGACATGACGGCCGGCGCTGGCTACATCGCCCTGGCCGCCGTCATCTTCGGTCGCTGGGACCCGATCAAGGCCACGCTGGCGGCGCTGCTGTTCGGCTTCGCCTCGAACCTGCAGAACACGCTCGGGGCGATCGACTCGCCCGTGCCGAGCGAGTTCCTGCTGATGCTGCCGTACGTGGTGACGATCTTCGCGGTGGCCGGCCTGGTCGGGCAGTCGCGCGGTCCCGCCGCGTCCGGCAAGCCGTACATCAAGAGCTGACGGCCAGGAGGCACGGCACATGACCGAAACGCACGCTGCGGACGACGGCACGGCCGCGTCCACCGACGCGATCGCCTGGACGGACCCGGCCACGGCCCTGCGCGCGGGAGGCGGCGACACCGCCGCCGACGGGGCGGACGCAGCCACGGGCCTCCCGGTCGACGACGTGGACTGGGGCGCTCTCCGGGACGCCGCCACGGCCGCGATGCGGCGCGCCTACGCGCCGTACTCGTCGTTCCCGGTGGGCGCCGCGGCGCTCACCGACGACGGCCGGATCGTCTCCGGCTGCAACGTCGAGAACGCGAGCTACGGGGTGACGCTCTGCGCGGAGTGCTCGCTCGTGTCGCAGCTGCACATGACCGGCGGCGGCAAGCTCGTCGCGTTCACGTGCGTCGACGGCGACGGGGCGACCCTGATGCCGTGCGGCCGCTGCCGCCAGCTGCTGTTCGAGCACTCGACCGAGGGCATGCTCCTCGAGACGGTCTCGGGCATCCGCACCATCGACGAGGTCCTGCCCGACGCGTTCGGGCCGCGCACCCTCGTCACCTACCAGCAGGAGCACTGATCCCCATGGCCGTCGAGCCGTTCGACACCGTCGACCTCATCCGCACGAAGCGATCCGGCGGCGCCCTGAGCACCGCCGAGGTCGACTGGCTCGTCGACGCGTACACGCGCGGCTACGTCGAGGACCCGCAGATGGCCGCCATGGCGATGGCGATCTTCCTGAACGGGATGGAGCGGCGCGAGGTCAAGGACCTCACGCTCGCGATGATCGCGTCGGGGGAGCGGATGTCGTTCGGGTCGCTCGGCAAGACGACCGTCGACAAGCACTCCACGGGCGGGGTCGGCGACAAGATCACGCTGCCGCTCGCACCGCTGGTGGCGTCGTTCGGCGTCGCGGTGCCGCAGCTGTCCGGCCGTGGCCTCGGCCACACCGGCGGGACGCTCGACAAGCTCGAGTCGATCCCCGGGTGGCAGGCTGCGCTGTCGAACGACCGGATGATGGAGATCCTGTCCGACGTCGGTGCGGTCATCTGCGCCGCCGGCTCGGGTCTCGCACCGGCCGACAAGAAGCTGTACGCCCTGCGCGACATCACCGGCACCGTCGAGTGCATCCCGCTCATCGCGTCGAGCATCATGTCGAAGAAGATCGCCGAGGGCACCGGTGCGCTCGTGCTCGACGTGAAGTTCGGCTCCGGTGCGTTCATGCCGACGTACGAGGCGTCGCGCGAGCTCGCGCAGACGATGGTCGACCTCGGGAACGACGCCGGGGTGAAGACCTCGGCGCTGCTGACCGACATGGAGGTCCCGCTCGGGCTGACGATCGGCAACGCGCTCGAGGTGCGGGAGTCGGTTTCGGTCCTCGAGGGCGGGGGTCCGTCGGACGTCGTGGAGCTGATCGTCGCCCTGGCCTCGGAGATGCTCACGCTGGCTGGACTGCCGGACGCCGATCCCGCCGCGGCGCTGGCCGACGGTCGCGCGATGGACACCTGGCGCCGGATGATCTCCGCGCAGGGTGGTGACCCCTCCGCCGCGTTGCCGGTCGCCCGCGAGCAGCACGTCGTCACGGCGCCGTCGTCCGGTGTGCTGGCGCAGCAGGACGCCCTGCCGTTCGGCGTCTCGGCTTGGCGCCTCGGCGCCGGTCGTGCCCGCGCGCAGGACCCGGTGCAGGCCGGGGCGGGCATCGAGCTGCACGTCAAGCCCGGTGACACCGTGACCGAGGGGCAGCCGCTCTGGACGCTGCACACCGACGACGCCTCGCGGATCCCGCGCGCGCTCGAGTCGCTCGAGGGTGCGTGGTCGATCGGCTCGTCCGACGCTGCCGTGGCGGCCCGCGGGCCGATCGTGCGGGAGCGCATCGCGGGCTGAACGCGACCGTCCGACCGACTGGAGGCTCTCCGCACACGTGTGGACCGGGCTCGCAGGCTCGCCCGCGCATCCCACGGATCGCTTCGCGATCCCGTTTAGTGGGATGCGCCAGTCTGTGCACGGGTCTGTTGTGCACAGGTGCCTGCGCGCGGTCGCTGACCACCGATAGCCTGGTCGCATGAGCGCCGACGCCCCGACCTACCGCCTGCCCGACGCCGGAGCGGTCATCAACGACCTGCCGAAGGTCTCGCTGCACGACCACCTCGACGGCGGCCTGCGCCCCGCGACGATCGTCGAGCTTGCCGGTGCCGCGGGCGTCACGCTGCCGACCACCGACCCGTCCGAGCTCGGGCAGTGGTTCGCCGACCAGTCGAACTCGGGCTCGCTCGTCGAGTACCTGAAGACGTTCGACGTCACCATCTCGGTCATGCAGACGGCTCCGCAGCTGCACCGCGTCGCGAAGGAGTTCGTCGAGGACCTGGTCGCCGACGGCGTCGTGTACGGCGAGGTCCGCTGGGCGCCGGAGCAGCACCTGCAGGGCGGCCTGACCCTCGACGAGACGGTCGAGGCCGTCCAGGCCGGCATCGAGGAAGCGGTCGACGCCGCGGGCGGGCGCATCCGCGTCGGCCAGCTCGTCACCGCGATGCGCCACGCCGACCGCTCGCTCGAGATCGCCGAGCTCGCCGTCCGGCACCGTGACAACGGGGTCGTCGGCTTCGACATCGCCGGTGCCGAAGCCGGGTTCCCCGCCTCGAACCACCGTGCCGCGTTCGACCACCTCGCATCCGAGCTGTTCCCCGTCACCGTCCACGCGGGCGAAGCGGATGGTCTCGCCTCGATCCGGTCCGCGCTCGTCGACGGCCGCGCGCTGCGCCTCGGGCACGGCGTCCGGATCTTCGAGGACGTCACCCTCTCCGACGCCGGTGACGGCTCGACGCTGGCCTCCCTCGGCGAGGTCGCGTCGTGGGTCCGCGACCGCGAGATCCCGCTCGAGGTCTCGCCGTCCTCCAACCTGCAGACCGGTGCGATCGCGGCCTGGGGCGACGACCTCGCCGACCACCCCTTCGACGTGCTCTACCAGCTCGGCTTCCGGGTCACGGTGAACACCGACAACCGCCTGATGAGCGGGACGTCGCTGTCGAAGGAGCTCGCACTGCTCGCCGGCACGTTCGGCTACGACCTCGACGACCTGGCGGCGTTCCAGATCAACGCGGCGCTCGGCTCCTTCCTGCCGCTCGAGGACCGCGAGGAGATCATCGCGACCATCACCTCCGGGTACTCGGAGGCCTGACGCATGGGACTGCCGCCGCTGCCGGACGCCGCCGTGCTCCTCGGGGCCACCGCGCCCACCTGGCGTGACGCGATGCGCCTGGCCGGCGGCGCGCTCGTCGCGTCCGGAGCCGCGACCGACGAGTACACGGACGCCATGATCGGCATGGTCGAGGAACACGGGCCGTACATCGTGATCTCGCCGGGCCTGGCGTTCGCCCACGCCCGACCGGGTGGCGCGGTCCTGCGCGACGGGCTCGCCGTCGTGACCCTCGAAGCGCCGGTCGCGTTCGGCCACCCGCACAACGACCCGGTCCGCGTGGTCCTGGGGCTCGCGGTCGCCGGGGTCGGCACGCACCTCGAGTCCATCGGCGAGATCGCGAACCTGTTCAACGACCAGGCCGTCACGGGGCGGATCGCCGACGCGACGACGGCGGACGAGGTCCGCACGATCATGGGGGTGTCCGCGTGAAGATCGTGACCATCTGCGGCGCGGGCATCGGCTCGAGCGGGATCCTCAAGGTGAACGCCGAGAAGGCGTTGTCCGCCCTTGGCCTGCAGGCATCGGTCGTCGCAGCCGACGTGGCCTCGGTGCGCGACGTGTCCGACGACGCCAACGTGATCCTCACCAGCCAGGAGTTCGTCGAGGCGATCGGCGACACCTACGCCGAGGTCATCGTGATCCGGAACCACTTCGACCAGGGTGAGATCACGGCGGCGGTGGACCGGGCGCTCGGCGAGCACTGAGGCGGGAGCGGCGGCGGCTGCGGCGGCGGCCGCTGCGGCGGGCGTCGGCCCTTTAGAGTTGGGTCATGAGCACCGAGAACCCGCTGAACGACCCCGCTGCCGACCCGTTCGAGGTCGCGCGGGACGCCGCCGCCGTCATCGCCGCGAAGTCCGGCATCGAGCGGCACGACATCGCCCTGACCCTCGGCTCGGGCTGGGGCAAGGCCGCCGACATCATCGGTGAGACCGTGTCCGAGATCCCGGCGGACCAGGTCCCCGGGTTCAGCGCCTCGGCCGTGCCCGGACACTCCGGCACCATCCGGTCGATCCGCCTCGCCGACGGCCGCCACGCGCTCGTCATCGGCGCACGCACGCACTACTACGAGGGCCACGGCGTCCGCCGGGTCGTGCACAGCGTCCGCACCGCCGCGGCCACGGGTGCCACGGTCATGGTGCTGACGAACGGTGCCGGTGGCATCAAGGAGCACTGGACGCCCGGTACGCCCGTGCTCATCAGCGACCACATCAACCTGACCGCCGACAGCCCGCTCGAGGGCGCGACGTTCATCGACCTCACCGACCTGTACTCGTCCCGGCTGCGTGACGTGGCGCGGTCGGTCGACCCGTCCCTGGACGAGGGCGTCTACACGCAGTTCCGTGGCCCGCACTACGAGACCCCGGCAGAGGTCCAGATGGCCAAGGCCATCGGTGGGCACATCGTCGGCATGTCCACCGCGCTCGAGGCCATCGCCGCTCGCCAGGCCGGCATGGAGGTCCTCGGGTTCTCCCTCATCACGAACCTCGCCGCCGGCATCCAGAAGACGCCGCTGTCGCACACCGAGGTGCTCGAGGCCGGCAAGCAGGCCGAGCCCGCGATCGCGGACCTGCTCGCCCGCGTGGTGACCGCCCTCGGGCAGTCGGCGTCGTGAAGATCGACCTCGACCACGTGCTCGGGACCGCTCGGTCCTGGCTCGCGCAGGACCCGGATCCGCAGACCCGCGACGAGCTGACCGCCGCGATCGACGCCGCGTCCGACGGCTCCGGTCCGGCCGTGCAGGCCCTGGCCGCGCGGTTCGGCGGCCGGCTGCAGTTCGGTACTGCCGGACTCCGCGCCGAGCTCGGCTACGGCCCGCTCCGCATGAACCGGGTCGTCGTGTCGCAGGCCGCTGCCGGTCTCGCACGCTTCCTGATCGACACGGGCCGGTCGCGCAGCGTCGTGATCGGCTACGACGGCCGGGTGAACTCCGACGTCTTCGCGCGCGACTCCGCAGAGGTCATGCGTGGCCTCGGGCTCGAGGTCACGCTGCTGCCGGTCGCCCTGCCCACACCGGTGCTCGCGTTCGCTGTGCGGCACCTCGACGTCGGCGCCGGGGTGATGGTCACCGCGAGCCACAACCCGCCCCGCGACAACGGGTACAAGGTCTACCTCGGACAGGACGACGACGGGTCGCAGATCGTGCCGCCGGTCGACGGCTCGATCGCTGCGGCCATCGAAGCCGTCGCTGCCGGGTCGATCACGGACCTGCCCCGGGGCACCGACTACACCGTCGCGTCGTCGGCGCTGCTCGACGCCTACGTGGCCGCCACCGCCGCCATCGTGCCGACCCCGACCCTGGCGCCGCAGGAGCAGCCGAAGGTCGTCTACACGGCGATGCACGGTGTCGGGTGGGAGACCGCACGCGCGGTGTTCGCCGCCGCCGGGTTCGCGTCGCCCGCGGTCGTGCCGGAGCAGATCGAGCCGGACGGTGCGTTCCCGACCGTGTCGTTCCCGAACCCCGAGGAACCCGGCGCGATGGACCTGGCGATCGCCCGCGGGCTCGCCGTCGGCGCTGACCTCGTCATCGCGAACGACCCCGACGCCGACCGGCTCGCGCTCGCGATCCCGGCGGTCTCCGACTCCGGGGACCCGACCTACCGCCGCCTGTCCGGCAACGAGGTCGGGTGGCTACTCGGGTGGCAGGCTGCCGTCCGTGCGTCGGAGACCGGCGCCACGGGCACCCTCTCAGCGTCGATCGTCTCGTCGCCGGCGCTGGCCCGCGTCGCCGCCCGCCACGGTCTGGAGTACCGCGACACCCTGACCGGCTTCAAGTGGGTCTCGCGGGTCCCCGGGCTGCTCTTCGGGTACGAAGAAGCTCTCGGCTACCTGGTGGACCCGTCGGTCGTCCGCGACAAGGACGGCATCTCGGCGGCCCTGTCGCTGCTGTCGTTGGCGTCGGACCTGGCCGCTGCCGGATCGTCGATCGCCGGGCAGCTCGACGCCTTCGCCGCCGAGTTCGGGGCGTTCGCGTCGGGGCAGGTCGCGACCCGCGTGGACGACCTGTCCCGCATCGGCGAGATCATGGCCTCGCTGCGGTCCGCGCCGCCGTCGTCGCTCGGCGGGCTGGACGTCCGCACCGTGACGGACTACGTCGACGGGGTGGAGGGCTTCCCGCCGTCGGACATCCTGCGGTACGACCTGACCGGTGACGCGCGCGTGATCGTCCGACCGAGCGGCACCGAGCCCAAGGTCAAGGTCTACATCGACACCGTCGCCGAGACCCCCGCCGAGGCCCAGCGCCTCGTCGACGCCCTCGCGGAGTCCGTCCGCCCCTTGGTCTCGTAAGGCCGCCGTCCGCCGCCCCGGGGCCTGCGCACAACCAAAGTGCCCTCGAACCGCCTGAAAGCGCGGCTCGAGGGCACTTTGGTCGTGCAGGGCTGAACGGCGCCGCCCTCCTCCCGAGCGCCTCCGGGCCGTCCGCTCTCCACAGGCAGACCGCGCGACCGAATGCGCCGCGCACAGACGCGGGATCCTGCCGGGATGACACGACTCACGATCATCCGCGGTGGCTCGGCCGACACGAGCGGCCGAACGGGACGGGCTCAGCGCTCGGCGGCAGACGCCGGTCAGTTGGTCCGCCTGGTCCCCGGCCGGTTCGTCGATGCGGACGACTGGCGTCGGGCGACTCCAGGCGAGCGCCACATCGCCCGCATCAAGGCGGTGCACGACGGGATCGCCGACCGGCTCGTCGTCTCGCACGCTTCGGCAGCCGCGCTGCACGGATTGCCGTGGAAGGGCGAGTTCCCGGACGTGGTCGAGGTGATCGATCCACTCCGCGCGACCTCGCAGGCGCTGACCCACGTGCGGAAGCGCCCTGGCAGGGGACGACGACTGCGCACGCAGACCATGGTCGCGAACGGCCGGCGACTCACCGACCTGGTCAGCACCGTCGTCGACGTGGCGATCTCGCACGAGCTCCGGATCGCGGTGCCCGCTCTCGACGTGGCGCTGCAGTGCGGTGTGTCGAAGCGTGCGATCCGTGACGAACTGGCGAGTCGGAGCGCGGTGCACGGTCGACACCGGGCGGGTGTTGCGATCGACCTCGCGGACGCCGACAGTGGTTCGGCTGGTGAATCCGTCGCCAGGGTCGCGCTCGACGAGGTCGGGGCTCCGCGACCGGTGCTCCAGCAGGAGTTCCGCGACGGCGCCGGTCTGATCGGACGTGTGGACTTCTGGTTCCCGGAGCACGGCGTGGTCCTCGAGTTCGACGGTCGATCGAAGTACGTGGATCCGGCGCTCCGGGCAGCGGGCCGGTCGTCGGCCGACGTCGTCGTGGCGGAGAAGCGTCGGGAGGACCGTCTCCGACGACATCCGGATGTCCGCGCGGTCGGCAGGTTCGGGGCGCGTGAGACGAACGACGCCGAGTCCCTGCGTGCAGTGTTGCGCGCGACAGGGCTCCCGATGGTGTCCCGCTCGTACCACCACGTCCGATGAACAGCCGCGCCAGAACTGTCTGCACAACCAAAGTCACCTCGAACCGTGCGATTACCCGGTTCGAGGTGACTTTGGTTGTGCGCAGCGGAAGTGCGCCGGACGAACGGCCCGGGGAGGGAAGCCCCGCCGCGCGCGCTACGCCAGCTCGAGCAGCACGTGACCGGACGAGACCGTCTGGCCGACCGGGGCGTTCAGGCCGGTGACGACGCCGTCCTTGTGGGCCTGCACGGGCTGCTCCATCTTCATGGCCTCGAGCACGACGAGCAGATCGCCCTTCACCACGGTGTCACCCTCGGCGACCGCGAGCTTCACGACGGTCGCCTGCATCGGCGACGCGACGGACCCGCCGGACTTCGCGATGCCGCCCTTGACCGCCGACGAGCGGCGCTTCGGGGGAGCGGAGGGACCGGCCGGACGACGACCGGCGACACCGGCGGCACCGCCACCGACGATCGACGGCATGGTGACCTCGATGCGCTTGCCCTGCACCTCGACGACGACCGAGTCGCGCGGAGCCGGTGCCGGCAGTTCTTCAGGCGAACCGCTCCACGCCGGGATCTCGTTGACGAATTCGGTCTCGATCCACTGCGTGTACACGGAGAACGGCGAGGAGTCGTCCGTCGCGAACGCCGGGTCCGACACGACCGCACGGTGGAAGGGCAGCACGGTCGGCAGGCCGGTGACCTCGAACTCGGCCAGTGCACGACGCGAGCGCTCCAACGCCTCGGCACGGGTCGCTCCGGTGACGATGAGCTTCGCGAGCATGGAGTCGAACGAACCGGACACGACGTCGCCGCTCACGACTCCCGAGTCGACGCGGACGCCGGGGCCGGACGGCGCGTTGAAGGCGTGCACGGGGCCGGGCGCGGGGAAGAAGTTGCGGCCCGGGTCCTCGCCGTTGATGCGGAACTCGAACGAGTGACCGCGCGCCACAGGGTCGGAGTAGTCGAGCACGCCGCCCTCGGCGATGCGGAACTGCTCGCGCACCAGGTCGATGCCGGTGACCTCTTCGGACACGCAGTGCTCGACCTGCAGGCGGGTGTTGACCTCGAGGAACGACACCGTGCCGTCGGCGCCGATCAGGAACTCGCACGTGCCGGCACCGACGTAGCCGACCTCGCGCAGGATCGCCTTCGACGACTCGTACAGTCGCTCCTGCTGCGCGTCCGTCAGGTAGGGCGCGGGTGCTTCCTCGACGAGCTTCTGGTGCCGGCGCTGCAGCGAGCAGTCGCGCGTCGACACGACGACGACGTTGCCGTGCTGGTCGGCGAGGCACTGGGTCTCGACGTGGCGCGGCTTGTCGAGGTACTTCTCGACGAAGCACTCGCCCCGACCGAACGCCGCGATGGCTTCACGCGTCGCCGACTCGAACTGCGAGGCGACCTCGTCGCGCGTCCGTGCGACCTTCAGGCCACGGCCACCACCGCCGAAGGCCGCCTTGATGGCGACCGGCAGGCCGACCTCGTCGGCGAACGCGATGACCTCGGAGGCGTCCTTGACGGGCTCGATGGTGCCGGGCGCGAGCGGCGCGCCGACCTTCTCGGCCACGTGGCGTGCGGAGACCTTGTCACCGAGGCGCTCGATGGAGTCGGGCGACGGGCCGATCCAGGTCAGTCCGGCGTCGATGACGGCACGGGCGAAGTCGGCGTTCTCGGCAAGGAACCCGTAGCCCGGGTGCACGGCGTCTGCGCCGGACCGTCGGGCGACCGAGATGATCTTGTCGATGACGAGGTAGGTGTCGGCGCTCGTGGTGCCGTTCAGCGCGTAGGCCTCGTCGGCGAGGCGGGCGTGCAGGGCGTCACGGTCCTGGTCGGCGTAGACGGCGACCGATGCCTTGCCTGCGTCGCGGGCCGCGCGGATGATGCGGACGGCGATCTCGCCGCGGTTCGCGATGAGGACCTTGCTGATACGGGGCATGAGACATCAGCGTATTCGTGCAACGGGAGCACGAATTGACTGGCACCCACAAAGAACCGTCCCGAACAAGTGCGGATGTCTACAGTGACCAGAACTCGTGCCAGCGGACGCCGAAGCCGCGGAGCAGCATCGACCGCAGCACCGGCAGGGACAGCCCGACCACCGCCGACGGTGCCCCGTCGATGCGCGAGATGTACGCCGCCGCCCGCCCGTCGATGGTGAACGCCCCCGCGACCTCGAGCGGCTCGCCCGTCGCCACGTACGCGTCGATCTCCTCGGCGGACAGGTCGTCGGCGAACGTCAGCACGGCGCTGTCCACGGCGACCACGCGGTCACCACCGGCGGCCAGGGCCGACCCGCCGGGCGCGACGTCCCCCAGCTCCGGCACGCCGGCAGGAGACGTCACCAGGCTGCGGACGGGAGGCACGGGGCGGGCCGCATCCGGGCCTCCCGTCCGTCCCGTGGCCGGGTCCAGGTCGCGGCGCCGGTCGTCGCGTCGTCGATCGATCACGCAGTGTCCACTCCACAGCGTCCCGCCGCCGGCGGCGAGCATCTGCCGCCAGCGCTCCCGGGCCACCGACGGGTCGTGCGGCTTGCCGTACAGGCGCCCGTCGACCTCGAAGGCGGAGTCGCCGCCGAACACGAAGCCGTCGACCGGCGACCCGGCGACGTCGGCGTCCGCGACGGCTGACGCCTTGGCGACGGCCAGCAGCGACACGAGCTCCGGGCCGGTGAGGTCACGGCCGAGCGCGGCGGCGGCCGCGGACGCCGCGGCGTCCTCGTCGACCCCGGGCGACACGAGCACGGGCTCGATCCCGGACTGGGCGAGGAGTGCTCGGCGGGCGGGGGATGTACTCGCGAGGTACAGACGCATGGGACCATCGAACCATGGGTGAATCCGTCGGAACGCTGCTCGAACTCGACGTCACCGGGATCGCCCACGGCGGCATCTCGGTGGCACGGCACGAAGGCCGGGTGGTCTTCGTCACGGACGCGATCCCCGGGGAGCGCGTCGTCGCCCGGGTGACCGAGGACCGGAAGAAGTCGTTCTGGCGCGCCGACACCGTCAGTGTCGTCACCGCGAGCGAGCACCGCGTCGACCACGTCTGGGCCGAGGCCGCGCTCGACCGCGACCCCGAGACGCGCCCGGGCGGTGCCGAGTTCGGCCACATCGCCCTCGCACACCAGCGCACGCTGAAGCACGACGTGCTCGTCGACTCGTTCTCGCGGTTCGCGCACACGGACCTGGCATCGGTGCTCGGCTCGGACGTCGTCGTCGAGGCCGCACCCGGTGACGACGCCGCGAACGGCCTCGGCTGGCGCACCCGGGTCCGGCTGCACGTCGACGAGCACGGCACCGCCGGCCCGTTCGCCGCGCGCTCGCACTCGGTCATCCCCGTCACCAGCCTGCCGCTCGCGAACGACGCCGTGCAGGAGAGCGCGCCGCTCGGCCGTGGCGTGATGCCCGGCTCGTCGGTCATCGACGTGCTGGCACCGAGCGGCTCCGAGGGGGCGCGCCTCGTCATCGACGAGCAGAAGCCCACCGTGGTGACCGAGGTCGTCGGGGAGCGCACCTTCGCGGTGGACGACAACGGCTTCTGGCAGGTGCACCGTGCCGCGGCGTCGGTGCTCACCGAGGCCGTGCAGGACCTGGTCGACCGCGACCGACTCGACCCCGAGGGCACCCACCTGGACCTGTACGGCGGCGTCGGCCTGCTCGCCGCCGCACTCGGCGACCTCGTCGGGCCGAAGGCGCGCCTCACGAGCGTCGAGAGCGCCGCACGCGCGACCGAGCACGCGCAGGAGAACCTCGCCGAGTGGCTCGGCGCGCGCGCCGAGACCGGCCGGGTCGACCGCTGGCTCGCGAACACGGTGGCGAACGCCTCGCGCGCCGAGAAGGACCGGTTCCGCGCCGGCACGATCGTCCTCGACCCGCCGCGCGCCGGTGCCGGTCGTCAGGTCGTCGAGCAGATCGCGGCCCTGCACCCGTCGCAGGTCGTCTACGTCGCCTGTGACCCGGTCGCGCTCGCCCGCGACGTCGCGACGTTCGCCGACCTGGGGTACAAGCTCGAGGCGCTGCGGGCGTTCGACCTGTTCCCGCACACCCACCACATGGAGGCCGTGGCGCGCCTGACGCCCGCGCGCTGACGGGCAACCGGGCGGTTTCGTCCGCGTGGCGCGTCCGGTTTCCCCGGACCTGAGTCCAGCCTGGGTATCCTGGGCGCTGATGGCGGTCCGGTTTCAGGGGCCGGGGACGCACATCGGAACGAGAGGCCACAGTGGGAGCAGGAACGACAACCGCAGCCGAGACGTCGGGCACGGCCACCAGGCCGGTCCGGGTCGCGATCGTGGACGACCACGAGTCCGTGCGACTCGGGATCCAGGCGGCGTGCCAGAACGAGGGCTTCGAGGTGGTGCTCACCGCCGCGAGCGTGCCCGAGTACGTCCAGGACCTCGACGGGCGCGAGGTCGACGTCGTCGTCCTCGACCTGTCCCTCGGTGACGGCTCGACCGTCACCGAGAACGTCAAGGGCGTGCAGGGGACCGGCTCCGCCGTGCTCGTGCACTCCATCGCGGACCGCGTCGCCAACGTCCGTGAGGCACTCGCAGCAGGGGCTGCCGGTGTCATCCCGAAGTCGTCCGCCACGAAGACGGTGATGGCAGCGGTCGCCACCGTCGCGCGTGGTGACGTGCTGAACAACCTCGAGTGGGCGAGCGCCATCGACGCCGACCGCGACTTCGCGAAGGCCCAGCTCGGTCGGCGCGAGCGCGAGATCCTGCACCTGTACGCCTCGGGCCTGCCGCTCAAGCTGGCGGCGCAGCAACTCGGCATCGGGTACTCCACGGCTCGTGAGTACCTCGACCGCATCCGCGTGAAGTACGTCGAGGTCGGTCGCCCGGCCCCGACGAAGGTCGACCTCCTGCGGCGGGCGGTCGAGGACGGCATCCTCCCCGGGCTCGACTCGGGCATCGACCCCGACGGTGACGGTCGCTGAACACGATGGCGAGCGCGGCTGAGCCGGCGTCGCGCCGGGGGAGCGGCCCGGGGACCGGTCGGGGGACCGGTCGGTGGTTCGGCCGCGGGTCGGGCGGCGCTGGTGCGGCGTCCGGCCATGCCGGCCGCGTCCCAGCAGGCTCGAGCCGTGCTCCCGGTGGCGACCCGGTCGGCTTCGGGGACGGCGCGCCGTTCGGCGCCGACCCGTCACGCAGCGTCCGCGCGTCGATCACGCAGGCGTCGGTGGAGCGTGCCTTCGCGATCCTGCTGGCGATGACCGCGGTCGGCCTCGGCATCGTCGACACCCCGGCGGTCCTCGCCCAGTTGCCGTACCTCGACCCGTTCTGGGGCCCGGTCGTCGCGATCGCGCTCGGGGCGTCGTTCGTCCTGGTCGGGGTCTCGGCGTTCGTGCCACGGGTGGCGCAGTTCGCGCAGATCCTGTGCGCGCTGCTCTTCCTGGTCGCGTTGACCACGTGGCCGCTCACGGTGCAGGACTCGATCCCGTCCACGCAGCAGCCGTGGCCGTGGTGGTTCTGCACCGTCGGCTCGACCGCGGCGGCCATGGGCTTCGCCACCTGGCGGGCCACGATCTACACCGCACTGGTGCCGGCGATCTACGTCGTCCTCCGGCTCACCCCGGTCGGCGGCGACGCCGGGCTCGTCCGTGCGCTGCTCGACGGCGTCTACACGGCGCTGCTCAGCGGTGCGGTGCTCGTCATCGCCGTGGTCCTGCGCCGTGCCGCTTCGTCGGTCGACACGGCGCAGTCGACCGCGGTCCGCCGGTACTCGCTCGCCATCCGCGAGCACGCGGTCGAGGTGGAGCGCGTGCAGGTCGACGCGATCGTGCACGACAGTGTGCTGACGACGCTGCTCTCCGCCGCACGGGCCGACACGCTCGAGGCGAAGACCCTCGCCGCCCGCATGGCACGGAACGCCATCGACCACCTCGAGGCCGCAGCGGCCGACGGCCCGGACGACGACACCCCGGTCACGCTCGCCGACCTCCGCACCCGCATCGGCGAGGCGATCGGTGCCCTCGCGGCGCCCGTCCGGCTCGTCCCGGCCCCGTCCGGGTCGGTCCGGCTGCCGGCGTCGGTCGCCGACGCCCTCGCGTCAGCAGCACTGCAGGCGGCGGTCAACAGCGTCCAGCACGCCGGTGGGCCCGACGTCGCCCGGTGGGTCCGCGTCGAGCAGCACGACGACGGCGTGCACATCGAGGTCGGTGACGACGGTCGCGGGTTCGACGTCGCGACGATCCCGTCCGAACGACTCGGGGTGCGGCGGTCGATCATCGAGCGCGTCGCCTCCGTCGACGGCCGTGCAGAGGTGCACACCGCCCCGGGCGAGGGCACGCGAATAGAGCTGAGCTGGTCGCCGACCACGCCGTCCACGCCCACGACGACGGGAGCCGCAGCGTGAAGGTCTCCCTGCCCGCGAGCATCGCGCTCGGCCTGGCGTCGCTGTTCTCCGTCTACCACCTGGTCCTCGCCGTCGCGTCACTGCAGCGCGTGCACGACGTCGGCCCGGTGATCGCCTGCATGGTCCTCTACGCCGCGGCCACCGGCACCGCGTTGTTCGTGCCCGGCAAGGTCCTGCCGGTCTGGACGGCGTGCTTCTCGCTCGCAACCGCGATCATGATGCCGCTCGTCGCGGCGCCGGTCGTCGACCTGGCGAAGGGCCCGGGGTCCGCCACGTGGTGGATCGCCGCCGTCGGCACCCTGATGGTCGTGCTCGTCGTGCGGGGACGCGGCCCGTTCGCCTGGGCCGGGGTCCTGTTCCTCGCCGTGTACACGGTCGCCTGGGCCGGTCTCGATGCGCTCGGCACACTCGGGGTGCTCGGCAGCGTGGCCTGGGTCGCGATCGCCACGGTGTTCGCCATCGCCATGAACCGCGCCATCCGGAACACCCGCGAGCTCATGCGCGCTGAACAGGAGACCGCCGACTGGCAGGCGGCGCAGGACGCCCACGTCTTCGAGCGGCAGTTCCGCCTGAGCCAGACCACGCGGATGGCCCTGCCGATGCTGCAGCGGATCATCGACTCGTGCGGTGACCTCGACGACGCGGACCGGGCCGAGTGCCTGCACCTCGAGCAGGCCATCCGCGACGAGATCCGCGGCCGCTCCCTGCTGTCCGAGGACGTCCGCGACGAGGTCATGCGCCTGCGCCGCCGGGGTGCGACGGTGCAGCTGCACGACGACGGCGGTCTCGACGAGCTCGAGGTCGACGACGTCCGCCGCATCCACGCCCGCATCGCCGAGGCGCTCCGCCAGGCCCGCGAGGCCGACAACGTCATCGTCCGCACCGTCAGCGAGGGGTCCGACTCCGCGGTGACGGTCGTCGGGCTCAAGCTCGACACGGCCGCGAGCGAGTCCGCCGCCCTCGGAGCGGGCATGGAGGACGACGACGGCGACGAGGACGACTCCGTGGCCCTCTGGCTCGAGATCCCGCGGCACGAGCCCGCCTGAGGCGCGCTGCGCCCGCCCACGCGTGGTCGTGTTCGGCGTCGCGCGCGGCGAGACGGAAGCGACACCCTCGATGTCGTACGACATCGAGGGTGTCGCTCGTGCGCGCGCGCGACTGTTGTGTCCGCGTGCGGACGACTACGTCGACGTCGTACGACGTCGACGACGTCGTTCCGGGTCCGCGGGACGCGCGCGCGGCGGTGGACAGGACACGTGCCGGCCGGGAGGCCCGTGGCGGCGCCGCCACGGGCCTCCCGGCCGCACCGTGGTCGCGCCGGGCTGGCGCCGACGGCTGACGCGACAACACGGACGTCGTACGACGCCGGGGATGTCGCTCGTGCGCGCGTGCAACTGTTGCAGGCGCCGGGGGACGACACTCTGGACGCCGCACGACGTCGAGGATGTCGTTCCGCATCGACGACGGCCGGCGCGAACGCCCCTGGAAACGGGGAACGGGCCGGTCGTATCCGACCGGCCCGTTCACGACCCGAGGCTGAGCGACAACCCGAATGTCGCCCTGCCTCGCAGCGGGCGGTGGCGTCGTACCCTAGTCGGCCACCGACCTGCGATGTTCTTCGTTGAAGGACACCGAACACCAGTAACTATGCCAACCCACAACCCCTGTGTCAGTCGTCATTATGGGGGACAAATTCGGCATTTCCGGTCCTCTTCGGCGATTCGTGTCCCCCGTGCGAGGGGATACCGACCGGGAAGTGCAGCCTGCAACGTCCGCCGGGTCGGGGACACCAGGGGTACAGGGAGGCCAAGGTCCGTCAGCGGAGCGAACGGCCCCAAGCGCCGGGACCGTGGTCGAGCGGGCGACGCCGGCCGCGGGCCGAGGCCTGCCACCCGGTGCGCGGCTCGTCGACGACCTCGGCGCGACCGGCTGCTGCGGCCTCGTCGGCCTGGCGCTGCAGCACGGCGACGACCGCTGCGAGCTCCTCGGGGGTGGGCTCACCGGAGACCACCCGGACGTCGGCCACCGAGGCGGGCTCGTCCGAGGGGACCGGTGCTGCGTGACGACCCATCAGTGCGCACCCATCAGAGGGGGATGTTCCCGTGCTTCTTGGGCGGCAGCGTCGCACGCTTGCCGCGCAGGGCACGCAGGGCCTTGATGACCGAGACGCGGGTGGCGTGCGGCTGGATGATGCCGTCGAGCTCACCGCGCTCGGCCGCCAGGTACGGCGACGCGACGTTGTAGGTGTACTCGTTCGCGAGCTTCGTGCGGACCGCAGCGACGTCCTCGCCGGACTCCTCGGCGCGCTTGATCTCGGCGCGGTACAGGATGTTGACGGCGCCCTGACCACCCATGACGGCGATCTCGGCGGTCGGCCATGCCAGGTTGATGTCCGCGCCGAGCTGCTTCGACCCCATCACGATGTACGCGCCGCCGTAGGCCTTGCGCGTGATGACGGTGACGAGCGGGACGGTGGCCTCGGCGTAGGCGTACAGGAGCTTCGCGCCGCGGCGGATGACGCCGGTCCACTCCTGGTCGGTGCCGGGCAGGTAGCCGGGCACGTCGACCAGGGTCAGGATCGGGATGCCGAACGCGTCGCAGAACCGCACGAAGCGGGCTGCCTTCTCACCGGCGTCGATGTTCAGGGTGCCGGCCATGGCCTGCGGCTGGTTCGCGATGATGCCGACGGTGCGGCCCTCGACCCGGCCGAAGCCGATCAGGATGTTCGGCGCGAAGAGCGGCTGGACCTCGAGGAACTCGCCGTCGTCGACGACGTGCTCGATGATCGTCGTGACGTCGTACGGCTGGTTCGTCGAGTCCGGGATCACGAGGTCGAGCTCGTGGTCGGCGTCGGTGGTCTCGAGCTCCGGGGCGACGTCGTAGGCGGGGGCGTCGGACAGGTTGTTGTCCGGCAGGAACCCGATGAGCGAGCGGGCGTAGTCGAGCGCGTCGGTCTCGTCCTCGGCCAGGTAGTGGGCCACGCCGGAGACCGCGTTGTGGGTCTGTGCGCCGCCGAGCTCCTCGAAGCCGACGTCCTCGCCGGTGACGGTCTTGATGACGTCGGGGCCGGTGACGAACATGTGGCTGGTCTTGTCGACCATGATCACGAAGTCGGTGAGGGCGGGTGAGTACACCGCGCCGCCGGCCGCCGGGCCCATGATGATCGACAGCTGCGGGATGACGCCGGACGCCTGGGTGTTGAGGCGGAAGATCTCGCCGTACTTGCCGAGCGCGACCACGCCTTCCTGGATCCGGGCCCCGCCGGAGTCGAGGATGCCGATGATCGGCACGCCCGTCTTCAGCGCGTGCTGCATCACCTTGATGATCTTCTCGCCGGCGACCTCGCCGAGCGAGCCGCCGAAGACGGTGAAGTCCTGCGCGTACACGGCGACGTTGCGGCCGTGGATCGTGCCGACGCCGGTGACGACCGCGTCGCCGTAGGGGCGCTTGGCGTCCATGCCGAACGAGGTGGTGCGGTGGCGGACGAACTCGTCGAACTCCACGAAGGAGTTCTCGTCGAGCAGCTGCTCGATGCGTTCGCGCGCGGTGCCCTTGCCCTTGGCGTGCTGCTTGGCGATCGCGGACTCGCCCGCAGCGGTCACGGCCTCGTGGTACCGCTCGCGGAGGTCGGCCAGCCGGCCTGCCGTCGTCGAGAGATCGGGGGTGTCTCCTGAAGTCACCCGCTCACCCTACCGGCGGCGACGTCGGGGCCGGTTGGAGGACCCCCACGGTTCCTGCCCGTACATTTGCGTGCATGTCCACATCCCCGTCGTCGTCGTTCCCCGCCACCAGCGAGGCGGTCCGGTCGGCGGGCGCGACCCTCACCGTCCCCGACGAGACCGGCTCGACCAACGCCGACCTGCTCGCCGTGGCACCCGAGCAGCAGCACGGCAGCGTGGTCGCGACGCTCCACCAGACCGCGGGCCGAGGACGCCTCGACCGCACGTGGAGCGCACCGGCGGGCGAGGCGCTGGCCGCGAGCCTGCTCGTGCGCGCCGACCTCGCCGACCACGACCGCGGCTGGCTGCCCCTCGTCGCCGGCGCCGCCATGCGTGACGCGATCGCACGGGTGCTGCCCGCCGGCGCCGACGTCGCCGTCAAGTGGCCGAACGACGTCCAGGTCGCGGGCGACAAGGTGTGCGGCATCCTCTGCCAGGTCGCCTCCGACGGCAGCATCGTGGTCGGCGCCGGCGTGAACCTCACGATGCCCGCCGACCGCCTGCCGACCCCGACGTCGACGTCCCTGCTCGTGGCGGGCGCGGTCGACGACGCCCCCGCGTTGGCCGACGCGGTCCTGTCCGCCTTCCGGGCAGCCGTCCTGGAGGCCGTGGCCGGCCTGGTCGCCGGTGGTCCCGCCGCTGAGTCGGTCCGGTCCCACGTCCGCGCCGCGTGCGGCACGATCGGTCGCCGCATCCGCCTCGAGCTGCCCGACGGCACCGTGGAAGAGGCCGACGCCACCGGCATCGACGACGAGGGCCGCATCACGATCCGGGATCGAGCGGGTGACTCCAGGGGCGTCGCCGTGGGGGACGTCACCCACCTGCGGTATGCATGACGGCATGACCGCCGAGCCGCCGCCCGAACGCGTCGTCGCTCGCCTGCGACCGCACGCTCGTCGGCTCGTGCGCCCGGCGGTGTTCGTCGTGCTGGTCGTGGTCGCCGGCGGGTTCGGGTTCGGGGTGTTCCAGGCGCAGCTGGCGTGGCTGAACGCCGTCGTCGCAGGACTCGTCGTGGTGCTCGTGGTGTTCGGCGGCGCCGTGCCGCTGTTCCGCTGGATGTCCGAGCGGTACGTCGTCACGACCCGGCGGCTCGTCGTCGTGCACGGGCTCGGCACCCGGACCCGGCAGGAGCTCCTGCACTCCCGCGGGTACGACGTGACGGTGCGCCGGCGTGGGCTCCAGGGCGTGTTCCGCTCCGGTGACGTCCTGGTGTTCCCAGGCGACGACCCCGCCGTGGTGCTCGCGGATGTCCCGCACGCCGACCTCGTGGTGGCCGTCCTGCACGACCTGGTCGAGGCGTACGAGGCCCGGCGGCGGCACCGCGAGCCGGACTGGGACGAGATCGTCGGCGGCCCGGACCGACCGCCGTGGGGCGACGTCCGCGCCTGACGCCGCCGCGACACCGTGGGTGCCGGGGTGCTGGAACTCCCACGAGAAACCGGTACCTTCTTCGTCGTGCGTATCTCTGTCATCGGCTGCGGGTACCTCGGTGCCGTGCACGCCGCCTCCATGGCCAAGCTCGGACACGAGGTCGTCGCCGTCGACGTCGACCCGGCGAAGATCGAGCGGCTCGCTGCCGGCGAAGCCCCCTTCTTCGAACCCGGGCTCCCGGAGATCCTGACCGAGGCGCTCGCGTCCGGCCGGATCCGCTTCACCACCGACATGGCCGAGGTCGCCGGTGCCCGCGTGCACTTCCTCGCCGTCGGAACCCCGCAGAGCCCGACCGGTGCCGCGGACATGACCTACGTGAACGCCGCGGTCGCCGCGCTCACCCCGTACCTGTCCGCCGGCGAGTTCGTCGTCGGCAAGTCGACCGTCCCGGTCGGCACCGCCGCACGCCTCGCCGCCGAGGTGTCCGAGGCCGTGCCCGGGGCGACGCTCGTCTGGAACCCCGAGTTCCTGCGTGAGGGCTTCGCCGTGCAGGACACCATCAGCCCGGACCGCTTCGTCTACGGTGTGCCGGACGGTGACGCCGGGCAGGCCGCCGTCGACGCCCTCGACGAGGTCTACGCCGAGGCGCTCGCGTCCGGCACCCCCCGGCTCGTCGTCAACCTGCCCACCGCCGAGCTCGTCAAGATCAGCGCGAACGCGTTCCTCGCCACGAAGATCTCGTTCATCAACTCGATGGCCGAGATCGCCGAGGTCGCCGGCGCCGACGTCACCGCGCTCGCCGACGCCATCGGCCACGACGCCCGCATCGGCCGCAAGTTCCTCAACGCCGGCCTCGGCTTCGGCGGCGGGTGCCTGCCCAAGGACATCCGGGCGTTCCAGGCCCGGGCGAACGAGCTCGGCGTCGGGGAGTCCCTGGCGTTCCTGGCCGACGTCGACGCCACGAACCTGCGTCGTCGTGCGCACGTCGTGGAGCTGGCGCAGGAGCTGCTCGGCGGGGTCGTCAGCGGCAAGCGCGTCGCGGTCCTCGGTCTGGCCTTCAAGCCGAACTCGGACGACGTCCGTGACTCGCCCGCCCTCGACATCGCTGCGCGCCTGCACGAGCTCGGTGCCACGGTGTCCGCCTACGACCCCGAGGCCGTCGTCACCGCCCGTCGCGTGCACCCGGAGCTCGACTTCGTCGAGACGGCGGCGGACGCGCTGTCCGGCGCCGACCTGGTCCTGGTGCTGACCGAGTGGACCGAGTTCCGCGAGCTCGACGCGACCACGGTGGCGTCCCTGGTGTCGAGCCCGGTCGTCATCGACGGCCGCAACTGCCTCGACCGCGACGCCTGGACCGCCGCCGGCTTCACGTACCGCGGCATGGGGCGCTGACGCCGATCGTCGCGGACCGGCTCCGGCGGCTGTCCTCCGGGGTGCTGCGTCCCGCCGGGAGACTCCGCGGGCGCGACTGGGCGACCCCGGTCGTGCTCGCCGCCACCCTGCTCGTCCTGACGGCCTCGGTGGCGCGGACGTTCTCGTCGATGCCGCTCGCGAGCGTCGACGAGTCGGCCCACGTCGACTACGTCCTGCGCGTCTGGCACGGCCAGCTGCCGGTCCTGTCCGACGGCATCCGGTTCCGTCCGGGCTTCGGCGGGACACCGCCCGTCCAGTGGGTCGCACAGCACCCGCCGCTCTACTACCTGCTGCTCGCCCCGGTGATGGGCCCGCTCGTCGACGCCGGGCACCCGGTGCAGGCCGTGGTGCTCGGCCGTCTGGCGAACGCCGTGTTCGTCGCCGCGATCGTGCCGGTCGCCGCGTGGGCTGCGGCCAGGTGCTTCCCCGGGGTCGTGCGGCTCCCGGGCACCGTGGCCGTCGTGACCGCGTCGACGAGCGTCCTCGTGGTGCAGGGCGGTGTCGTGTACAACGACTCGCTCGCAGCGTTGACCTGTGCGCTGGCGTGCGGCGTCGCCGGAGCAGCGCTGCGGTCCGGCGTGGGACCGGGGCTCGCCGTCGGGGGAGCGCTCGTGGCGGCGGCCGGCACGACCACCCGCCTGTCGTTCGCCCTGTGGCTCGTGGCGATCGTCGTCGCGTTCGCACTGGCCCGCACGGTCCGGTTCGGCAGGCTCCGCGGTGTCTGGGCCCGCGTCGTCGTCGTGGCGGTCCCGGTGTTCGCCGCCGCAGCCGCCTCCGGGTGGTTCTGGCTGCGGAACCAGGCCCTGACCGGCTCGTTCAGCGGCCGGCCGACCGCCTGGCCCGGGTACACCCCGCGGCCGCACTACTCCGAGGCCGAGGTGGTCTCGATGCTCGGCTTCTGGCGGCAGCTCTTCGCCCTGTACCGCGGCTCGTTGCCGATCGCGAGCCCGCTGCCGTGGGTGCTCCTGCTCGTCCCGGTGCTGCTGTTCGTCGCGGCCCTCGTGCTGCGGCGCCTGCGCCCCTGGGCACCTGCCGACGACGACCGGTGGCCGCGCCGCCTCGTCGTCGCGATGCTCGTTGTGGTCACGCTGCTGTTCGTCGTCGTCGAGATCCGCTACACCGCCGGGGGCGGCGCACCGCTCAACCGGTACACGCTCACGGTGCTGCTGCCGATCGCGTTCGCGATGGCGGCGGGCTTCCTCGCCTGGCGTCGTGCGGCGACGTGGCTCGTGCTGGTGTGGGGTGCCGCGGCCGTCGTGCCGACCTGGTCGCTCGTCCGGTTCGAGGGCTCCGAGCTCGTCGGGCACTCCGGCGCCGTCGTCGTGGTCGCGTTCGCGGCGGCGGTCGTCTGCGCCGCCGGGATGCTGGTGGCCTACGCGATGGCCGCGCGCAGCACCGCCCGGTAGCGCTCGCCGATCCGTTCGGTGGAGAACTCCGCCGCCGACACCACGGCCTGCTCCTGGTAGCGCGCCCGTGCGGCGTCGTCGGTGAGCACGCGCTGCAGTGCTGTCCGCAGCGCTGGGACGTCACCGGGGGGCACGAGGACCCCGGACACGTCGTCCTGCACGACGTCGCGGATGCCGGGCAGGTCGCTCGCGACGATCGCGGCACCGACGGCAGCGGCCTCGAGCAGGGTGACGGGCAGTCCCTCTTGGTCGCCGTTCGCCGCGGGGATCGACGGCACCGCCACGACGGTGGCCGCAGCCAGGGTCTCGAGCACCTCGGTGCGCCCGCGCTGGCCCAGGAACGTCACGGGCAGTCCGGCGGCCTGCTGCTCGAGCTGTGCCCGGTACGGGCCGTCGCCGACGACGGTGAGTCGCCACGGCACGTCGTCGCCGAGGCCGCGGAGCGCCTCGATCAGGTTGCCGAAGCCCTTCTTCTCGACGAGCCGGCCGACCGCCACGACGTGGTGCTCCTGCGCGGGGACGCGGGCGCGGGTGTCACGGGCCGGGCCGAGGTCGACGCCCATCGGGATCACGGTCGACCGGGCCTCGGGCACGCCCCACTCGGTCAGCCGCTCGCGCATCTCGGAGTTCACGGTGGTGACGTGGGCGGAGCGGCCGAAGACCCATCGCTTCAGGCGGACCAGGGGAGCGGCACGGAGGGCGTAGATGTCCCCGCCGTGCGTCGTGACGACGATGGGGACGCCAGGGGCCGCCAGCGTCGCGACGAGCGCCTGCGGGATCGCCCAGTGCGCGTGGATGACGTCGGGCTTCGCGGAGCGGACCACGCGGCGGATCGCGAACCACTGCGCGAGCACCAGGGCCGGCACCTGCACGATGCGCGACCGGCGTTCCTTGAGGTTGTCGAGGATCGCGCCGTCGGCCAGGTCCTCGAACGCCTTCGGGAAGTACGGGAACCGCCGGACGCCGACGTCGCCGATGCGTTCGGTGGTGGCACCGCCCGGGACCCGCGGCGTGAGCACCATCGTGTCGAACTCGAGCGCCTCTTGGTGCGCGAGGTCGAGCACGAACGCCGGCACGCCGTCGTCCGGACGGGCCGGGAACGTCGAGCCGAGGACGAGCAGGCGGGGACGGGCAGAGGGGGTGGGGCGGGACATCGTGCCTTTCCGGGGGTCGCGGGGGACGGTCCGGTAGGCTCTCCACCCGTGCGCGTTCTGATCCACAATAGCGATTCGCCCCACAACCGCGGGGACCGGGCGATCCTCGCCGGCAACGTCGAGCTGGTCCGCAGGCGGTGGCCGGACGCTGAGATCGTCTCCCTGTCGCAGTACCCCGAGCGGGACGCCGCGTGGTTCGGGATCCGGTTCCTGCCGGTCTCGCCGTACAGCACCGGCATCGGCGACCTGTTCGCCCTGCTGCGTGCCGCGCGCAGCGCCGACGTCGTCCTGTGGGGCGGCGGCGAGATCCTCAAGGACTACACGAACAAGCTCGGCCTCGTGTACTGGTTCGGCAAGATGCTGCTCGTCCGCGCGGTGAACAAGAACCTGATCGGAGCCTTCCAGGGTATCGGTCCGACCACCGCCGGCGTCAGCAAGCGCCTGATCCGCGCCACCGTCGACCTGTGCCGCTCGTTCGCCGTCCGCGACGACGAGTCCCGCGAGAAGCTCCTGGCGTGGGGCGTCCGCACGCCGATCGTGTCGTCGTTCGACCCGGCCGTCGTCGGGACCGTCACGACGCCCGACGCCGATGTGCTCGAACGGCTCGAGCGCACCACCGGACTTACCGCCGAGCGTCTCGAGGGCTCGATCGGCTTCGGCGTCCGCCGCTGGTTCCACTACAAGCGCAGCGGCTGGATCCCGTTCCGCTTCCTGCCGAAGCGCTTCCGGCAGACCGGCGTCGACAGCGACAAGCTCGTCACCTACCGCCAGGCCGTCGCCGACCTGGCCGACCGCGTCATCGACCGTTGGGACGCCGACGTCGTGTTCTACCCGATGCACATGGAGGCGTCCGAGGGCGACGCCGCCTTCGCCCGCGAGGTCATCGCCCTCATGCGGCACGCGGACCGCACCCACGTGGTCGAGGCCGACGAGTTCTCACCGTCCGAGTACGCGGGCCTGATGTCCTGCAGCCGCCTGTTCCTGGCGAGCCGGCTGCACTCCGCGATCGTCGCGACCATCGCCGGCGTCCCCGCCGCGGTGCTCTACTACGTCGACAAGGGCCGGTTGTTCTTCGAGCAGATGGGCCAGCAGGAGTTCTCGAAGCCGATCGAAGCAGCACTCGAGCCGACGTTCGTCGACGACGTGACGGCGCAGCTGGAGCGGCTCGACGCCGACCGCGACGCGGTCCGCGCGCAGCTCGCCGAGGGCGTGGCCCGGATGGCGACCGCGCTCGACGCCGACTTCGCCGAAGCGACCCGCGACGTCCGCTGACACCAGCGGCTCGCGATCGTGAGCCGATGACGGACGGGAGGCCCGTGGCGACACCGCCACGGGCCTCCCGTCCGTCCGGGCGAAGCTCGCCGGCGCGTGGTGCGTGGGCTGCGCATCGTGCGTGCGTCGTCGTCCGGTGCGGGCTTGCCCGCTTGGTGCGTGTTTGTGTGTCGGCACGGGGCGTGCAACGGCGCACCAGGTGTCGGAGTCCGCTCCGTGCGACGGACGGGAGGCCCGTGGCGACTCCGCCACGGGCCTCCCGTCCGTCATCCGCACCCGCTCAGGGCGTGACGCGCGTCACTCGGTCTTGGCCGCGAAGCGCTTCAGGTAGGTGATGTTGTTCCGGTAGACGTCCTGGTCACCGGGGAGCACCCCGCTGGACGCCCACTGCCAGAACGTCCACTTCGACCAGCTCCGCCCGAGCGTGCCCGGCGTGGTGAAGTCCTTGACCGGGTAGATCGCGACGAACAGCGGGTTCTGCGAGAACTGGTTGCTGTTGTTCGTGCAGCGCTTCCACCAGTCGGTGGTCGTGTAGATCGCGGGGTAGCGGTGGATCTTCTTGTAGACGGTGTTCGAGAAGTCCTTGATCCAGCTGCGCATCTGGCCCCAGGTCTTGCCGTAGCAGGTGCCCTGGGCCGCGCTGCCGTACTCGATGTCGAGCAGGGGCGGCAGGGTCTTGCCGTCCTTGTTCCACTGCCCGCCGTGCGCGAAGAAGTAGTTCGCCGTCGCGGCGCCGCTCGCCTGGCTCGGCTGCGCGTACACGTAGCCGCCGCGGTACAGGTTCCGCTGCTTGGCGGTGGCGTACTGCTGCTTGTAGGTCGAACTGACGTACGAGGTGCCCTCGGTCGCCTTGACGTAGGCGAACCGGGCGCCGTTGCGGTACGCCTGCAGGAAGTTGACGCTCGGCTGCCACGCGCTGATGTCGAACCCCTGGACGCGTCCCGGTGGTGGGCCGGACGCGGTGGCGGCGGAGGAGGTGCTCAGCGACTGGGCGCTCACGCCACCGGCGGCGCTGTCCGGCGCGGAGACCGTGACGTGTGACTCTCCGGCGTGGGCGGCGATGCCGGCCCCCATGGTGTGGTTCCCGGTGCGGTCCATCTCGGCGATGGAGAGCTGCTCGGCAGCGGGTGCGGGTGCAGCAGGTGCAGCGGGTGCAGCAGACGCAGTGGGGGCTGGGGTCGCCGCCGCTGTCGTCGTCGCAGTCGGTGCCGGCGTGGCCGGGGCGGTCTCGGCGACCGCCGTCCCGCTGCCGAAGGTGATGGCCCCGGCGACGGCGGCAGCGGTGCCGAGTCCGAGGATCTTGGTGATCGGTGCGCGCATGTGGTCTCGTCTTCCCTGTCGAGATGCCGTGGGCCCCTGATCACCCACGCCGCGGTCCGAGCGATGCTACCTGGCGAGCGACCGTGCTGTCCGCCACGCGCAGGACGTCGGCGCAGGACGTGCTGCGGTACGCCGCGGGTGCGTCAGCGCGCGGTGCGGCTGCTCGCGTCGGTGGCGGCGTCGTCGCTCTCGACCTCGGGCAGGCGGCCGCGGTGCGAGACCTCGGCCGTGGCGTGCTTCTGCCGGCGGTTCATGAAGTTGCGCTCGACGAGCCACCAGAAGCCGATGCAGATGCCGATCACGACCGGGATCACGACGAACACCATCATCAGGAACTGGTACTTCGGGTACAGGCCGAGGGGGAGGAGCAGCAGGTTGCCGAGGCCCAGCAGCGGGCTGTGGAACAGGTAGATCGAGTACGACACCAGACCGGCGAGCACGAACGGCTTCCACGCGAAGAAGCGCGCGAGCCAGGTGTGGTTGCCGGTGACCGCCTGGCGTCCCATCCAGGTGAGCAGGATGCCGGCGAGGATGCCGGTGACGACCTCGGACGGCCAGGTCTGGTGCTGCCAGTAGTCGCGGTTGCGGAAGAACACGAGCAGGGTCCCGAGAGCCATGGCGCCGACGAACGCGCCGCTCGCCCACCGCGGGCCACCGAGCTTCGAGCGCTCGCGGACCACGCCGGACAGGTGCTCGTCGCGCGCCTTCACGGTCAGTTCGGCGGCGAGCATCCCCACCGCGAACAGGCCGACGAACCACGGGTGCATGAACGAGTAACGGCTCTCGGCGCCCATCCACATGCCGATCAGGACCAGGCTCGACGCCGTCGCCCACCCGCCGAAGACCCGCCACAGCGGCAGGATCAGCAGCGGCATCAGGAAGTAGATCTGCCACTCGACCGCGACCGTCCACATCGGGCCGTTGATCTTGCCGATGTACTGCGGGAAGAAGTCGTGCACCAGGAAGAAGTGCGTCAGGAACGTGCCCCAGCCCATCGGCAACTTCGTGTCCCACTGCGTGCCGCCGGGCTGACCGAGCACGGGGACGAACAGGATCAGCAGGGCGAACAGCACGAGCGACGCCCAGTACGGCGGGATGATGCGGCGGGCGCGACGCCAGACGAACTTCCAGAACCCGCCGGGCAGACGGTAGCGGTCGAACCGGGTCAGCACCGGCAGCATGAGCACGTAGCCGGACAGCACGATGAAGAGCGGGACGCCGAGGTAGCCCCAGCCGATGATCGGGCGCAGCCAGGGCAGCTCGGTCGGGCCGGTGCCGGTCGTCCCGGTGAAGAGGTACGCGTGGTAGAAGACCACCGCGAGTGCGGCCAACCCCCGGAGTCCGTCCAGGTAGGGGAACTCGAGTCGGCCGCCGGCGCGGGGCGCGGGGGCAGCGGAGTCGGCTGCGGGTACTGCGGCGCGGGTTTCGGTGGCCAACGATCGTCCTCGTGGTGGTCGGAGCGGGGTCGCAGGCAGTCTCCCACACGCCGACCCGGCGCCGCGATCAGGCACCCTGTGCCTGGTGTTTCGGTTCGGATGTCATGATGAAGCACGTGACCTCGACGAGCGCAGCCGCAACGCAGATCACCCACGAGCCCGTCCACCGGCGTTCGGGGGCGGTTCCGAGTCGGTACAAGCACGTCGTCGCGCCGGTCATCCTGGCGGTGCTCGTCGTCGTGGGCGTCGCGCTCAGCGCCGCCGTGGCGTACCACAACCGCCTCGGCGTGACGAACGTCGACGGCATCTCCTACATGGGCATCGCCCGCGAGTACGCGAACGGCTGGCTGCCCGACGCGATCAACGCCTACTGGTCGCCGATGGTGTCCTGGATGATGGCGCCGTTCATCGCGGCCGGCCTCGGCATGCAGACGGCCTTCGCGGTCGTGAACTGCTTCGCGGTCGCCGTCGTGCTCGGCGTCGGCGGCTGGCTGGTGTGGTCGCAGAACCACCGCATCGTGCCGGCCGTCCTCTTCATGGTCACCGCGATCCCGGCACTGATGAGCGCGGTGTCGGTGCAGACCCCCGACCTGCTCGTCGTCGCGTGGGTCGTCGGCTACCTGTGGGCACTCCGGTGGGCCGACCAGGCGTTGCACGGATCGACGCGGGCCCGGTTGGTCTCCGGCGGGGTGCTCGGCGCGGTCGCGGCCATCGGGTACTTCGTGAAGCTCTTCCTGCTGCCGGTGGCGGTCGGCGCGGTGATCCTGTGGCTGCTGCTCCGGGTCTGGTCCGCACGACGCCGTCGTGAGCCGGTGCTGCACTGGTGGACGTCGCCCGTGGCCACGATCGTGGTCTTCGCCGTCGTCATCGCACCGTGGGTCGGTGCCCTGACCATGAAGTACGGGTCGCCGACCCTGGGCTCGTCGCTCTCGGTGAACATCGGCTCGAAGTTCGACGACGGCGGGCGTGCGACCGACTGGCCGTTCCTGCCCGTGCCGCCGAACTCGCACGCGTTCTCCCCGAACGAGGACTTCACCCCGTCGGTCTACAAGCAGGGCCCGATGGAGAACCCGGACCCGTCCGTGGTGCCGCCGACGACCGAGTCGACCACCGAGGACACCGCGCCGAAGGTCACGAAGGACTCCGGCATCGCGGCCCGCGCCGGCTACTACCTGCACGAGCGCATGCTCGCGCTGCCGTACTACCTGCAGAAGATCAGCACGTTCGCCCCCTTCGCGGCACCGATCGCCCTGCTCTTCGCCGCCGCCCTGGTGATCGGCGTGGTCCGGTTCCGCCGGTACGCGTTCACCTGCATCGTCGCGGCGACGACCCTCGTCTACTTCGTCGGCTACGGCATGATCACGTCGTCGTCGAGCGGTGGCGGGAACGCGCGCTACTACTGGCCGCTGTTCTACCTGACGGCGATGATCGGCGCGCTCATGCTGCCAGCCGTCTGGCGGTTGGTCCGACGACGCGGCGTGGTCCGGACGATCGTGGCGTGCGTCGCGATCGCCGTCGTCCCCGTGGCGTCGTTCACGCAGAACTGGATCGGGTCGCCGGCACCCTTCTACCCGTCGGTGAACCGCACCGAGGCGCTTCGCGTCACCGGCCCGACCGACGTCCCCGAGATCGTGCGGCTCGCCGACCAGATCCGGGCGAGTGGTGCCCTGCCCGAGGACGCCACCGTCATCGGCTCGAACTACCGGTCGCTGTCCTCATTGGCGTTCCTGACCGACACGCGTGTGTACGGTCGTTCAGGTCAGGGCTACACGTACCACTCGGACGCGATGCGCAAGCTGTTCATCGACGAGGGCGTGCAGTACTTCGTGCAGTTCGACCCCGCCAACGCGCCGGCACGCGACTACTCGATGGCCGGGAAGCTCGTCGGCACGTACAACGCGACGATCTCGTGCAGCGCCGACCGGTCCACGGATCCCGAGATCCCCTGCCGCGTCCAGATCGTCAAGTTCGCGAAGTAGCCGCCGCTCCAGGGAGCGCGCCACACCAGCGTCTACGATGACCTGGTCCCGAAGCCCGGCAGGAGACCACGTTTGTCAGGAACCACCAGCGACACCCCCGCGCCCGAGGGGAAGCGTCCGCCGACCTGGCGACGGTTCCTCGGCAAGGCGATCCCCATCGTCTTCTACGTGCTGCTCGCGGTCTTCCTCGTGCTGTACGTGCGGAGCGTCGACTGGGGGCAGCTCGCCGGGCTGGACTGGCAGTGGGGCTGGGTGATCCTGGCGACCGTGATCAGCCTGGGCTTCCGGTACTGGGGCGTCGGCATCTGGTTCTACCTGCTGCGGCGGCTCGGCGCGACCGGCCTCAAGGGCAGCGGCGTCACGCTGACCTACGTGTACGCGAAGTCCTGGATGGGCCGATACATCCCCGGGGCCGCGACCTGGATCATCGGCAAGGTCTACTTCGCCTCGAAGCACGGCGTCTCGAAGGCCCGGCTCGGCGTCAGCGGCCTGCTCGAGGGCGCGCTGCAGATCGCCGCCACCCTCGCCCTGGCGCTCGTCCTGCTGCTCATCGACCCCCGCACGCACGCGCTCAGCCCGTGGCTCATCGCGTTGATGATCGCGGCGTTCATCGCCTGCGTCGTGTGCCTGATCCCGCGGGTCTTCGTGTTCCTGATCGGCATCGCGCTGAAGATCCTGCGCCGCAAGCCGCTCGAGGCCGACGTCCGCCCGAACCTCGGCACCGTCCTCGGCGGCGCCGGCCTGTACGTGGCCGGTGCGATCCTGTCGGGCACGGCGTACTACTTCATCACCCTCGGGGTGTACCCGTCGCTCAAGCTCAGCGACGCGGCGTTCGTCATCGGTGCCGCGAGCATGGCCTCGGCGATCAGCATGCTGGCCGTGTTCGCCCCCGGCGGCCTCGGCGTCCGCGAGGGCGTGCAGGCCCTGCTCCTCACCCTCGTCATGCCGCCGGGGATCGCCCTGGTCGTGGTCGTCGTCACCCGCGTGTGGAGCCTGGCGGTCGACGGCCTGTTCCTGCTCTGCGCCGCAGCACCGACCTGGTTCCGCCGTGGTCGTCCGACCGACGACCCGTCGGCCGTCGAGGGCAGCGCCCCCGCCGCCTGACGCGCACTTCGTGAGCAGGAACGGTCGGGTCCGCGGTGCGCGACCCGACCATTCCTGCTCACCATCCGGGGGCACGCGACGCGCGTGCCGACCGACGGGAGGCCCGGTGCCAGCTGGCACCGGGCCTCCCGTCCGTCTGGTGGGGCGTCCACCCCGTCAGCCGCACGCCCGACGTGTGGTCAGGACGCGGGGGCGTCCACTCGACGGTCGGCACGGGCGACCTGGACGACCGACGCGACCAGGCCGACGGCCACCAGCGCGACCACGACCACGAGCACTGCGGGCGGCACCGGCCCGATCTCCGTGTAGCGGAGCAGCCCGCGCCCCGTCACCGGGAACAGGGCGGCGTTCCAGAACCACGCCGACGCCACCGCGAACCCGTACACGCCCACGGCGGGCAGCAGGACGGCCAGCGCCACCGCGACCCACGAGCGTGCGCGTCCGGCGGGCACCAGCCGACGCCAGGCCAGGGCGCTCAGCACGATCAGGCAGACGATCGCGGGGAAGTAGTAGCGCCCCTGGGTCGCGGCGACCTCGGTGGTGGTGAGGTACGAGTGCGCGCTCGTCCGGTTCTGGATGCCGATGAGGAGCGCCGGGAACACCGCCAGGCACAGGGCCACCCGCAGGTCGGGGCCGCGCCGGAACGCCCAGCCGACGAGCACGACGAGCGCGATGACCGTCAGGACGGCCGTGAGCAGGTCGCCCATGCTGACCTGTGCCCGACCGCCGAAGCTGCCCCAGAACGTGCGCGCGAGCGTGCCCCAGCTGACGTCGAGGAAGTGCCCGAGCGTCGGGTGCTCGCCGGGCGGGAAGTCCTTCGGCGGACGCATCGCCGTGTAGCCGTTCGGCTGGATCCGGCCGTAGGCGAACCAGTTGTGCACCCACCACCACGCCCCGATGCCGCCGGATACGGCCATCGTCACCACGGTGCGGACCACCCGTTGCCGCAGCGACAGCACCCCGGCGCCGGCGAAGAGCACGACCACCGCCACGAACGGCACGGCGGGCAGTCCAGTGCCCTTGATCCAGACCAGGGCGCCGAGCACCACCGCGAGCGCGATGGTGGTGCGCCACCGGGTGTCACCGGTGAGCAGCCGGGTGGCGAGCCACACGACGATCCCGGCGACGAGCAGGACGGGGGCGTCGTTCGAGAACGAGGAACCGATGGACGCGAGCTCGGGCGTCGCGAACACGGCGAGCCCACCGACGAGCGCGGCCCGCGGCGACCGGGTCACCCGGCGGACGGACGCCCACGCCAGCAGCGGCAGTGCGGTGACGGCGAGGACGTCGGCGAGCCGCAGCGCGGTGAACGCCCGGTCCCACCGCAGGTCACCGAAGTCCACGGCACGGAGCACGGCGGCACCGGCGAGGTAGGCGGTCGGCGGGTGCTGGGTCATCTGGTTGACGGTCGACGACGGCCCGGGGGCGTTCTGCAGCAGCTCGCTGACGGTCGACCACTCGCTGGACGGCTTCGTCGCCTGCTCGACCTTCGCGGCCTGCACCGCGTTGGTGACGTACAGGTCGCCCGGGGCGGCCCAGGCGTCTCCGAGCGCGACGTGCACGGCGGCGTCGATGTGCGCCGTCTCGTCCGGGGCCTCGAAGACCGGGACGATCAGCGCCCAGGCGACGAGCCACAGGCCGAAGGTCGCCGTGACGACGGCGATCGCCACACGCTCCCAGCGGGCGGTGCGGGGTGGTGCGGTGGTGCTGGTGGTGGTCTCGTGGGCCGTCACCCGGTCGAGTCTAGGGCGCGCCCCTCGGGTGCGACGTCCGCGGCGGCGGGCTCGGAGCCGGTCCGCTCGGGGTGGTACACCCACACCTTGTAGAGCCAGAAGCGGAACACCGTGCCGAGCACCAGGCCGACGATGTTCGCGACGTTGTCGGCGAAGACCGAGGTCAGTCCCATCACGTAGTGGGACACCCCGAGGCACGCGAGCGCGATGACCATGCCGCCGAGCGAGACGACGACGAACTCGATGCCCTCGCGGGTGGCGACGGCACGGCGCTGCTCGCGGAACGTCCAGTACCGGTTGCCCATCCAGTTGACGAAGATGGCGATGACGGTGGAGATCACCTTCGCCCAGAACGGCCCGGAGTGCACCTCGTCGGGGTTCAGGACGGTGATGCGCAGCACGTTGAACACCGTGGTGTCCACGACGAAGCCGACGGCACCGACCACGCCGAAGCGTGCCAGTTGGGCAATGAGGCGCCGCACGTGCCCTCCAGGATCCGTAGAGTTGTCGCGGGCCGTGCACAACGCGACCCGAACAGCGATTGTAGACAACGCGTTCACCCTCGATGGTGCGAACGCCGGAAGGATCACACAGCATGGCGTTGCGCGTCGGGGTCATCGGTGGGGGACAGCTGGCACGGATGATGGTGCCGGCGGCCGTCGAGCTGGGGATCGACATCCGGGTCCTCGCCGAGGGGCCGGGCATGTCGGCCGCCATCGCCGCCACGGCCGAGGGCGACTACCACGACGCCGCGACGGTGCTGGCGTTCGCCCGCAACGTCGACGTGGTGACGTTCGACCACGAGCACGTGCCCCAGGACGTCCTGCGCGCCCTGGTCGACGCCGGCGTGGCCGTCCGCCCCGGACCCGGTCCGCTGGCCGTCGCCCAGGACAAGATCACGATGCGCACGAAGCTCTCCGAGCTCGGCCTGCCGGTGCCGGACTGGGCCGCGGTGCACGACCCCGACGAGCTCCGGGCCTTCCTCGACGAGCACGGCGGCCGCGCGGTCGTGAAGACGCCCCGCGGTGGCTACGACGGCAAGGGCGTCCGGGTCGTGTCCGACCCGTCGGACGTCGACGACTGGTTCATCGCCGTCGCCGAGGCCGGCGGCGGGCAGGCCCTGCTCGCCGAGGAGCTCGTCCCGTTCACCCGCGAACTCGCGCAGTCCGTGGCCCGCCGCCCCTCCGGCCAGGTCGTCGCGTGGCCGCTGGTCGAGACCGTGCAGCGCGACGGGGTCTGCGCCGAGGTCATCGCCCCCGCGCCCGACAGCGCCGGACGCATCGCCGACGTGACGGAATCGATCGCGGTCCGGATCGCCGAGGAGCTCGGGGTCACCGGGGTCCTGGCCGTCGAACTGTTCCAGACCGCCGACGAGCGCATCCTCATCAACGAACTCGCGATGCGACCGCACAACACCGGTCACTGGACGATCGACGGTGCGACGACGAGCCAGTTCGAGCAGCACCTGCGTGCCGTCCTCGACCTGCCGCTCGGTGCCACCGGGTCGTTCGCCCCGGCCGCCGTGATGATCAACGTGCTCGGCGGACCGGCCGACGGCGACCTCGCCGCCCGGTACCCGGCCGCGCTCGAGGCGTTCCCCGAGGCGAAGTACCACTTCTACGGCAAGGCCCCCCGGCCGGGCCGGAAGATCGGGCACGTCACCGTGATCGGTGAGGACGTCGACGACGTCGTCTACCGGGCACGCGCGGCCGCGGCGCACTTCGACGACTGACGATCGAGTGTCGGCACTGTTGCCGACACCCGCTCGGGTGCCACCCGCACTGGCGGCTGGCCGCCACTGCGGGCGCATGGTGCCATGGACGGGTCAGGGGTCCGATCGTCCAGGGGAGTGTCCATGCGCCGCCGTCCGCGCCGTGTCGTCGTCTGCAGCGCCGCCGTCGCACTCACCGCCCTCGTCGGCGGGCTGCTGCCCGTCGCGTTCGGGTCGAGCGCCACCGCCGCGACGTCCGCGACGACCATCCGCTCCGCATCGGCTGCGTCGCTGTACGGTGCCGGTCCGTACCGGTCGCCCACGAGCGAGGCAGCGAAGGCGGCCACCGCGCTCGCCGCCTCGGACCCCGCTGGTGCCGCCGCGGCGTCGACCATCGCCCGGTACTCCGTCGCGACGTGGCTCGGCGAGTGGACGCAGGGGACCCAGCTGACCAAGACGATCAGCACGGCGGTCTCGGGGGCCGAGCAGTCCGGCACCACCCCGGTGTTCGTGCTGTACGCGATCCCGGACCGGGACTGCGGCGGGTACTCCGCCGGAGGGTTCTCCGAGGCCTCCTACGACGCCTGGGTCGACCAGGTCAC
This sequence comes from Curtobacterium sp. MWU13-2055, assembly GCF_023242305.1. Classification (NCBI taxonomy): domain Bacteria; kingdom Bacillati; phylum Actinomycetota; class Actinomycetes; order Micrococcales; family Microbacteriaceae; genus Curtobacterium; species Curtobacterium sp. MWU13-2055. Next base: position 149,242 of record NZ_JALLIO010000006.1, read on the forward strand.
CGCGGCGCTCGCCGGACACCGCGCCGCCGTGATCGTCGAGCCGGACTCCCTCGCGATGCTCAGCAACGCGAAGTGCAGCACCACGCTCGACGACCAGCGCTACCGGATCCTGTCCCGCACCGTCGCCGGGCTCACCGCCGCCGGGGTGCCCGCCTACCTCGACGCCGGCAACTCGAACTGGGTGCCGCCCGCGACGATGGCCGCACGGCTGAACAGTGCCGGCGTGCAGCAGGCCCGCGGGTTCTTCACGAACGTCGCGAACTACTACCCGACCGCGCAGGAACAGGCCTACGCGCAGAAGGTCTCCGGTGCTACCGGGGGATCGCACTACGTGATCGACACCTCGCGGAACGGGCAGGGCTGGCGGGGGACCTGGTGCAACGGTCCTGGCGCCGGACTCGGCACCTCGCCCCGGGTCGCCACCGACGGCACCGCGCTCGACGCCCTGCTGTGGGTGAAGACCCCGGGCGCGAGCGACGGCACCTGCAGCGGCGCCCCCGCCGCGGGCAAGTGGTGGTCCTCCTACGCCCAGGCCCTCGTCGCGAACGCCCGGCTCGGGGTCCCCGCGGCCGACCTCGCGCCGCAGGGTTCGCTCGAGGTCGTCGCCGGCACCGGTGGCGGCGTCCGGGTCCGGGGCTGGGCCTTCGACGAGGACGACCCCACGCAGCCCGTCCGGGTCCGTGCCACCGTCGACGGCGTCGCCGCGGGAGCCGTGACCGCCGGACTCCGCCGCGCCGACGTCGACGCCGCCGCGGGCGTCGGGGCGACCCACGGCTTCGAGGCCGTCGTCCCGACTGCCGCCGGCGCGCGCCGGGTCTGTGTGACCGCGGTGAACATCGGCGCCGGGTCGGACACCACGCTCGGGTGCGCCACCGTCCGCGCCTACCGGCACGACCCCTACGTCGCGCTCGAGTCGGTGACGGGGAAGAAGGGCGGCATCAGCGTCCGTGGCTGGGCCTTCGACGGTGACGCCGTGTCCTCCGCCAGCACGGTCGCGATCACGGTCGACGGTAAGCGGGTGACGTCGTTGTCGGCGGGACGCGTGCGCGCCGACGTCGACCGGACGTGGGGCTCTGGCACGAAGCACGGCTTCGCCGGCACCGTCGCGCTCAATGCCGGCAAGCGGACCGTCTGCGCGGTCGCGCGGAACACCGGCACCGGGAAGGACCGGAAGTCGAGCCCCTGCCGGACGGTGACGGTGGCGCGGCGCTGACCGCTCGGGGCCGTTCCGCCGGCAACCCCGCACCGTGCGAGGTGCGGTGCTGCGTGTGAGCCCGGTCGCCCGGTGCGAGAGGATGGGCACATGCCGCGTGATCTCGTCCGCCGGGCCGCTCGTCGACTCCGCCGGGTCGTCGCCGGGACGCCCCCCGTGCCCGCTCCGCTGCCGGTCCTCGGCTACGTCGTCGCGGGCGGTGACGGCGCCCACCCCGCATCCGCCCACGTGCGCGTCGTCCGGCGCAGCGAGCACCTGGCGGCCAGCGGCACGGCCGAGGTCCGTCAAGTCGACCCCGTCGCGTTCGTCGACGGGACCGACACGACGTCGTACGCCGCCGTCCTGGTGCAGCGCGACATCCTGCCGCGCGACGCCGTGCAGCCCTTCCTCGCGGCGGCTGCGGCCCGCGGCGTCCGCGTCGTCGGCGAGGTCGACGACGACTTCTTCACCGAGTCCGGCCGCCAGCGCCTCGCCCGCGCCGAGTACGACCCGGACCGCCTCGCCTCGATCGACGCACTGGTCCGCGGTGCCGACACGGTCGTCGTGAGCACACCGGAGCTGGCCGAGGTCGTGCGCCCGGTCGCCCGCGACGTCACGGTCGTGCCGAACGCCCTCGACCCTGGGCTGTGGACCGCCGGCGCGACGGAGGACGACGACGATCGCCCCGGAGCAGAGCACCGGGTGCTCTACATGGGCACGCTCACCCACGCCGCCGACCTCGAACTCCTGCGCGACGTCTTCACCGACCTGACGACCACCGACGGCACGCCGATCCGGCTCGAGGTCATCGGTGTGACCGACGAGGGCGGCGCCGACTGGTTCCGCCGCGTCGAGGTGCCGGACGGCCACTACCCGGCGTTCTCCCGCTGGCTCGTGGCGCACCGGGAGCGCTGGCGTGCCGGTGTCGCGCCCCTTCGTGACGAGGAGTTCAACCGCGCGAAGAGCGACCTGAAGTTCCTCGAGTACACCGCACTCGGTCTGCCCGCAGTGGTCTCGGACCGGCCCTCCTACGCCGTGGCACGGGTCCACGGGGCCGTCGCGGTACCGGACGACGTCGGGGCCTGGCGTGGTGCGGTGCGCGCCGCTGTCGAGCGCGGGACGGCCGACGAACGGGCGGTCCGGTGGGTCGCGGGGGAGCGCACGATCGGCCGTGACGACGACGCCTGGCGCCGCGTGCTGCTCGGCTAGGCTCGTCGCGTGACCGACACCGACGCACCCGTCCAGCCGCTCGTCTCGATCATCATGGGGTCGGACTCCGACTGGCCGACGATGCGCGCTGCGGCCGACATCCTGGCCGAGCTCGGCATCCCGTTCGAGGCGGACGTCGTGTCGGCGCACCGCACGCCCGACAAGATGACCCGGTTCGCCCGCGGCGCCGCCGAGCGTGGCATCCGCGTCGTGATCGCCGGTGCCGGTGGCGCCGCGCACCTGCCGGGCATGGTGGCCTCGATGACGACGCTGCCCGTCATCGGTGTCCCGGTGCAGCTCGCACGCCTCGACGGCCTCGACTCGCTGCTGTCGATCGTGCAGATGCCGGCCGGCATCCCGGTGGCGACGATGGCGATCAACGGTGCCGCGAACGCCGGACTCCTCGCTGCGCGGATCATCGGCACCTCGGAGCCCGCGGTCGCGGCTCGTCTGACCGAGTACGCCGACGGCCTCGAGCGACTGGTCGAGGAGAAGGCCGCGCGCCTGCGCGACTCCCTCTAGCGTTCCGCGCGCCTGCGCGACTCCCTCGAGCGTTCCGCGCGGGTGGCCCCGGGACCGTCGAACGGGTTCCCGCCGTTCAGGACGCCGTACGCGATCGCGTTCGTCCGGTCGGCGCAGGCACGGTCGAGCGTCCGCGTCGCTGTCCGGACGACCTCGCCGGTGATCGGTCGGCCGCATTCCTCGGATCGGGTCATGCGCGCTACGGTACCGCCATGCCCGCTCGTCTCCGTCGCCACACCGCCGCCCTCGTCCTGGTCGGTGTCGCGGTCGTCGCAGCCGTGGTGTGCGCCGTCGCCGCACGCGGTGCGGGCCCGATGAACCCGGTGTCCTGGTGGATCCGAGACACGGACGAGCACGTCGTCGCGACGAAGTCACAGTTCGACTCGTGGCTCCTGGCGTCGCACGTGGCCGAGGTCGCAGCGGTGGTCGCGATCGTCGCTGTCCTCGCCGCGGTCGTCACCGCCGTCGTGTCGTCCCGCCGCCGTCGCACGCGGGTCTGAACACCACCGCCTGCCGGAGCCCACGAGCCGCCGGCAGCCCCAGAACGGGGGACGCAACACGGCGCTGATCAGCACTTCTTCGACGTAGACGGAACGTTCTGCAACCCCCGCGTACTGGGGATAAATCGGTTCTGTCAACCCCGCGCGCGGGCTGCATTTCGCAACTACGGTGAACGGCGGGTGGTCGAGATCCGGCCGCCCGGCACCCACGGGAACGGGTGCGAACCGTCACGTCAGGGAGTGACAGCTCATGCAGAAACGTGCAACCAAGCGGGCCGCACTCACCGTCGTGCTCCTCAGTGCCGCACTCGTCGCAGGACCGCTCGGCACGGGAACCGCAGCGTCCGCCAGCTCGGCACCGATCGGCAACGTCGGGAACTTCAAGCAGACCTTCCGCGAGAACTTCAGCACGGCGGCGGCGGCCAAGGGGAAGTTCGCCAAGACCTACGCGAAGTCGTGGCAGCCCTACCCGGACGGCACCGGGGGCATGTACTACTCGGGCGCCCAGATCAGCTCGCACAACGGGTACATGGACGTCAAGCTGGACGGCAAGCACGGCGCTGCCGGCACCTTCGGCACCCCGTCGGGTGCATGGGGGCACAAGGGCGGCAAGTTCATCGTCCGCGCCAAGGCGACCGGCGGCGACGGGAACGGCGCCGCGTTCATGCTCTGGCCGTCATCCGACAAGTGGTCGGACGGCGAGATCGACTACCCCGAGGCGAACTTCGAGCAGCAGCCGATGCTGCACCACCACTCGATGACCCCCGGCCAGGAGGTCAACGCGACGAGCCTGAGCACCGGCGTCTCGTGGCGCTCGTGGCACACGTACTCGATCGAGTGGATCCCGGGGAAGTCGGTGCGCTACCGCCTCGACGGCAAGGTGATCAAGACGATCACGAAGCACGTGCCGAAGACCGCGCACCGGTACATGTTCCAGGTGGGCAACTGGGGCGCCACCGGCCACCTGTACATCGACTGGGTCAGTACGTACACGTACAAGAAGTGACGTGGACCTCCGAGAAGTGACGTGACGGCCGCGCCGGCTCAGAGGTCGGCGTGCAGCTGCCAGGTCTCGGCGGCGGAGTCGCTCCAGTCGTACATCCGGGCACGGTCCGGCCCGGCGACGGCGAGCTGTCCGGCGAGCAACGGGTCGTTGACCACCTGGTACACCGCCTGCGCGATCCGCTCCGGGTAGGAGTCCCGCGGGTTCCGGGCGACGGTCACCCCGGCGTCGGACGCGACCTCGGCCACCGCGGGGTCGTCGGAGTGGATGACCGGGGTACCGAAGCTCATCGCCTCGATCACGGGCAGGCCGAAGCCCTCGGCGAAGCTCGGGAACACGAACACCGTCGCCCGGTCGTAGACCACGGCGAGGTCGGCGTCGTCGATCCGCCCGAGCACCTTCACCCGGTCGCGGGCGAGCCCGGCGCGCTCGGCGGTGCCGTACACGTCGACGTCACCCCAGCCGTCCGGGCCGGAGATCACGAGCGGGATGTCGGCGGGGGCGTCGGGGTGCGCGAGCGCCTCGATCAGGGACCCGAGCGCCTTGCGTGGTTCGAGCGTGCCGACGGCCAGCACGTAGCGGTCCGGCAGGCCGAGACGCTCGGCGCGCAGGTCGGCGTCCACGGGCAGCCGCAGCCGACCGCTCGGAGCTCCGCCGATGACGCGCAGTCGGTCGTCGAACCGGTGGATCTCGTTCAGTGCGCTCGCGACCGCGTGGGTGGGCACGACGACGGCGTCGGCGTGCTTCCACGCGCGCTTCACCATCGCCTTGTGGAAGTGGACGCCGCGGGGCGTCAGGGTCTCGGGGTTCGTCCACGGCACGGTGTCGTGCACGGTGACGACGGTCTGGCGGCCCGGGTCCTGGAACCGGTCGTGCTTGACCAGGGGAGCGAGGACGCTCGGCGCGTGCACCATGCCCTTCGCGATGCCACCGACGAAGCCGCCCTGCCACGCGAGCGAGAGTTCACGACGGGCCAGCGGAAGACGCTGCAGGTCGGACAGACCGGGCAGCAGGGTGCGCAGGTGGGCCATCTCGTCGGAGCTGACCGCGGACACGACCCCGGCGACGTCGCAGCCGCTCGGCGCGTTCGCCACGAGGTGCCGGGCGAGCTCTTCGGCGTACCGCCCGATGCCACCCGGAACGGGTGCGACGACCTGGTCGACGAGGACGTGGAGGGTGGTCATGGTGCTGCTCTCCTCGTCGTGGTGATGGGGCCGAGGACCGGCCCGGCGCCCGGCTGCCCGACCCTACCAGGGCAGGTGGGCCGCCCCCTGGAAGCCGCGGCAGGAGACCTGGACGGGAGGCCCGGATCACGTTCGCGACGCGGCGGACGTGATCCGGGCCTCCCGGTCGACTGCCGTGCTTACTTCGTCAACGCTCCTGCGGCCACCGCAGCGCGCAGCGCCTCGCGCCAGTCGCGCATCGGCGCGAGGCCGGCGCGCGACCAGCCGTCGTGGCCGAGCACGCTGTACGCCGGGCGCGGCGCCGGCCGGACGAACGCGGCGCTGTCGGTCGGCAGGACGCGCTCGGGGTCGAGCCCGAGCTCGGTGTAGATGGCGCGGGTGAAGTCGAACCACGACCCCTGCCCGGCGTTGGTGCCGTGGTAGACGCCCGCGGGGGCGTCGCCGTCGACGAGCTCGACGATCCGCGCGGCGAGGTCGCCGGTCCACGTCGGCTGACCGACCTGGTCGGTGACGACGCTCACGGTGTCGTGCGAGCCGGCCAGCCGGAGCATCGTCGCGGCGAAGTTCGGTCCGTGCGCGCCGTAGATCCAGGCGGTGCGGACGACGTACGACGTGTCCGGGGCGATCTCGCGCACGAACGCCTCGCCCGCGGCCTTGGTGCGGCCGTAGGCGTTGATCGGGTCGGTCGGGGCGTCCTCGGCGTACGGGGCGGTGCCGTTGCCGTCGAAGACGTAGTCCGTCGACACGGTGACGAGCTTCGCGCCGTGGCGGACCGCGGCCTCGGCCAGGAGCTTCGGGCCGGTCGCGTTGACGGCGAAGGCGTCGTCCTCGTGGCCTTCTGCGTCGTCGACCTTCGTGTACGCGGCGGAGTTGATCACGACGTCGTGTCCGGCGACGGCGGCGTCCACCGCGGCCGGGTCGGTGATGTCGAGCTCGGCGCGCGAGAGTGCCGTGACGTCGCGGCCGGCGAGCGCGGCCTGGAGGTCACGGCCGAGCATGCCGGCGGCGCCGGTGATGAGGTACCTGGTCATGCGATCGCTGCGCGCTCCTTGAGCGGCTCCCACCACGAACGGTTGTCGCGGTACCACTGCACGACGTCGGCCAGGCCCTGCTCGAAGGGGACCTGCGGCTCGTAGCCGAGCTCGGCCTGGATCTTCGAGATGTCGACCGAGTAGCGCAGGTCGTGCCCGAGGCGGTCGGCGACGCGGTCGACGTACGACCAGTCCTTGCCGGTGGCGTCGAGGAGCAGCTGCGTGAGCTCCTTGTTGGTGAGCTCGGTGCCGCCGCCGATGTTGTAGATCTCGCCGGCGCGGCCGCGGGTCAGGACCATCGCGATGCCGCGGGTGTGGTCGTCGACGTGCAGCCAGTCGCGGATGTTGTTGCCCTCGCCGTACAGCGGGACGTGCACGTCGTCGATGAGGTTCGTGACGAAGAGCGGGATGACCTTCTCGGGGAAGTGGTACGGCCCGTAGTTGTTCGAGCAGCGCGTGATCGAGAGGTTCAGCCCGTGGGTGCGGTGGTAGCTGCGGGCGAGCAGGTCGCTGCCGGCCTTCGACGCCGAGTACGGGGAGTTCGGCTCGAGCGGTCGTTCCTCGTCCCACGATCCCTCGCTGATGGAGCCGTAGACCTCGTCGGTGGAGACGTGCACGAAGCGCTCGGTGCCGTGGCGGAGCGCAGCGTCGAGCAGGCGCTGGGTGCCGACGACGTTCGTCTCGACGAAGATGCCGGAGTCACGGACCGACCGGTCGACGTGGGACTCGGCGGCGAAGTGCACGATCGCGTCGACCGTCGGGACGACCTCGTCGAGCTTCGCGGCGTCACGGATGTCGCCGTGCACGAAGGTGTAGCGGGGGGAGTCGGCGACCGGTGCGAGGTTCGCTTCGTTGCCGGAGTAGGTCAGCGCGTCGTAGACGACGACCTCGGCGCCCTCGAGGCCGGGGTACGCGTCCTCCAGGGTGCGGCGGACGAAGTTCGAGCCGATGAAGCCGGCCCCTCCGGTGACGAGGATCTTCACGAGTTCTCTTTCCTGACGGTCGGTTCGTGGGTCGGCGGCGATTCTAGCGGGAGCCCGGTGACGGGGGTGGTCGTGGTGCTCGGCACGGCGGCCGCGCGCCAGACGAACGCGGCGGCTGCGACGGCGGCGGCGAGGAACAGCGCGCCGGCCAGTGCGATCGGGAGCGGCCCGGCGAGCGAGCCACCGGCCATCGCCGACAGGCCGCCGGGGGTGACCCGGAACTGGACGTTCTCCCACGCGCCGCGGTACGCGATACCGATGCCGTACAGGGCGATGGCGAACGAGCCGACGGCGGCGATCCGGGCGAGCCGGCGGCGCAGTTCCGGACGGACGACCAGGGCACGCCACGCCACGGCCTGCGACAGCACGAGGGCGACGACGGCCACGAACAGGAACCGGCCCTGCAGCCCGTTGCCCTGGTGCGTGCCGAGGTAGTTCCGCCAGTTGTAGGCAAGGGTCGCGACGACGACGAGCGCCGGCCAGACCAGGGCGATGGTCATCACCCGGCGTCCGGCGCCGCGACGCGCGTACGACCAGCCGAGGGCGACGAGACCGATGATCGCCAGGGCGTCGACGACCATGGGCGGCAGCGGCCACTGGTTCGCGCCGAAGTCCCCGAAGAACGAGGCGGTCAGGCCGTCCCACTGCCGACCGGCGAACGCGCCGGGGTTCGCGCCGCCCGACGGGTACGGCTGCACCGTGGTCACGCCGCGCAGGGCGTCCGGCAGCAGGGTCCCGCTGACGAGCAGCGTGCGGACCCACCACCAGCCGGACACGGCGGCGGCAGCGACGATGACCACGCCGGCGTGCAGGGCCGCACGGCGCCACGGACGTGCGGTGCGCTGGTCGCGGTCGCGGTCGCGGTCGCCGCGCTCGCCGCGCTCGTCGCGGGCCAACGCGAACACGAGCACGACGAACGGCACCGCCAGCAGACCGAGTGCGCTGATCGCCGCCAGGCCGGTCACCGCCACGGCCAACCCGGCCGTGGTCCACCACGACCGGTCACCGGTGAGCACCCGCACGCTCAGCCACACGAGCACGGCGCCGAGCAGGATCATCGGCGCCCACGACGTCACGCCGGCGGCGACCTGCGCGAGCTGCGGCACCGCGAAGAGCAGCAGCGGTGCGACCAGGGCGGTCCGTGGCGACCGCGTCACCCGGCGGACGGTCGCCCACACGAGCACGGGCAGCGCGGTCACGAGCACGACGTCGAACAGGCGCAGGACGAGCACTGAGGTGGCCCAGTCGTGCGCCCCGAAGCGGATCAGGCGCAGGATGCCCGCGGCGACGAGCCAGTACGTCGGCGGGTTCTGCGACATCGGGTCGATCGCGGGGGAGTCGCCGGGGACCGCTGCCAGGAGCGCGTCGACGGTGGGGCGGTCGACGGCGGGCACCGGGTGCTCCACGATCTGCCGGATCGCGGCGAGGTAGTGCATCTCGCCGCCGTGCGGCCACCCGAGGCCGAGCGCCAGCCGGAACGCGGCGTCGACGTGCGCGGGCTCGTCGGGGGCGCCGAACGCGGGGGTGAGCAGCGCGAAGCCGAGCAGCAGGCCCAGCCACGCGACGGTGATCGTACCGAGCACGACCCACTCGCGGCGGGCGGTCACGCCGTCACCGCCGTTCGGCGCACGAAACGCACCAGCAGGACCGCCGTGGCGATCAGCGCGACCGCTGCCACGGTGGCCAGCGTGAAGTTCCCGCCGGCAGCGAGCATGCCGTACTGGTCGAACTTGACGATCGAGAACTCGTCGATCCAGAACGCGGCGTCACGGCCGAACGCCCGGAGCGCGTAGACGACGCCGTAGAGGGCGATGGCCGTCGCCGCGACGGACATGCCGACGGCCAGTCGTGTGGCGCCGGCCGCGGTGACGGTCACGCGCCGCCAGGCCAGGGCGCTCAGGGCGATCAGGGCGATGAGGGTGGGGTAGTAGTAGCGGCCCTGGGTGCCGGCGACGATCGTGTTCCGCACGTAGCCGCCCCACCCGCTCTGCATGTGCAGGGCGATCAGGATGACGGGGTACGACGCCAGGACGATCGCGGGTCGCAGCGACGGGCCGCGGCGGAACGCCCAGATGACGATGCCGGCGATCGACACGATGGTCAGGCCGTCGATCAGGAACTGGGCGAACTGGAACTGCGTCAGGCCGCCGACGCTGCCCCAGAACGTGCGGGTCACGCCGTTCCAGTAGTCGCGCAGGAATACCTCCGGACTGGCGGCGGTGTCGTCCGGGAACGGCATCGACGGACGGGCGTAGGCCATGCCGTCGGGCTGGATCGCGTGGTACACGAGGATGTTCCGCAGCCACCACCACCCACCGACGACACCGGCGATCCCCAGCGTCCAGGTGGTGCGCAGCACGTTCCGCCAGACGGTCGCGCGGGTGCAGCCCGCCGCCATCACCGCGATCCCGACGAAGGGGACGGCGGGCAGGGCAGTTCCCTTGGTCAGCAGCATCGCGCCGAGCAGCAGGCCGATCCACACCGTGGTCCGCACCCGCTGGTCGCCCGTCAGCAGCCGGACGACGGAGTACACCAGCGCACCCGCGAGGGGCAGCATCAGGGCGTCGTTCGTCACCGAGGTACCGATCGACGCGACCTCGGGGACGGCCAGGATCGCCGCCCCGCCGACCACGGCAGCCCGGGGCGAGCGGGTCAGCCGACGCACCGTGGCCCACGCCAGGAACGGCAGGGGCAGCACGAGCAGGGCGTCGAACAGCCGCAGGGCCATCACGGCGTGGTCCCACCGCAGGTCCTCGAAGTGCACCAGGTGGAGGACCCCGGCGGCCAGCGCGTAGTACGTGGGCGGGTGCTGCGACATCTGGTCGATGCTCGTCGGGTGCACCCCGGGGAACTCCCGCAGCAGCTCGCCCCACGTCGCGTTGTCGGACGCCGGCTGTCGCAGGTTGCTGATCTGCGTGTCGTGCGTGGCGTTGAGGTAGTGCATCGCGCCCGGCTCCGGCCAGGCGTCACCGATCGCCAGGTGCAGGACGGCGTCGACGTGCGTCGGCTCGTCCGGCGCCTTGTAGGTGGTCGTCACGATCGCCCAGACCGCCAGGACGGCGGCGAACGCGACCGTCAGGGCGATGACGACGACGCGCTCGGCACGGTCGACCCGTGGGCGGGCGACGGTGCCCGACACGGCCGGGGCCGTGTCAGTCGCCATACCGCTGCAGTTTCTGCAGGTCGAGCTGCTCCTCGGCCAGCGTGCGGTTGAGGCGGGTGAGGTCGGCGACGACGCCGATCACGATGGAGAGCAGCGCCGTGATGAGCAGCACCACACCGAGGATGATCGACTGCAGGTGGTTGCCGGGGGTCTGCATCGCGAGCAGCACCAGGTAGCGGACGAGCGGCCAGAGCCCGAGCCCGCCCAGGATCACGCTGACCCAGGCGAAGAGCGCCATCGGCCGGTACATCAGGTAGACCCGGGCGATCGCGGAGCCGGACTCGAACATGTGCTGGAAGATGTTGCTGAACAGCCGGGACTCGCGGGTCTTCGGGTTCGTCGTGATCGGCACGGACGCGATCGCCAGGCGCTTGTAGCCGGCCTGCACGATGGTCTCCATGCAGTAGCTGAAGCGCGTGACGATGTTCAGGCGGATCAGCGAGTACTTCGAGTACGCGCGGAACCCGCTCGCGGCGTCGGGCAGGTCGAGCCCGGCGGCGCGGCTGGCGACCCACGACCCGAAGCGCTGCATGAGCTTCTTGAAGCCGGAGAAGTGCTCGATCGTGCGGGTCTGCCGGTCGCCGATGACGATCTCGGCTTCCTTGCGCAGGATCGGCTGGACGAGCTCGGCGATCTGCGCCTGCGGGTACTGGTTGTCGCCGTCGGTGTTGACGACGATGTCGGCACCGTGCAGCAGGGCGTAGTCGACGCCGTCGCGGAACGACCGGGCGAGCCCCATGTTGGTCGTGTGGTGCACGAAGTGCTTGACGCCGTGTTCCTTGGCGACCTCGACGGTGCGGTCGGTGCTGCCGTCGTTGATGACCAGGATCTCGATCTCGTCGATGCCGTCGATCTCACGCGGGATCGAGTCGATGACGCTGGCGAGGGTGTTCTCCTCGTTGAGGCAGGGGATCTGGACGAATAGCTTCACGGGCTCGCTTGGTCTCGTTTCGGGAGTCGCAGCGCGCGGGGCGCGGGGCACAGAACCAGGACAGCCTATGCGATGCGCCACCTTGCTAGGATTCCCCGGTGCAGATCCGCGAACTGAAGATCCCCGGCGCGTGGGAGTTCACGCCCGTCCAGCACGGCGACGCACGAGGAGCATTCCTCGAGGCGTACCGGGCCGACGTCCTCGAAGAGACGGTCGGTCACCCGCTGGACCTCCGCCAGGTGAACATGTCGATCTCGTCGGCCGGCGTCGCGCGGGGCATCCACTACGCCCTCGTCGCCCCGAGCCAGGCGAAGTACGTCACCGCCGTCCGAGGCGCCTTCATCGACTACATCGTCGACATCCGCGTCGGTTCGCCGACGTTCGGGCAGTGGGACTCGGTCCGCATCGACGACGTCGACCGCAAGGCCGTGTACCTGTCCGAGGGCCTCGGCCATGCGATCGTCGCGCTCGAGGACCACTCCACGGTGAACTACCTGGTCAGCGCGCACTACGACCCCGAGCGTGAGAAGGGGATCACGATCCTCGACCCGACCGTCGGGCTCGAACTGCCGGACGGCATCGGTGAGCCGGTGCTCTCCGAGAAGGACACGAGCGCCCCGACGCTCGAAGCGGCCGCCGCCGCCGGTCTGCTGCCGACGCACGAGGAGTGCGTGGCCTACACCGAGTCCCTCCGCACGACGAAGTAACGAAGTAAGGAAGCGATCCCGATGAAGGGCATCATCCTCGCCGGTGGATCCGGCACGCGCCTCTGGCCGATCACCAAGGGCATCAGCAAGCAGCTCATGCCGATCTACGACAAGCCGATGGTCTACTACCCCCTGTCGACCCTGATGATGGCCGGCATCCGCGAAGTGCTCGTCATCACGACGCCGGAGTACAACGAGCAGTTCAAGGCCCTGCTCGGCGACGGCTCCGCCTTCGGCATGGAGATCCAGTACTCCGTGCAGCCGTCCCCGGACGGGCTCGCGCAGGCCTTCGTCATCGGCGAGGACTTCATCGGCGACGACAGCGTCGCACTCGTCCTCGGCGACAACATCTTCCACGGCACCGGCCTCGGGACGAACCTGCGGAAGAACACCGAGGTCGACGGTGCGACGATCTTCGCGTACCACGTGGCCGACCCGAAGGCCTACGGCGTCGTGGAGTTCGACGACGACTTCACGGCCGTCTCCATCGAGGAGAAGCCGGCCGAGCCGAAGTCGAACTACGCCGTCCCCGGCCTGTACTTCTACGACAACAAGGTCATCGAGATCGCGAAGACGATCGAGCCGAGCGCCCGTGGCGAGCTCGAGATCTCGACGGTCAACGAGCGCTACCTCGAGGCCGGTGAACTCGGCGTCCAGGTCCTCGACCGTGGCACCGCGTGGCTCGACACCGGCACGTTCGAGTCGATGATGCAGGCGTCCGAGTACGTCAAGGTCATCGAGGACCGTCAGGGCTTCAAGATCGGGTGCATCGAGGAGATCGCCTGGCGCAACGGCTGGATCGACGACGCGCAGCTCGCCGAGCTCGCCGCACCGCTCGTCAAGGGCGGCTACGGCGTCTACCTCCAGCGGCTCCTCGGCGCCTAGCACCGCCCGTGGCGTCCGGTTCTGGGTGGTTCGGTCGCCGTCGTCGCGACACGACGGCTGCCGACCACCCCGACCGGGAGGCCCGTCCCACGCCCGCAGCGACGACTGACGTCGTCCGCGTGGCCGGCTTCGACGGCCCCCTGCCGCACCTGGACCAGGACGTCACGGTCCTCGTCACGACCCGGTCGGACCGGCACGCCGAGGTCGCGCGCCTCGTCGCCGTCGCCCGCGAGGCCTTCGGCCGTGGCGCTGACGTCCGCGCCGTGAGCTACGTCGCCGACGCCTCGCCGCGCGATCCGTTCGGTCGTCGCCTGCCGTGGGTGCGGACCGTGCCGGTCGACGGCCTGGGGTCCGCGATCAACGCCGGCCTCGCCGCCGGGGTCGGACGGGTCCTCGTGCTCGTCGACACCTCGGTGACGATCGATGCCGCCGGTCTCCGGGCACTCGCCGCGGCCGACGCGGTGGCACAGGCACGGGTCCGCCTGCCGGACGGCGCACTCCGCTCCGGCGCCCGGCTCCTCCGTCCCGGGGCGCTGCCCTGGTCCGACGACGCCGTTCCCGGAGGCGCCGCCGAGGACGCCGACGCCGTGTTCGCGGCGGACCAACCAGTGCTCTCGATGCCGGGGGCGGCGCTGGTGCCGGCACCGTGCCTCCCGGACGAACGCATGACCCTGACTGCCTGGACCCGCGCCGTCGCCGATGTCCACGGCGGACCGGTGCGCGTCGTCGGTGCGGCGACCCGCTCGGTCGAGGCCGGCCGCACGGTCGACGCCGCGACCGTCGACGCGTTCAGCGCATGGCGGGACCGTGGGCCAGCGACACGTGACGTCGTGGCCGGGCCGCCGCTGCCGCCGTGGGGAGCGCGACCGGTGACACCGGTCCGCCGGACGACCAGCAGCGCCACCGACCCGCTCACCTGGTCGCTGAAGATCGCCGCTCCCGCCGCGCCCGAGGGTGACGGCTGGGGCGACGTGCACTTCGCCGCCGAGCTGGCCGGGGCACTCGAGCGGCTCGGGCAGCGCGTCCGGATCGACCGCCGTGACGCCCACGTGCGGGACGACGATGCCTCGGACGACGTGACGCTCGTGATCCGCGGCCTCGACCGGGTGCCGCCGAACCCCGCGTCGGTGAACCTCCTCTGGGTGATCAGTCATCCCGACGACGTCTCCGACACCGAGCTCCGGTCGTTCGACGCGGCGTTCGCTGCCGGGCCGGTCTGGGCTGCTGCGGCAGCAGCGCGGTCGGGGGTCCCGGTCCGCACGCTGCTGCAGGCGACCGACCCCGCGGTGTTCCACCCGGGCGCGCGGGCGACGACGAGCCCCGATGCCGACCGGGTGGTGTTCGTCGGCTCGACCCGCGGCGCCGCGCGCCCGGTGGTCGCCGATGCCGTGGCGCTCGGAGCCGACCTGCGCGTGCACGGCCCGGGGTGGCAGGGCGTGGTCCCCGACGCAGCGCTCGGCGAACCGTCGCTGAGCCGGGCCGAGGTCGCCACGGCCTACGCCTCGGCGCGCGTGGTGCTCAACGACCACTGGGCGGACATGGCGGCCGGTGGCTTCGTGTCGAACCGGGTGTTCGACGTGCTGGCGTCCGGGGGAGTCGTCGTCACCGACGAGGTCGCCGGGCTGACCGAGGTGCTCGACGTCCCGACGCTCGCGGTCGCGCGTTCCCGTGACGAGCTCGCCGCGCTCCTCGACCCGTCGTACGCCTGGCCAACCGCTGCCGAGCGGGCGGCGGTGGCGTCGCGCATCGCCGCGGAGCACTCCTTCGACGCCCGAGCCGCCGTGCTGCTCGAGGCGGCCCGAACCGAACGCGCCCGCCTCCGCTCCTGATCCCCGCTCCGCCTCCGCTTGCCGGTCCCGCCGCCCGCACTGCCCGGCGCACAACCAAAGTGCATCCGAACCGCGGCATGCCACGGCGCGAACGCGCTTTGGTTGTGCGGAGAGGCTCTGAACCGGGTCAGGCGGCGCGGTGGGCGACGGGGAGTTCGGCGCCGGACGGGTCCGGGTCCGACGGGAGCGTCGGGCGCCAACTGCGGCGCAGGGCACCGAGCAGCAGGAACAGGTCCAGGATCGGGAAGCCGCCGAACAGCGCGATCCACGCCGGCGACCCGATGTCACGGAGTCGTCGCGCGCCGAGTGCCAGGTTCGGGATGGCCGTCAGCACGCACCACACGAACAGCACCCACTGCGACGGCGGCCCCTGGGCGACGACGTGCCAGCCGTCGGGGCTGCCGTTGAGGCTCAGGACGGACTGCCCGATCCCGAGGAACCCCGGGGTGTTCTGGAAGGTCGACATCGAGTCGTCGGCGTCCGGGATCCCGGTGGCCATCGGCACGAACGTCACGACGAGCCAGACCACGAGCACGTCGACGGCGCGTGCCCACCAGAACTCGGCCCGGCTCGCACGGGCACGGCGGAACGTGAACGCCCCCGTCCAGTAGCGGCGGGCGGCGTCGATCGGGCCGCAGCCGAGCCAGGGTTCCGGGTCGCGGTGCACGACGCTGAGCCTAGTGGGGTCGCGCACGGCCCTGCAGGCCCCCGACCGGGCTACTTGCGTGTGACCCAGCGGGCGCGGGCGGAGAGGCCCGCGTGCAGGGCGACCCGCAGCGGCCAGAGCCACCACGCCCGGTACTTCCGCGACAGGAACCGGTACGCGCTGCGGTGGTGCTCGATCTCCATCCGGCGCCGGTTGGACGACGTCGAGTGCGCCCCGGTGTGGGTGACCACGGCCGTCGGCACGTACACGTTCGCGCGACCGGAGCGACCGACACGCTGGCCCAGGTCGACGTCCTCGAAGTACATGAAGTACGACTCGTCGAACCCGCCGAGCTCGCGGAACACCGACGTCCGGATGAGGAAGCACGCGCCGGACAGCCAGCCGGCCTCGCGCTCGACGACCTGCGTGGTGGACCAGTACCGCTGGCTCCACGGGTTGGCGGGCCAGAACCGCGAGAACGCCGCGTGGCCGAGCCCGGTCCGGAGCGACGGCAGCTGGCGCGCGGACGGGTACGTCTCGCCCTGCTCGTCGAGGATCCGCGGCCCGAACGACCCGCCGGACGGCAGCCGGTCGGCGGCGCGCACGAGTTCGTCGATCGAGCCGGGTGCGAGCACGACGTCGGGGTTCGTGACGAGCAGGAACTCGGGCCGGACGTCGGGCAGGACGTCGTCGAGGGCGCTCAGTGCGGCGTCGATGCCCCCGCCGTAGCCACGGTTGCCCCCGGATGACACCACGACGGCACCGTAGGACTCACCGATCGCCCGCAGTGCGTCGATGTCGGCGGACCCGTTGTCGGCGATCACGACGGCGACCTGCTCCGAGGACGCCGCCGCGACGCTCGCCAGGAACGGCCGGATGGTCTCGCCGGTGTTGTAGGTGACCGTCAGCACGGCGACGCGGATCACCGGGTACCCCCGGCCCGAGCGTCCCGGGCCACGGCCGAGTAGGCCTCGACGTGCACGGCTGCCGTGGCCTCCCACGTGAACGAGGCGGCCCGGGCCAGCGCGGCCGCCCGGTGCGACGCGACGAGCGACGGGTCGTCGAGCAGCCGCGTCATCGCGGACGCCAGTGCGGAGGCGGACGGCTCGGTGTACACCGCTGCGTCACCGCCGACCTCGGGCAGCGACAGCCGCCGGGTGGTCAGGACGCAGGCGCCGGAGGCCATCGCCTCGACCACCGGCAGCCCGAAGCCCTCGCCGAGCGACGGGTAGACGACGAACTCCGCGCCGCCGAGGTAGCCCGCCAGGTCCTCGAGGGGTAGGTAGCCGGCCTCGATCACGTGGTCGTCCGGCTGCAGCGCGTCGAGCCGGGCGATCGCGGACTCGTCCCACCCGCGGGCCCCGGAGAGCACCAGCCACGGGACGTCGGAGCCACCAGCCGAGCCACCGTCCGAGCCGGCGTCCGCTCGCGCGGAACGCACCGCGGCGTAGGCGTCGAGCAGCGCGGTGACGTTCTTCCGCGGTTCGATCGTGCCGAGGAACGCGATCCACGGCGCACCCTCGGGCAGCGTCGCGGCGATCCGGGCGTCCTCGACCTCGGCGGTGGACGGCTCGTGGAACACGGCACGGTCGACGCCGAGCGGTGCGACCCGGACGTCGGCGCGGATGCCGGTCACGACCCGTGCGGCCTCGGTCGCGGTGGCCGCGCTCGGCACGATGACGACCGGGCGGGAGCGCAGGGACCGACGGCTCCACCAGGTGAAGAACGTGCGCTTCAGGCGGGAGTGCCACTCGGGGTTCGAGAAGAACGTGGCGTCGTGCAGGGTGACGACGGATCCGCCGCGCCAGGCGAACGGGAACGTGTAGTGCGGGGAGTGCAGCACCTGCGCGCCGAGTCGTCGGCCGAGTGCCGGCAGCCCGGTCTGCTCCCACAGGAACCGGAGCGGCACCGAGTCGGTCCAGCCCGGCGCGGTGTGCACGGTCGCGTGCGGCGCGACGGCGGCGAAGTGCGGAGCGTGCACGGGTCGGACCACCAGGTGGACGTCGAGCGCCGGGTCGGTCAGGTGCGACACGACCCCCTCGACGTAGCGGCCCACACCGCCGAGTGCACGCGGTACCGCGGTCCCGTCGACGAGGACGGTGAGCTGCGGCACGCGAGGGTCCTTCCGAACGGGGGCGCCACGGTCGGGTCCGTCGGCGGGGGAGTGACCAGGATAGCCCTCCGCGCTCATGCGCCCGGGTCCACGCTGCGGCGCGGGACGGACGCGCGCCGCGACTCGCGGAGCCGCCGCGCGAGGTGCGACGGGAGCGCCCCGACGACGTCCGCGAACGCTGCCAGGACGAGCCGGGCCTCCCGTCGGGTGGGAGCAGTGAGCAGTCCGCGCAGGCCGCGGAAGAGGGTCCGGGCGCTCGCCCGCAGGACGGTGCCCCACGGCGCGTGCCAGAGCGCGACGACCATCCGGTTCCGCGCGTTGCGGAAGAGGAACAGGTCGCTCTGCACCCCGGACGACGCCGAGTGGTCGTGCTCGACGACCGCGTCGGCCGCGTGTTCCACGCGCCAGCCGCGTCGGCGGAGTCGCCACGCGAGCTCGGTGTCCTCGTAGTACATGAAGAGCGACTCGTCGAGCAGGCCGACGTCGTCCAGCGCGCTCCGCCGCAGGGCGGAGGCCCCACCGGAGAACCCGAAGACGTCGACGTCCGCGACGCGGTCGACGGGCGCGAACCAGTCGCGGTCCATGCCGTTGCCGTCGCGGTCGATGCGCACGCCGGTCGAGTTGAGGCGCACCTCGCCGTCGGGCGACGGCGTCCACAGACGGCCGTCGTGGCCCTGCAGCACGCGCTGGCCGGGTGCTGGTGTCGCGCCGACCGGGAGGCCCGTCCAGCGTCCGGCGAGCACGATGCGGCCCGTCACGGCCGCGACCTCGGGCCGCGCCTGCGCCAGGTGGTCGCGGAGCGCCGCGACGAAGCCCGGCGCGGGGACCGCGTCGTTGTTGAGCAGCACGACGACGTCGGCGTCCGCGTGCCGGATGCCGGTGTTCGCGCCGGCCGCGAACCCACCGTTGTGCTCCCGCGCGACCACGTCGACGTCGGGCAGGTCGCGGCGGAGGACGGCGACGGAGTCGTCCGACGAGCCGTTGTCGACGACCACCACCTGGTCGGCCGCGCCCTCGGCGAGCACGGCGCGGACGGCCGCGGTCGTCAGGTCGGCGCGTTCCCAGTTGACGACGACGACCGCGGTGCGCGGGACGCCCGGGGTCCGGACGTCGGTGCCGTCGTCGGTCGGGCTCAGTCCAGCTCCTCGATCGAGGGCTGCGCGTAGACCGTGCCCACGGCGTTCTCGAACCCGGGCACCTCGAACGAGTCGCACTCCGGCATGTCGTGCAGGTGGCGGCCGGCGGAGTCCATCATCGACACGTTGATGAAGTACTTGCCGGTGCCGAACGCGGTGTCGGCGATCCGCAGGCGGAGCTTCCGGCGACCGTGCAGCGGCTGCAGTTCGAGGCCCATGATGCCGGTGGTGGTGCCGTACACGACCTGGCCGCCGGCGTTGTTGATCTGCACCGCGGCCTCCCAGTCGGCGATGCCGTCCAGGTGCTCGAACTCCATGTCCACGACGAGGTCGTCGCCGGGCATGACCTCGGCGCGGGGCTCCTTGCCGTCGACGTGCACGCTCGCGCCGAGGACCTTGCCGCGGCCGACGGCGACGTCGGTGCTGAGCTCGCCCTGGCGGCGTTCCTCGAGGACCTCGCGGAACATGCTCACGGCCTGGACGGGATCGCCGTCGTGCAGCACCTTGCCCTTGTTGAGCAGCACCACCCGGTCGCACATCTCCTGCACCTGGCTGAGCGAGTGCGTGACGATGATGATCGTCTTGCCCGCCTCTTGGAAGGTGCGGATGCGGTCGAGGCACTTGCGCTGGAACGCCTCGTCGCCGACGGCCAGCACCTCGTCGACGAGCAAGACGTCGGGGTCGGTGTGCACGGCCACGGCGAAGGCGAGTCGCACGTACATGCCGGATGAGTAGAACTTCACCTGGGTGTCGATGAAGTCGCCGATCCCCGAGAACGCCAGGATGTCGTCGAACTTCTCGTCGGTCTGCTTGCGGCTCAGCCCGAGCAACGACGCGTTGAGGTAGACGTTCTCGCGCCCGGACAGGTCGGGGTGGAAGCCGGCGCCGAGCTCGAGCAGGGCAGCGAGGCGACCGCGGCGGGCCACCGTGCCGGAGGTCGGCTGGATGATGCCGCCGATGGCCTTGAGCAGGGTCGACTTGCCGGAGCCGTTCTGGCCGATGAGGCCGACCGTGGAGCCGGCCTGGATCGACACGGTGACGTCGTCGAGGGCCCAGAAGTCCTGGCGGTGCTTGCGGCCGGCGCGACCGAGCGTGACGATGCGCTCGCGCAGGGTGTTGTCCTTGCGGACCGTGAAGCGCTTGCGGACGTGGTCGATGACGATGACGTCCGGGCGCTCGGCGGTGCCCTCGGTGGGCGTCGGGGCGACGGGGGTGCTGATGGCCATGGTCTACAGCTCCTGCGCGAAGTTGCCCTGCAGACGGGAGAACACCCGCTGCGCGCCGAGGAGGCAGAGGACACCGATGACGAACGCGATGCCGAGGCGCAGCATCAGGTGGTCCGGGTACGTGACGTCGGCCGGGTCGTGCAGCCAGATCGCGTTCTGCATGCCGAGCACGGCCAGCGTCAGGGGGTTGTTCGTGTAGGCGGTGATGAGCCAGTCGGTGTTCACGGTGGCGACCACCCGCGAGTACGAGTACACGATCGGCGAGGCCCAGAGGAGGACCATCAGGCCGACGTCGATGACGAACTGCACGTCGCGCAGGTACACGTTGAGGGCCGAGAGCACCAGGCCGATGGCCGCGCCGTAGACGAGGATCACCGCAAGCGACGGGATCAGGTAGACGAGCCCCTCGTGGAACGGGAAGACGCCGATGACCACGGTCGCGGCGAGCAGGATCGCGAACTGGATGGTGAAGTTGACCAGGGCCGCGCCGACGCTGGCGAGCGGGAAGACCTCGCGCGGGACGTAGACCTTCTTGATCAGCCCGGAGTTGCCGACGATCGAGCCGGTCGACCCGGCGACGATCTCGCTGAAGAGCGTGTAGGCGGTCAGGCCGGTGAAGACGTAGATCGCGAAGTTGTCGATGCCGTTGGCGGCGCCGAGGACCTTGCCGATGACGAAGTAGTAGATGAGCAGCTGGGTCAGCGGGCGCACCAGCGTCCACACGAACCCGAGCGCCGAGTCCTTGTACCGCGCCTTCAGGTCGCGTCGGATGAGCATCCCGAGCATCTCGCGCTGCCGGAAGACGTCGCGCAGCTCTCGCCAGGTTCCGCGGAAGGCGCTCGTCGGAGCGCCGATCACGACGAGGGGTTCCTTCGCGAGCGCCGCCATGCGGGCTTGATCGACCATACGTCTCTTCGTTCGTGGGGGCAGGACCGGAACAGCATACTCACCGGGCCCGCGCGGCAGGGATGGGCGACGGCCGTCGTGCACCCCGAGCGGGGGTGATTCCGGACCGATCCAACCCTCAACCTTCACTTTGGGGTTACCGTTGTCGCAACCCGGACCCTTGTCAACATCCACAGGACGGCCCGTCAGCATGCTCCTCGCATCCAGGCCGATCGCTGCGTTCGCGGTGGTCGGTGCCCTCAGTGTTCTCTTGGCCGGTTGTTCCGGTGGTGGCGACGACGCCACCCCGTCGCCGTCCGCGTCAGCGACCCGCACCGCGAGTCCGACCCCGACCGCCGACGACTCGGCGACCACGGAGCCCACCGGCACCGCGTCGTCGCCCGCGTCCGAGGCCACAGACGACCCCACCGCCTCGGACGACGACACCCCCGGTGCCTTCCCGGGGACCGGCTCGACCAACGAGCCGGACACCGACCCGTCGGACTTCCCGGCGACCGCCGTCGTCACCTACAGCGGCTGGGACACGGCCTCGAAGACGCTGCAGGCCGGCGGACTCGTCTCCGGCACCACCGACACCAGCGGGACCTGCACGTTCACCGCGAAGAAGGGGAGCGTCACGCGCACCGCCACGAGCGCGGCGCAGGCGAGTGCCTCCTCGGTCAACTGCGCGCAGGTCGCGTTCCCCGCGGCCCAGGTCCCCAGCGGCACCTGGTCCGTCACCCTGACCTACGCCGTCGGCTCCGCGTCGACGACGTCCGACCCGATGCCGGCGGAGGTGCCGTGATGCGTTCCATCCAGACCGAGTCGGACGGGCGCCGTCGCCGACCCTTCCGGACCTCCCTCGCGATCGTCGCGGCACTCGCCGTCGCCGTCAGCGGGCTGACCTTCGGCACGATCCTGTCCGAGCAGACCACGACCGAGTCCGCCTCGGCCGCCGTCGCCGGCGACTTCGACCCGGGCAACATCATCAGCGACGCCAACTTCTACAACGGCTCGGCGATGAACGCCGCGTCCGTGCAGTCGTTCCTGACGAGCGTCGCCCCGAACTGCCGGAAGTCGTCGAGCGGACCTGCCTGCCTGAAGGACTTCTCGCAGAAGATGAGCGCGATCGGCGCCGTCTCCGGCCGGTGCAGCGCCATCGCCGGCGGCACCAAGTCCGCCGCGACGATGATCGCCCAGGTCGGCGCCGCGTGCGGCATCAGCCAGAAGGTGCTCCTCGTGCTCCTGCAGAAGGAGCAGGGCATCGTCACGACGTCCTCGCCGACGTCCTACATGTACCTGCACGCCACCGGCTTCGCGTGCCCGGACACCGCCCCGTGCGACCCGGCGTACTTCGGCTTCGGTCAGCAGGTCTACGCCGCCGCGCTCCAGTTCAAGCGCTACCAGTCGTCGCCGACCTCGTGGGCGTACCAGGCGGGTCGGACCAACTCGATCCTCCTCAACCCGAACGCGGCCTGCGGTCGCAAGTCCGTCTACATCCAGAACCAGGCGACCGCGGGGCTGTACATCTACACCCCGTACACCCCGAACACCGCCGCGATGTCGAACCTCTACGGCACCGGCGACGGCTGCTCGGCGTACGGCAACCGCAACTTCTGGCGCATGTACACCGACTGGTTCGGCTCGGCGACCGGCGGCGGCAACCCGTACGGCAACGTCGACGCGGTCACGCCGAGCTCGACCTCGTCGATCACGGTCAGCGGCTGGGCCGTCGACCCGGACACCACGAGCGCGCTCCGCGTCGCGTTCTACGTCGACGGCGCCGGGGCGAAGACCGTCACCGCGAACGTGAACCGGCCCGACCTGTCCGCCACCCTCGGCGCGAACAACCTCAAGCACGGGTTCTCGACCGAGCTGACCGGGCTGAGCGTCGGCAAGCACTCGGTGTGCACCTACGCCATCAACCAGGGCAAGGGCAGCAACACGCTGCTCGGCTGCTACACCCGCACCGTCGTGAGCGCAGCCCCGAAGGGTGCACTCGACACCGTCACCGGCAGCGCCGGCACGATCACCGCGACCGGCTGGGCCCTCGACCCCGACTCGGCGAAGCCCGCTCCGTGGAAGATCCTGGTCGACGGCGTCAGCAAGGCGACCGGCACCACCGACCGCACCCGCACCGACGTCGCCAAGGTCTACAAGGGCGTCGGCAGCACCCTCGGGTTCTCGAAGACGATCGGCGGCATCACGCCGGGCACCCGCACCGTGGCGCTGTACACGCAGGACAAGCCCGGCACCGACTACGTCAAGGTCGCGTCGAAGTCCGTCACAGTCAGCGCCCCCACCACCGGCAAGACCGGCAAGACCGGAGCACTCCGCGGGACGTACGACTCCGTCACCGGCGGCGCCGGCACGGCCACGGTGCGCGCGTGGGCGATCGACCCGGACGTCTGGGACCCCGTCAAGTACAAGGTCCACGTCGACGGCGTCAGCACGAACAGCGGCACCGCGAACGCCACCCGCACCGACGTCGAGGCGAAGCACCCGTCCTGGGGTTCCGACGTCGGCCTGGCACTCCGCCTGACCGGGCTGAGCGCCGGCAACCACACCGTGCGGGTCTACTTCCAGGACCTGCCGAGCGGCACCTACAAGAGCTTCGGCACGAAGACCGTGAAGGTGACGTCGGCCACCGCCCCGTCGTCCGGCACCACCGGCAAGACCGGCAAGACCGGCGCGGTGACGGGCTCGTACGAGTCGGTGACCGGCGGCGTCTACAGCGCGACGGTCAAGGGCTGGGCGATCGACCCCGACGTGTGGGACCCGGTCAAGTACAAGATGCACCTGGACGGCGTCGCGATCGACCCGGGCGTGGTGAACGCCAAGCGCACCGACGTCGAGGCGGTCCACCCGGGCTGGGGTTCCGACGTCGGCCTGTCCGTGCAGCTCACCGGTCTGAGCGCGGGCACGCACACCGTCCGCGTGTACTTCCAGGACCTGCCGAGCGGCACGTACAAGAGCTTCGGCACGAAGTCCTTCACGGTCATCGACCCGCCCGCGACGGGCAAGACCGGCAACACCGGCGCGGTGAAGGGGTCGTTCGACTCCGTCACCGGCGGCAAGGGGACCATCACCGTCAAGGGGTGGGCGATCGACCCCGACGTGTGGGACCCAGTCAAGTACAAGATGCACCTGGACGGCGTCGCGATCACCCCCGGCACGGTGAACGCGACCCGCACCGACGTGCAGAAGAACTACCCGAACTGGGGTTCGGACGTCGGGCTGTCGCGGGTGCTCACCGGCCTGCGGCCCGGCACGCACACCGTGCGGGTCTACTACCAGGACCTGCCGAGCGGGACGTACAAGAGCTTCGGGACGAAGACGGTGACCGTGCAGTAGACGGTCGCCGAGACGGGCGGGAGGCCCGTGGCGGATCCGCCACGGGCCTCCCGTGGCGGATCCGCCACGGGCCTCCCGTCCGTCCTGTGGTCGCGCCCACGGCGGCGGATCGTGAGCAGCAATGGTCGGGTCCGGTGGACGGACCCGACCATTCCTGCTCACGAAGTGAGCGCGCTGAACGTCGGTGCTGGTCCCACGTCAGCGGCGCACGCGCCGGGCCATCAGGCCCACGCCGTGCAGCAGCCGGTACTCGGGGGAGCGGGTGAGGCCCGCGAACCGCGCCGCGATCTGGTCGCGCTCCGCCTCGGCCTGGCGACGGGCGGTGTCGTACGCGCCGACCTGCTGCTCCGACGCGACGAGCCGCCGGTTGATGTCCTGCACCCCGGACAGGTGGACGTCACGGTCGTGCTCGGCCTGCCGCAGGACCTCGCGCTGCGCGGTCGCCCAGCGCAGGAACGCGTTCCGCTCGCCGGACCGACCCGAGGCGACCGCGACGGCCGCGTCCAGGACCGGGCCGACCTGCTCGGCGCGCGCACGGAACGAGTGCCGCTCGACCACCACGGCACGGAGTCGGGCCGTCAGGGCCGTGCGCTCGGCGCGGGGCATCGCGAGCACCCGCTCGAGCGACGCGGCGTCGTCGAAGACCGGCACGTCGGACAGGCCGAGCTCGTCCAGGCCGAGCGCGCAGTCCGTCACCGGCAGCGCCCCGGACGCGAGTGCCTCGTACAGGCGGGAGTTCAGGGTGCCGTACTCGGCGGCCGGGGCGATCACGTCGTCGACGACGAAGCCGGCGGCGCGGTACACCTCGGGCAGTGCGAAGTAGGACACCGCGGGGCGGAGCTCGACGCCGGCCGTGGCCTCGACGTGGTCGACGTTCGCGGCGAACCACACGACCGGCTCGGCCGGGGCGACCTCGGCGAGCACGTCCTGCACGCGGCGGCGCACGCCCCAGAAGTTGACGGTCGTGACGGCACGGTCCGTGCGCTCGGACGCCGTGGCGGGCGCGATCGTGCCGGCCTCGTGCGGTCGCTCGTCGGTGAACAGGTCCAGGTCGACACCGATCGGGACGACCTCGACCGGACCGTCGTACTGCGCGGCGACGGCGTCGCGAGCGATGCCGGACGACGTCCACACCGCGTCGAACTCACCGAGGTAGGGCAGGGCCGCCCACTTCGCGGTCCAGTTCCGCACCCACGCGACCAGGGCGGTGCCCGCGGGGACGTACCCGGGGACGAACGACTCGATCATGCTGACCACGACGGCGGTGTCGGCGGGGACCGCTTCTCCCCAGCGCTCGAGCGGCCACATCGCGACGCCCCAGCCCTCGGCACGGAGCGCCCGTGCGAGCCCGAGTGCGACGAACAGGTCGCCCTTGCCCTCGGTCGGGTCGGCGGTCGACACGGCGAACCGGACGGTGCCGCGCGGCCCCTCGGCGTGCGCACCGGCCGCGATGGCCGCGTACTCCGGTGCGAGGGGCGAGGACAGGGGAGTGTTCGGGATCACTGCGGCAGTCACGCGGCCCATTCTGCACGAATCGGCGACGGCCACAGGGGAGTGGCGGGGCGCGCCTTGTAGGGTGTCATCGGCTCGCGGCACCCCGTGGGCCGAGCCACCGATCCGCGCCGTGCGCGGCAGCTGCTGGAGGAACTCGCGTGACAGAGCGCAAGCCGGGAGTCGTGTCCGTCATCCTCGTGAACTACAAGGGCACGGACGACACCCTGACGAGCATCGCGGAACTCCGCAAGCAGGACTGGCCGCAGGACAAGCTCGAGGTGATCGTCGTCGAGAACGGCTCCGGTCCGGAGCACCTCGGTCGGCTGCAGGCCTCCGACCTCGACTTCACCCTGATCGACGCGGCCGCCAACCTCGGCTTCACCGGCGGGTGCAACCTCGGCGTCGAGAAGTCCTCCGGCGAGGTCGTCGCGTTCCTCAACAACGACGCCCGTCCCGACACCGGGTGGGTGCGCGAGGCGATGGCCACGTTCGCGTCCGGCGCCGACATCGGTGCCGTGGCGTCGAAGGTCCTCGACTGGGAGGGCGTCAACATCGACTTCACCGAGGCCGCGATGACCTGGTACGGCATGGGCTACAAGCCCTTCGCCGGGTCACCGGACACCGGCCGCTGGGAGAGCGAGACCGACGTCCTGTTCGGCACCGGCGCCGCGATGTTCATCCGCGCCGAGCTCTTCGAGCAGCTCGACGGCTTCGACGACCGCTACTTCATGTTCTACGAGGACGTCGACCTCGGCTGGCGGCTCAACCTGCTCGGCTGGCGCTTCCGGTACCAGCCGAAGTCGGTCGCGTTCCACAAGCACCACGCGTCGATGAACAAGTTCGGCGACTTCCGCGAGACCTACCTGCTCGAGCGGAACGCCCTCTTCACGCTGTACAAGAACCTCGGCGACGAGCAGCTCGCCGCAGCCCTGCCCGGCTCGCTGGCGCTCGCCGTCCGCCGTGCCGTGGGCCGCGGGGAGCTCGACTCCACCGAGCTCGACCTGCGGAACCCCGGCGACGACAGCGTCCCCACCATCCCGGTGCCGAAGACGAGCATGGCCGGCATCTACGGCGTCGACCAGTTCGTCGAGCAGCTGCCGTCGATGACCGAGTCGCGCCGCGCGATCCAGGCCACGCGTGTCCGCAGCGACCGCGAGCTCCTGCGCCTGTTCGGCAACCGCGACGAGCCCGCGTACCCGATCGAGAACTACCTGGCCGGCTACGACAAGATCGTGCACTCCCTCGGCGTGCTCGAGGTCGGCACCCGTCGCCGCATCCTCATCATCACGGGCGACTCGATCGGCGCGAAGATGGCCGGTCCCGCGATCCGCGCCACCCAGATGGCCAAGCAGCTCGCGTCCGAGCACGACGTGCGCGTGGTCAGCCTGACCCGCTCGTCGCAGATCGACCCGTCGTACGACGTCGTCACCGTGCCGCACCGCCACCCCCGCCAGATGGTCGAGCACGAGGGCTGGGCCGACGTCATCATCGTGCAGGGCCACGCGCTCCGGCTGTTCCCGGTGCTCGAGTCGACGAGCAAGATCCTGGTCGTCGACGTGTACGACCCGCTGCACCTCGAGCAGCTCGAGCAGGGCCGCAGCGACGACGTCGACCAGTGGAACCGTCAGATCCTCGACGCCTCGGACACGCTCAACCACCAGCTCGAGCTCGGCGACTACTTCATCTGCGCCTCGGAGCGCCAGCGCATGTTCTGGCTCGGCCAGCTCGCCGGTTCCGGCCGGGTGAACGCCCGCACGTACTCGCGCGACGCCGACCTCCGCTCGCTCATCGGCGTCGTGCCGTTCGGGCTGTCCTCGACCCCGCCGGTGCACGACCAGCCGCGGGTCAAGGGCGTGGTGCCGGGCATCGGCAAGAACGACAAGCTCGTCGTCTGGGGCGGTGGCATCTACGACTGGTTCGACCCGATCACCCTGGTCCGCTCGATCGCCCAGCTCGCCGCCCGTCGCCCGTCGGTGAAGCTCTTCTTCATGGGCGTGCAGCACCCGAACCCCGACGTGCCCGAGATGGACATCGTCGCGAAGGTCCGCGCCGAGGCCGACGCCCTCGGTCTGACCGGCAAGCACGTGTTCTTCAACGACTCGTGGATCCCGTACGAAGAACGCGGTGCCTACCTGCTCGAGGCCGACGCCGGCGTCTCGACGCACTACGAGCACCTCGAGACCACGTTCTCGTTCCGCACCCGCATCCTCGACTACCTCTGGGCGCGCCTACCGATCGTCACGACGGCCGGCGACTCCTTCGGTGACCTGGTCGCCGAGCAACAGCTCGGCGTCGCGGTGCACGAACAGGACGTCGACGGCCTGGCCACGGCGCTCGAGACCGCGCTCTTCGACAAGAAGGCCCGGGCCCAGTTCATCGCCAACGTCGACCGCGTGCGCGAGCAGTTCACGTGGGAGAACGTCCTGGCGCCGCTCGTCGAGTTCTGCCGGAACCCGATCCGCGCGGCGGACAAGTCGGTGCGCGACACCAGCACGAAGCTCGCGCCCCACACGATGCGCGTGCGCGTGCCGAACCGCAAGAAGCTCTCGGGCGTCCGCTACGACGTCGGGCGCGCGGTGCACTACTTCCGCACCGAGGGCCCGCGCAGCGTCGCGGGGAAGATCAAGCGACGCCTCGGCAACCGGTGAACCCAGCCGAGACGACGGCCCTCGTCATCGTCCCGACGTACGACGAGGCCGAGAACATCCGAGCCATCGCCGACGCGATCCTGACGGCGTCGCCCGGTGCCCACCTGCTCGTCGTCGACGACGGCAGCCCGGACGGCACCGGCGACATCGTGCGGTCCATCGCGGCCGACGACGACCGGGTGCACCTGCTGCAGCGGTCGGGCAAGCTCGGGCTCGGCACGGCCTACGTCGCCGGGTTCCGGTGGGGCCTGGAGCGCGGCTACCCGCTGCTGGTCGAGATGGACGCCGACGGCTCGCACCCGGCCGACCGACTGCCGGCGCTCATCGACGCGGTCACCTCGTCGGACGACGTGCTGCTCGCGATCGGGTCGCGCTGGGTGCCCGGTGGGTCGGTCGTCGACTGGCCGCTCCGTCGTCAGGCCCTGAGCCGCGGCGCGAACACGTACGCGCGGTTGGTGCTCGGGATCCACGTGCGGGACATCACCGCCGGGTACCGCGTCTACCGTTCCGACGCGATCGCGCGGATGGACCTCGGCTCGATCGACTCGAAGGGGTACTGCTTCCAGGTCGACATGACGCTGCGCGTGGACGCGCTGGGCGGCCGCATCGTCGAGGTGCCGATCCGGTTCCGCGACCGCGTGCACGGGGTCTCGAAGATGAGCCGGTCCATCGTCGTCGAGGCGATGCTCCGCGTCACGCAGTGGGGCCTGCAGCGCCGCCTGGGTCGTCCGACGCGCCCGTAGCGCGCGCGCTCGCGCCTGCGTGCGCGTGCGCCCCCGAGGTTCCGAGATCTCGGAACCTCGGCCCTCCGAACGCCGCTCCGTGGAACCTCGGCGGCACACGGGCGGCGTGTCGTGGAACCTCGGCGGCCTGCGCACGAGCAGGCATGGCGACCGCGGTGGCCGGCGCTTCGTGAGCAGAAATGGTCGGGTCGCCGCGGCGGACTCGACCATTCCTGCTCACGAAGTGCGTCACACGCCGTGCCTGCGCGCCCCCGCGGCACCTACGCCCGCGGCAGGTGCCGGCGCCACGAGCGCCGCCGCGCCGCGATCACGAGCACCGTCACGAAGAACATCAGGCCCGCACCGTGCAGCAGGTAGCTCTCCGCCGTGCTCGTCACCGCGAGCAGCACCAGCACCGCGGCCGGCCACACGTAGGCCACCCCGGGGAACGTCGTCGCAGTGACCCATGCCCGAGCGAAGGCCAGCAGCGCGGCGATCCCCAGGATGATCGTGCCGGCCACCCCGAGCTGCAGCCACGCGTCGACGAACGCGTTGAGGCCGGACGTGAACCGCGCGCCGGACGGGTCGATGAGCGTGACGTACGGCACGACGGGCTCGGTCGGCCACGTCCCGACCCACCCCCAGCCCTGGATCGGGTAGCGCTCGGTCAGGACGCGGATCTGCGACCACAGGTCGATGCGCGTCGCCGTTCCCCCGGCCGCACCGATCTCGGCGAGCAGCCGGTGCCGCGCGAACACGGCCACGACCAGGGTGAGCAGGACCGCGCCGCCGAGGACGCCGTTGACCACCGGTCTGGTGGCGGGTCGTGCGTGCCGGAGCGACCAGAGGGCCAGCGCGGTGACGGCGAGGGCGATCATCGCGAGGCCGGTGATGGGGGACTGCACGAGCATCAGCGCGGTGACGGCGAGGGCGGTGGAGCCGATCGCCCGCCACATGGTGACCGAGCGGGTGAGGAACTCGACGACGAAGGTGACCAGGGCCATCGCGGCGATGAACCCCATGAAGTTGCGGGTGCCGCCGATGCCCTGGATCGGGCCGCCGTAGGCGATGTCGCCGCGGATCCCGAAGGCCGGCAGCGGGACGTCGAGCACCAGTCCGGACAGGACCTCGAGGCCGAGGGCGACGACGAGCAGGATCCGGAACGCGTCACCCGACGCCCGGATCACCTGCACCAGGTCCCGCCCGAGCGCCAGGTAGAGGCCGAGGCCGATGAAGCACACCGTCTGCACCAGGCCGCGCAGGGCGACCCACGAGTACTCGCTCCAGAGCACGCTCAACGCGCAGTACCCGACGAACGCCAGCAGCGACAGGGGCAGCACGCCGTGCCACTCGATCCGGTACCGCTGCCCGAGCAGGCTCAGCCCGGCGAGGACGAACAGCGTCACGAGCACGGCCCACGTGCCCGACCTGCCGACGAGGGCCTGGACGGTCGGCTGCCCGAACCCGAACAGCACGATGACCGTCGCGAGCGCCTGGCTGAACCGTCCACCGGCCGAGAAGCCGATCCAGGCGGAGAGGTACCGGCGCCCGAGCACGTGTCTGCTCACCCGGCCGTCCGTCACGCGTCCATCTTGGCGTACGACCTTGTGACGAGTCGCCCGCATCGCGGAACGGCTGTATCGACGATCCGCGGTGTGGCGTCATCGACGATGCGCGATGCTGACCTAGCTTCACTGCAATGGACCCCCTGCGGAGGGCCGCCGGCCTGCCGCTGGTCGCGGTCGTCATCGGCTTCGCCGCCGCCGCGCTCGCCTGGTACCGGCTCGGCCCCGTGCCCCGGAACACCGTCTGGGCCGAGGACGGCGGGGTCTTCCTGCGGGAGCGCATCGCCCTCGGCCCCGTGGACACCCTGCTGCACCCGTACGCCGGGTACGTGCACCTGCTGCCCCGGATGGTGGTCGACCTCGGGTACGCACTGCCGACCGCGCGGTACGCCCAGGTCGTCTCGCTGTCGTCCTGCCTGGTGGTCGGAGCCGTGTGCGCGCTGGTCTTCGTCCTGTCCCGCGACGTGGTCCGACCGTGGCCGTTCCGCCTCGTGCTCGCCGCGGTGCCCGTCGTGCTGCCGCTCGCGCCGTACGAGATCAGCGGGAACGCCGCCAACCTGCACTGGTACCTGCTCGTGCTGGTGCCGTGGGTCTTCGCACACCGCAGCCGGACCTGGTGGGGAGCCGTCGGGCTCGCCGTCGTCGCCGGACTCGCGGTCCTCACCGAACCGCAGGCGATCCTGTTCACGCCGCTGCTCCTGCTCGCCTGGCCGCTGCGTCGTCCTGGACACGGCGGGTCTCGCCGCGCGCGCCTGCTCCCGCTGCCCGTCACGGTCGTGGCGCTCGCCGGGGCCGTCGTGCAGGTCGTCACGACGCTCACCCACCCGCGGGACCTGACCCCCGGCGCTCCCGCGTTCCACGACGTGCTCGCCGGGTTCCTGCTCCGGCCCGTCGCCGGCGCGTGGGACCCGCACCTCGGCGTCGTGGTCACCACGGTCGTCGAGCACGGCTGGGCGCCGGTCCTGGCGCCCGTCAGCGCACTGGTGCTGGTCCTGGTCGCCGGTGTCGTCGTCGGTCCGGCCCGCTCCCGGTGGATGGTCGTCGCGCTGACGGTCGCGTCCGGTGCCGTGTGGTGGGCGGCGCTGCTCGCGAACGACGGCGCCGGGCAGCCGTGGGCGAACCCCACGGCCGCCATGGCGGCGATCCCGCCGCAGCGCTACGCAGCCGCGTCCGGCCTGCTGCTCGTCAGCGCCGCGGTGGTCGCCGCCGCCGCGCTGGTGGACACCGACCGGTGGTCGCGTGTCGCGCAGCGGACGGGAGGCACGGGTCGCCTCGTCGGGGCGCTGGCCGCCTGGTGCGTGGTCGCCGCCGTCGTCGCGTCGGCCGTCCTGCACGTCGCGCCGGCGGACACCCGGCGCAGCGACGGGCCGGTGTGGGCGGAGCAGCTGCCCGCGGCCGCCGAGGCGTGTCGCGCCGACCCGACGCTCGAGGTCGTGCGGGTGCGGTCGAACCCGTGGTCGTCACCGGTCGCGTGCGCGTGGCTGTTCCGCTGACGCGGGACGCTGACGCGGGACGCTGACGCGGGACCGCTGACTGCGGGCCGCTGACGATCAGCGCGTGGTGGCCCAGCGGAACTCGCGCTTCGCGGGCGGGGTGCGCGGGCCGTCGCCGGTCGACGTCGGTTCCTCGCCGGTCAGGACGATCCGGGTCTTGATGGCGATGAGCGCGAAGAGCACCCAGTTCCCCTGGTAGAGCAGCCGGGACTCCGCGACGGACTGCACGAGCAGCGCGACGACGACGAGCAGCGGCAGGAGCGACACCGGGTCGAACGTGCGCGGACGGAGTGCGGCGTCGTAGCCGATCCGGGTCGCGCACGCCCACGAGCGCGACAGCGTCGTGACGACGTACAGCAGGAACAGGACGAGGCCGATGATGCCGGTCTGCATCCAGACGTCGAGGTAGGCGTCGTGCGCCTGCAGGTACGTGACGCCCTTGCGGTGCGCCAGGTCGGCCAGGGTGGGGATGCCGGGCCACCAGTACCCGATCCAGCCCCAGCCGACGACGGCGTGCTGGTCGATCAGACCGAGCACCTTCGCCCAGATCTCGCCGCGGCCGGTCGCGTCCGATCCCTTGCCGAGCAGCTCCGAGACCGGGCCGCGCAGCACGAACGCCGCGCCGGCGACGACGACCGCGCCGACCGCGAGCAGCAGGTAGCGCGGGGTGCGTCGCTCGGTCGGGACGCGGCGCATCCACACGGCGACCAGGGCGACGACGGCGACGACCAGCGCGGCCGCGATGACCGTGGAGGACCGGGTGAGGACGAACCCGAGGGCGGCGACCACGAGCCAGCCGGTGGCCCGCTGCCGGCGCATCCGGCCCTCGGCGAGCTGCAGCACGACGACGATCGCGACGAGCAGCGCGACCATCGCGAGCAGGTTCGCGTTGCCCGGCAGGCCCTGGATGCGGCCACCGGTGAAGAGCTCGGCGCGTGAGAAGTAGAAGGCGTCCGGGATGTCGGCGTCGCCGTAGTCGGTCCAGATCGGCGCGATGGGGTGCCGCACGAACACCGCGACGACGGCCTCGAACAGGATCGAGAGCAGCAGCACCCAGCGGAGCGCGAGGCTGAGCGCGTCGAGGATCCGGCGCCAGGTCAGGGTGGACGCGATCGTGAAGGCCACGGCAGCGCAGATCACCTGTACGGTCAGGCTCGAGATCGTGGCGAACCGCCAGTGCGACCAGACGGCGGACAGCAGGCACCACCCCAGGAAGGCCCAGAGCGGCCAGGGGGAGCGCACGAGCGGCGGCCTCGCCCGGACCAGGATCGTGATGCCCCAGGCGGCGACGAGCGCCCACAGGACGCCTGCTCCGACCCAGGTGAGGGTGTTCGGGACGGCGTCCCCGGCGAACAGCACGAAGATCGTGGTCGCACCGAAGGCGAACGCCTCGCGCTCGGGTACGGTCCCGCGTGCCAGCGGCCAGGTGTTCGTCACGACGTCAGGCTACCGGCGGCAGCGGGCCACCGGAGTCCCCGGATCCCGCCGGTAGGCTCTCGCCCATGTTCCTCGGCATCACGAACACCCCCCGCGACTACGCCTGGGGCTCGGTCACCGCGATCCCGGAGCTCCTCGGTCGCACCGTCACCGGCGCCCCGCAGGCAGAGCTCTGGCTCGGCGCCCACCCGGGCAGCCCGAGCGTGGTCGTCAACCCGGCGATGGTCGGCGGTGCCGACACACTGCTCGACTGGATCGCCGCCGAGCCGCAGGACGCCCTGGGCGGCGACCGCACCGGCCTGCCGTTCCTGCTGAAGGTGCTCGCAGCGGCGGCGCCCCTGTCGCTGCAGGCGCACCCGACGCCGGAGCAGGCCGAGGCTGGCTTCGCGCGCGAGGAGCGCGAGGGCATCGCGATCGACGACCCGGCGCGCAACTACAAGGACCCGTTCCCGAAGCCCGAGCTCGTCGTCGCGCTGAGCGAGCGGTTCGAGGCCCTGAGCGGCTTCCGGCCGGTCGAGGAGACCCTGGCCGAGGTCCGCGTGCTCGACGCCGGCAGCGGTCGGCTCGGCCCGCTCGAGGTGCACCTGCAGCACGGCCTCGAGGACACCGTGCGGTGGCTCGAGACGGCCGACGACTCCGCGCTCGCCGTCGTGCAGGCCGCGAGCGACCTCGCCGTCGCCCTCGACGACGACCTGGTCACCCCGAACACGGCGACGGTCCGCGACCTGGCGACGAGCTGGCCGGGCGACCCCGGCATCGTCGTCTCCCTGCTCATGCACCGGGTGACGCTCACCGCGGGACAGGCGATGTACCTGCCCGCCGGCAACATCCACGCCTACCTGGACGGCCTCGGCATCGAGCTGATGGCGCCGTCCGACAACGTGCTGCGCGGGGGACTGACGCCGAAGCACGTCGACGTCCCCGAACTCCTGCACGTGCTCGACTTCACGGCCTACCCGGCACCGGTCCTCGAGCCCGAGCGCCTGGCCCCCGGCGTGGACCGCTTCGCACCAGAGGGCGTCGGGTTCGCGCTGCTGCGGGTCGACGGCGACGGACGACCGGTCGGCCTGAGCACCGGCGGGGTGGCTCCGCTGGCCGGCCCGTCGATCGCGATCTGCACCGAGGGTGTCGTGACGCTCGTCGGCGCGAGGTCCGCCACGTTGCTCCGCAAGGGCGAGTCCTGCTTCATCACACCGGACGAGGGCGACGTCACGGTCGAGGCCGACTCGTCGAACGGCGTGACGTCCACGGTCTTCATCGCGACCGGCCGGTAGCGCGGAGCCGCACCCGCTGGCGCGGTCCCGCACACCGCGACCGGGGTGCACCGTCCGTCCGCTAGCGTGGCGACCATGAGTTGGCTGGTCACCGGCGGTGCCGGGTACATCGGGTCCCACGTCGTCCGAGCACTGCGCTCGGCCGGCATCGACACGGTCGCGTTCGACGACCTCTCGAGCGGTTTCCGCGCGTTCGTGCCGGACGACGTGCCGTTCGTCGAGGGCACGATCCTGGACGGCGAGCTGGTCGCCCGCACCCTGCGCGAGCACGACGTCACCGGCGTGGTGCACGTCGCGGGCTTCAAGTACGCCGGCGTCTCGGTCGAGCGTCCACTGCACACCTACGAGCAGAACGTCACCGGCATGGCGACGCTGCTCCGTGCGATGGCCGAGAACGGCGTCACGAAGGCCGTCTTCTCGTCGAGCGCCGCGGTCTACGGCACCCCGGACGTCGACGTCGTCGTGGAGTCGACCCCGAAGGCACCAGAGTCTCCGTACGGCGAGTCGAAGCTCATCGGCGAGTGGCTGCTGCGGGACATGGAGGTCGCCGCGGGCTTCACGACGACCTCGCTCCGCTACTTCAACGTCGTCGGCTCCGGCGAACCCGACCTGTACGACGCCAGCCCGCACAACCTGTTCCCGCTCGTGTTCGACGCCCTGCTGGCCGGCCGCACGCCGCGCATCAACGGCGACGACTACGCCACCGAGGACGGCACCTGCGTCCGTGACTACATCCACGTCGCCGACCTCGCGCACTCGCACGCCGTCGCGGCGCAGAAGCTCGAGGCGGGGGAGTCGCTCGAACAGGCGTACAACCTCGGCAGCGGCGACGGTGTGAGCGTCCGGCAGATCATGGACGCCATGGCGAAGGGCACCGGGATCGCCTTCGACCCGGAGATCGCGCCCCGCCGCCCCGGCGACCCGGCGCGCATCGTGGCCACCGGCGAGGCCGCCACGCGCGACCTCGACTGGGCGATGCGCCACACCCTGGACGAGATGGTCACGAGTGCGTGGGAGGCCCGCCGCAGCGCCTCGTAGCGGCTGAGGACGTGTCAGTTGTCCCCCGAAACCCCGACAGACCGGGCGCGACACGCCCAGACGGGGGACATGACACGCCGAAGCGGTCAGTGCCTTCTATGATCCGCGACTTGACTCAGGCGAATGACACCGCTGTAATTACAGGCAACGACTTCAATCGTTGTGGTCCCGTTATCGAGACGTCAGGGGTGATCAGGGTGAACGGTTCCGACTTCCACGCCGGAGTTCCGGAGGACTGGCACGTCGACCCCGTGGCGCTCGGCGTCCCGGGTGTTCGACGGCCGGAGACGGACGACGAGGAGAACCCGCTCGCGTGGCAGGTCGACTCGTTGTGCGCACAGACCGACCCGGAGGCGTTCTTCCCCGAGAAGGGCGGCTCCACGCGCGAAGCGAAGAAGATCTGCACGTCGTGCGAGGTCCGGGCGCAGTGCCTCGAGTACGCGCTCGAGAACGACGAACGCTTCGGCATCTGGGGCGGCCTGTCCGAGCGCGAGCGTCGCAAGTTGCGCAAACGGGCGTGATCGCGGTCACGGCGCGCGCCCGGCGCACACCGTGCGGTCCCGAATCCTCGTCGCAGGCTCCTCGGCGCGACCTCGCACGGCGCTGGCGCGCCGTGACCGCTCGGCCGCGCAGGTTCACGGCGCGCCGCCGTCCGCAGCGGACGCCGTGCCTCCAGACCGTAGAGTGACGCCCGTCATGCAGCCCAGAGTCACCGCGATCCTCGTCGCCGCCAACGGAGCGGCCCACCTCGACCGGACCCTGGACGCACTCGCGGCCCAGACCCGCCACCCCGAGAACCTGGTGGTCGTCGACGTCGGATCGACCGACGGCTCCACCGCCGGCCTGTCCTTCGGCGGGTCCGCCGAGCTCCTGCGCCTGCCGGCCGGACGCCCCTTCGGCGAGGCCGTCGCCCGCGGGGAGCGCGAGGCCCCGCCCGCCGTCGTGGACGAGCCCGTCGACGAGTGGCTGTGGCTGCTCGGGCACGACAACGCGCCGTCGCCGACCGCACTCGCCGACCTGCTCTCCGCCGTCGAGATCGCTCCGTCCGTGGTCGTGGCCGGCCCGAAGCTCGTCGCCGACGACGACCCCTCGCTCATCCGCGCGTTCGGCGAGAGCATGACGCGCTTCGGCCGATCGATCGGTCTCGTGCAGGACGAGCTCGACCAGGGCCAGCACGACCGGCACACCGACGTGCTCGGCGTCGCCGCCGGCGGCATGCTCGTGCGCCGCTCGGTGTGGACCGAGCTCGCCGGCTTCGACCCGGCGCTGCCCGACGTCGACGCCGCCCTCGACTTCTGCGTCCGGGTGCGCCTGGCCGGGCACCGCGTCGCCCTGGTCCCCGAGGCGAAGGTCACCACCGCCGGTCCGGTCGAGGAGTTCGGCCGCAAGCGCGTCTCCGAGGCCCGCCGTGTCCGCATGCACCGGCAGGCGCAGCTGCACCGCCGGATGACCTACGCGCCGGGCGGACTGCTCTGGCTGCACTGGCTCACCCTCGTCCCCTTCGCACTCGGCCGGGCGATCGGCCACCTCGTCGCCAAGCACCCCGCGGCCGTCGTCCCCGAGCTCGCCGCGGCGTTCGCGGTGGCCTTCGCCGGAGGCACCGGTCGGGCGCGCAGGAACCTCGCCCGCACGAAGAAGCTCGGTTGGGCCGCCGTCGAACCGCTCCGGGTCAGCTGGCGTCGGGTGCACGAGCACCGCACCACCTCGCGCGACGTCGAACTCGCCCGGGTCGAGGACGCCCCGATCGCGCGGGCGTCGTTCCTCGGCGACGGCGGGATCTGGGTCGTGCTGGCCGCGGCCGTCCTGAGCGTCGTCACGCTCTACCCCCTGCTCGGCTCACCGGCGCTGAGCGGCGGTGGCCTGCTGCCCCTCAGCACGAGCGTCGGGCAGCTCTGGCAGAACGTCGGGTACGGCTGGCACTCGCTCGGCACCGGGTTCACCGGTCCGTCCGACCCGTTCGCCGCCGTGCTGGCGGTCCTCGGGTCGATCGTGTTCTGGTCGCCCTCGACGTCCGTCGTGCTCGTGATGCTCGTCGCGTTCCCGGTCTCCGCCCTCGGCGCCTGGTTCGCGGTCCGCAAGGTCACCACGCGCAAGTGGGTGCCGGTGATCGGTGCCGCGCTGTACGCCATCGCGCCCTCGCTCGTCGGCGCGGTCACGACCGGCCACCTCGGCGCCGTCATCGCGCACCTGGTGCTGCCGTGGCTGTTCGTCGCCGTGCTCGAGGCGCACCGCTCGTGGGCCTGGGCCTCTGGTGCCTCGCTGCTGTTCGCGGTCGTGGCGGCCTCGGCGCCGTCGTTGCTGCCGGTCCTGCTGATCGGGTGGCTCGTCGCGCTCGTCGTCGGGTGGCGCCGTGCACACCGTCGGGCCTTCATCCCGGTGCCGACCGCCGTGCTCTTCCTGCCGCTCGTCCTCGCCCAGGTCGCGCGCGGCAACGTCCTCGCCGTCTTCGCGGACCCCGGCGTCCCGTCCGCCACGCGCGCACCGTCCGCGCTGCAGCTGGCCATCGGTCAGCCGCTGCCGGACTGGAGCGGGTGGCTGCCCGCCACGTCCGGACTCGCAGCCGTCGGCACGTGGCTGCCGATCGTGATGGCCGTCCTGGCCGTCCCGATCGCCGCCGCGGCGATCGGCGCGATGCTCGGACACCGCTGGGCCGTCGCCGGCTCGGCGCTCGTCGTCGCACTGCTCGGGTTCGGCACCGCGTTCGCCGCCACCCACGTGACCGTCACCGGCGTCGGGTCGACCACCACCATCGTGTGGCCGGGCAGCGGGCTGTCGGTGTACTGGCTCGCGATCGTGGTCGCTGCCTGCATCGGGATCGACGTGCTGCCCAAGGCCGCCCCGGTCACGGGACTCGTCGCGACGGTGCTCGCCGGTGTCGCGGTGGCCCCCGCCTTCGCCGCGTTCTACCTCGGCAACGCCGCCATCCAGCCGACCACCGGCCGGGTGCTCAGCGCGTACGTGAACGCCGAGGCGCAGGCGAACCCCGACGTCGGCACGCTCGTCGTGGTGCCGCAGGACGACGGGTCGCTCGCGGTCGCGCTCGAACGCGGCCAGGGTGCCACCCTCGACGACCAGTCGACCCTCGACGCCACCGCCCTGCGGTTGAGCGAGTCCGGCGCCCGGCTCACGACACTCGCCGGCAACCTGGCGAGCCGCAGCGGCTACGACCCCCGGCCGGCACTGCAAGAACTCGGCATCAGCTTCGTCCTGCTCGACGACGCCGGTGACGACCCCGAGGCGCAGACCGTGCACGACCGTGCCGCGGGCGCGATCGGGCAGAACGCGCTCTTCACGAGCATCGGTGAGACCACGAACGGCCAGCTGTTCCACTACGAGGGCGACGTCGACCGGACCACCACCGGGTCCGCCGCCGCCCGTGCCACGCACGTCCTGTACCTGGTCGTGCTCGGCGTGGTGTTCGGGGCGGCCGCCCTGCTCGCCGTGCCGACGGCCCCGCGCCGTCGCCGCGCCACCTCGAACGTCATCGAGGCCGAGGAACCCGCGACCACCTTCGACGAGGAGCGCGACGAATGAGCACCACCACCCGCTCCGTCCGACGCTGGGTCGTCCGCGGCACCGCGACCGCGGTCGCCGTCGTCGTCGCTGCCGGCGCCGTCACGGCCGCGCACGCCTACGGCACCGCGGCCGAACCGGGTCGCCCGGCCGGCCGGACCGTCACCCCGGTGCCCGCCGACGCCGAGCGCGTCTGCGCCGGAAGTGCCCTGCGGCTGTCCGACGACTCCGGCAACGACGCCACCCAGGCGAGCACCGTCGGGTCGGCGACCGTGGCCACGGCGACGACCGGTTCGACCGTCGAGCGGACCTCGCTCGACCCGTCGTCCACCGGCGGCAGCGACCCGCGCCTGCTCACCGCCCCCGCGGGCGACACGACACCGCAGGTCGCGGGCAGCAGCTACCAGAGCGTCTCCAGCGGCGACCTGGTCGGTGCCGGCGCGGCGTCGTGCGACGACCCGTCGCAGTCGACCTGGCTCGTCGGCGGCTCGACCGAGACCGGGCGGACCAGCCTCGTCACCCTGTCGAACCCGACCGACGTGAACGCCACCGTCGACCTGGCGATCTACGACGGCACCGGCACGGTCAGCGCCCCCGGCACGACCGGCATCGTCGTCGCCCCGAACACCCAGAAGGTCGTCCCGCTGTCCGGCTTCGTGTCCGACCAGGGATCCACCGTCGTGCACGTGTCGTCCTCGGGCGGGCAGATCGTCGCCCACATGCAGGAGACCGTCGTCCGCACGCTGACCCCCGGTGGCTACGACATCGTCTCCGGCGGCGCCGCTCCCTCGCGGTCGCAGGTCATCCCCGGCGTCGTGCTCGCCGGCGCGCAGGAGGCACAGCGCGGTGACGACACGGCGGACGCAGCCCCCGTCGTCCGGCTGTTCGTCCCCGGTACCGAGTCGGCACGCGTCACGCTCGGCATCAGCACGGCGGACGGCGGCGGCACGACCGTGAACGCCACCGCCGAGCCCGGGGTCGTGACCGACGTCGCGCTCGACGACTTCCCGGACGGCCGCTACTCGTTCACCGTCACGTCGACGCAGCCCGTCGTCGCCGGTGCCCGCACGACCTCACCGACGGCCGACGGCAACAGCGACCTCGGCTGGTTCGCCTCGGCCGAGCCGCTGGGTGACCAGGTCATCACCGCGGTGGCACCGGGGGAGGGCGTCCGCATGAACTTCGTGAACCCGACGCGTGAGGACCGTGCGATCACGATCCGCTCCGGCGACGAGAAGCGCACCATCACGGTGCTGTCGGGTGCCACGGCCACCATGCCCGTGCAGACCGCGAAGCAGCTCTCGATCTCCGGCGCCGAAGGGGTCGTGGTGGGCGTGACCTACCGCGGGGACGACGGCATCGCCGGGTTCCCGGTCCGACCGTCCACCCAGGTGTCCACGCCGGTGCGCGTCTACCCCTGACGGTGACGACGGTGCGGCGCCTCCGGGCGCCGCACCGTCACCAGTGGCGGTAGCGGTCCGGCGCCAGGTCCCACGGGTCCTTGCCGATCAGCTCGCCGACGGCGCGGAACACGGCCGTCTCGATGATGATCCGCCGGTCCGCGTCGTCCTTCTCGGGGCTGCGGTTCACCCGCTCGACGGGGATCCGGAACACGGTGACCCTGAGGGTGTCGCGGTCGATGCGCCAGCGGGGCATCGCGTCGGGCAGGGTGGCGTCGGTCGGCATGTCGGCCACCTGGAACACCACGCCCGACAGCTCGTCGGGCCAGAGCCCGATCAGGTAGTGGGCACTGTCGCCGACGATGCGGTCGAAGGCCTCGGCGCGGGTGGTGATCGGTGCGAGCTCGGGACCGGTCACGCTCGACCGCCCGCCGCGTCCGTGCCGGGACCGGCCTCGACCGCGGTCGACCGGAGTGACGAGGCGGGGCTTGCGACGCATCCCCACATCGTACGCGTGCCGTCGTCACTCCCGGTCGCTCCGGTCGCTCGTGCTCGCTCCGCTAGGCTCCCTGACGACATGGACGTGAGGATCTGCAGCAAGGTCGCGTGCGCCGCGAGCGCTTCGGCGACCCTGACCTACGACTACGGGGACTCCATGGTCGTCGTCGGGCCGCTCTCCACGCGGGTCGAACCGCACGGCTACGACCTCTGCGCCCGGCACGCGGCCGGCCTGCGCGTCCCGCGCGGCTGGCAGGTGGTGCGGCGCGAGCCGCTGCAGCGCGAGACCGACTGACGGCTCGCGTCCGCGACGCACCAGCGGTGGTGGACGGGAGGCCCGTGGAACGTGACCGACGTCGGCTGGGGACCCGCGCCTCCCGGCATGGAAGACTGATGGGCATGCCCACCGAAGCCCAGACCGCAGCACCGTACCGCGTCGCCGACCTCTCGCTCGCCGAGGCGGGCCGCCACCAGATCCGCCTCGCCGAGAACGAGATGCCGGGCCTGATGGCCCTGCGCGAGGAGTTCGGTGCGTCGCAGCCGCTGGCCGGCGCGCGCATCGCCGGGTCGCTGCACATGACGGTGCAGACGGCCGTCCTGATCGAGACGCTCGTCGCCCTCGGTGCGCAGGTGCGGTGGGCGAGCTGCAACATCTTCTCCACGCAGGACGAAGCCGCCGCGGCGATCGCGGTCGGCCCGACCGGCACGCCGGACGCACCAGCCGGCGTCCCCGTGTTCGCGTGGAAGGGCGAGACGCTCGAGGAGTACTGGTGGTGCACCAGCCGCATCTTCGACTGGACCGCCGAGGCCGCTGCCGTCGGAGCCGACTGGGCCGGTCCGAACCTGATCCTGGACGACGGCGGCGACGCCACCATGCTCGTGCACACCGGAGCCGACGCCGAAGCCGCTGGTGCTGCGCCGGTCGCCGGTGCCGACGCGAGTGCCGAGTGGAAGATCGTCCTCGACACCGTCGCGGCGTCGCTCGAGACGTCGTCCGACCGCTGGACCCGCATCGCCGCGGACATCGAGGGCGTCACCGAGGAGACCACCACGGGCGTGCACCGCCTGTACGAGCTGTCGCGCAACGGACAGCTGCGGTTCCCCGCGATCAACGTGAACGACTCCGTGACGAAGTCGAAGTTCGACAACAAGTACGGCATCCGCCACTCCCTGCCCGACGGTCTGAACCGTGCGACCGACGTCCTGATGGGCGGCAAGGTCGCGTTCGTGGTCGGCTACGGCGACGTCGGCAAGGGTGCGGCAGAGGCACTGCGTGGCCAGGGCGCCCGGGTCATCGTCAGCGAGGTCGACCCGATCTGCGCGCTGCAGGCCGCGATGGACGGCTACCAGGTGGCCCGTCTGGCCGATGTCATCGAGACCGTCGACATGGTCATCACGTGCACGGGCAACCTCGGCGTCGTGGGCGTCGACGAGATGCTCGGGCTGAAGCACCTGGCGATCGTCGCCAACGTCGGCCACTTCGACAACGAGATCGACATGGCCGGGCTCGAGTCCCTGCCGGGTGTGGAGAAGGTCGAGATCAAGCCGCAGGTGCACGAGTGGCGCCTGCCGACCGGCCGCTCGATCCTGGTGCTGTCCGAGGGGCGGCTGATGAACCTCGGCAACGCCACCGGGCACCCGTCGTTCGTGATGAGCAACTCGTTCACGAACCAGGTCCTGGCGCAGATCGAGCTGCACACCCGTCGTGACGAGTACCCGACCGGGGTCTACGTGCTGCCGAAGCACCTGGACGAGAAGGTCGCGCGACTGCACCTCGGCGCCCTCGGGGTCGAGTTGACGACGCTGCGCCCGGAGCAGGCGGCGTACATCGGCGTGCCGGTCGAGGGTCCCTTCAAGCCCGAGCACTACCGGTACTGAGGCGGGGCGCAGCGCGCTAGCGCGGGAAGCCCGGGGGCCGCGCCGACGCCGACGCGCCCGCCTCGGTGAGCAACCCGACGCGGGAGCGCAGCGCCTGCACGTCCCGCCCACGACGCAGCACGACGGCCCCGGCGAGGAACACCTCGGCGGGCACCGGCGGCACCGGGTGGGCGAAGGGTGCGACGTCCGCGGCCAGCGCGCGGGCGGCGGACTCCCGGAGTTCGGGGCGCATCACGGCGGCCCCGCGGAAGAACGCGCCGAGCCGGTTCTCGAGCCGCTGCGGCAGCGCCGAGACATCCGCGACCGTGGCCCAGGCCGTCAGCTCGGGTGGCAGCACCACCTGGGGGTCCCGCTGCTTCGGCAGCCGCTCGTGCTGCACGACGGTGCCGGCGAGCAGGTCCCCGAGGCGCCGCGGACGACTGCCGAACAACGCCACGAGCAGCGCCACCGACCCGAACGTCATCCACAGCTCGAACAGCCCGACGAGCGCGCGGGTGAACGCGTGCCGGAACCCGATCGCACCGCCGTCGACCCGGACGACCCGCGTGCCGACGGCGTACCGGCCGACGCTGCGGCCCCGGGTCACCGTCTCGACGGCGGCCGGCACGAGCACGAGCACGGCGACGAACAGGGCGAGGCTCAGCGCGGCGCCCCACGCCTCGTCGAGGCCGCTCGGCCACAGCCGGGACACCCCGAACATGAGCAGCAGGTACAGGACGAGCAGGCACACCCCGTCGAGGAGCGCCGACGCCAACCGCAGGACGAGTCCGGCCGGCTGCACGTCGAGCGCGACCGCCTCGCCGACCACGAGCTCGTCGGCGGTCTCGTCCAGGGCGAGCGAGAACCGGGCGTCGGCGAGGTCGCGCGGCGTGCGGGGCTTCGACATGGGATCATTCTGTCGGAAGTCGGCCGACACGAGGGGGAACACGTGGACCTGGACGCATACGCCGAGGTGCACCGCGATCGGTGGCAGGAGCTCGACCGCCTCGCGCGCGCTCGGCACACCACCGGTGCCGACGTCGACCAGCTCGTCTCCGGCTACCAGGCCGCCGCGACGGACCTCGCCCGCATCCGCGGCGCCGCACCCCGCACCGCGACCGGCGACCGGCTGTCCCTCACCCTGTACCGCGCCCGCCTGCGCTTCACCGGCACCCCGGTCGACCCGCTCACCGCGGTTGCCCTGTTCTTCACCCGGCAGCTGCCC
This sequence comes from Curtobacterium sp. MWU13-2055, assembly GCF_023242305.1. NCBI lineage: Bacteria > Bacillati > Actinomycetota > Actinomycetes > Micrococcales > Microbacteriaceae > Curtobacterium > Curtobacterium sp. MWU13-2055. The sequence goes on from NZ_JALLIO010000006.1 coordinate 193,905, forward strand.
GCGGCGCTGTACCGGATCCGCTGGGTGACGATCTGGGTGGCGCTGGCCACCGTCGCGATCGGCGCGATCGTGGCCGTCTGGATCACGACGACACCGGGGGCGACGGCGACCTTCGGCACGCCGGAGGCACTCCGCCAGTACGCCACGCAGGACTTCGTCGACTACTACTCCGACCACGGTCTCGGCGCGTTCACGGCGCAGGTGTGGACGAACAACGCCTACATCGCGGCCACCATGGTCGCGTTCGGCATCACGGGCGTCTTCGTGCCGTTCTCGATCATGCAGAACGCCGTCGGGCTCGGGGTCTCCGCGGCGATCATGCACTCGCAGGGCCGCCTGGGCGACTTCTTCCTCTACATCGCCCCGCACGGCCAGCTCGAGCTGTACTCGGTCTTCCTCGCCGGCGGGGCGGGCCTGATGATCTTCTGGTCGTGGGTCGCTCCGGGGCCGCACCGGAACCGCGCGCAGGCCCTCGCCGAGGACGGCCGTGGCCTCATCACGATCGCGGTCGGTCTGACGCTGACGCTGTTGCTGTCCGGGCTGGTCGAGGGCATCGTCACCCGTCAGGACTGGCCGTGGCCGGTCAAGATCGGCATCGGGACGATCGCCCTCGCCGCGGTCCTGGCGTACCAGTGGGTGCTCGGCGGTCGCGCGTACCGGGCCGGGGAGCGCGGCGACCTCGACGAGTTCGAGCGCGGCACGTCCGCCCTGGTCGCCGGGTAGGGTCCGTCCGGCTTCAGAGCCGGCCGGTCGCCTTCGCGCGCAGGTAGGCATCGGCCACGAGCGGTGGGACGTCCTCCGGTGCGCCACGGACGACCTCGGCGCCGCTCCGGCGTGCGACGTCTGCGACGCCGTCGGCATCGAGCAGGGTGCGTTCGGCGGCGGCCCGCCGGTACACGTCGCGCTCCGCGCCGGTCGGGAGGCCCGGCACGCGTCCGCCCCGCGCCGTGCGGATCGTCGTGGCCGGGTCCACCCCGCCGCGTGCGGTCCGCTGCACCGCCGGGTCCTCGATGCTCGTCACCACGACGGCGTGCCGCCGGGTGAGCCGGGGCAGCACCGCCAGCAGGTCGCCGGAGGCACCGACCGAGTCGAGGCTCGACGCCAGCACGACGAGCGCCCGCGAGGTCGTGATCGAGTCGACGAGCGCCGGCACGGCAGACCAGTCGGTGGCGGCGAGCGCGGGTTCCGCCATCGCGAGGGCCTCCCCGAAGCGCTGGACCACGTCGGTGCGGGTCGCCCCGTGCACACGGTCGTGGACGGTGTCGTCGAGGACCGCCAGGTCGACCCGGTCGCCGGCGGCCGCGGCCAGGGCACCGAGGAGCAGTGCGGACTCGATGAAGGTGTCGAGGCGCGGTTCGTCCGCGACCCTGCCGGCGCCGGCGCGTCCGGCGTCGACGACGACCACGACCCGACGGTCGCGCTCCGGGCGCCAGGTGCGGACCACGAGGTCCTGCCGTCGGGCGGTCGCTCGCCAGTCGATCGAGCGGACGTCGTCGCCCCGGACGTAGTCGCGCAGCGAGTCGAACTCGGTGCCGTGGCCGCGGAGCTGCAGGGTGGTCTCGCCGTCGAGTTCGCGCAACCGGGCCAGCCGTGACGGCAGGTGCCGTCGCGAGCGGAACGGCGGGGTGACGACGAGTTCGCCCGGCGCCGTGACAACCCGCTGCCGGGCGGCGAGACCGAGCGGACCGAACGCCCGGACCGCGACGCCGGCCGTGCGGCGTCGACCGCGGCGGAACGGGGTGAACCGCATGCGGGCGGTCCGTCGTTCGCCCGCGGGCACCGTCATCCGGACCCGGCGCGGCCGGTGTCCGGCCGAGGGCTCCCACATGTCGCGGACGATGCCCCGGAGCACCCGCCCGCCGTCGTTCGCGAGCACGAGCGTGCCGTCGGCGGTGCTGTCCCGGCGGGCCAGTCGCGGCATCCGCCGTTCGACCCGCACGCGTGCCAGGTCGGCGGCGAGCAGGACGTCGAGGGCCGCGGCGAGCAGCACGACGACGACCCACGCCAGGCCGGCCCACCCGCTGGCGAGCAGCACGGTGGGCACGACGGCGACGGCGAGCAGCGCGACGAACCGGCCGGAGACCGCCACTAGATCGGCACCCGCACCTGCTCGAGCACCTGCTGGAGCACCCCGTCTGCGCCGACGCCCTCGAGCTCGGCGTCGGCGGCCACCCGGAGCCGGTGCCGCCAGACCGGCAGGGCCATCGCCTGCACATGGTCGGGCGTGATGGCGTCGTAGCCGGTGAGCCACGCCCAGGCCTTCGCGGCGGCGAGCAGGGCCGTCGCACCGCGCGGGCTGACCCCGACGCGGACGGACGGTGCCTGACGGGTGGCACGGGCGAGGTCGACGATGTACGCCAGCACGTCGTCACGAGCACCGACGGCCCGGACGGCGCGCTGCGCGGCGAGGACCTCGTCGACGCCGACCACGGGGGTGATGCCCGCCGACCGGACGTCCCGCGGCACGAAGCCGTCGGCGTGCCGGCGGAGGACCTGCCACTCGACGTCGCGCGGCGGGATGTCGAGCGTCAGCTTCACCAGGAAGCGGTCGAGCTGCGCCTCGGGGAGCGTGTACGTGCCCTCGAACTCGATCGGGTTCATGGTCGCGGCGACGAAGAACGGGTCCGGCAGCAGCCGGGCGTCGCCGTCCACGCTGACCTGGCGTTCCTCCATCGCCTCGAGCAGGGCGGACTGGGTCTTCGGGGGCGTGCGGTTCACCTCGTCGGCGAGCAGCACGTTGGTGAACACGGGGCCCTCGCGGAACGGGAACGTGCCGGTGGAGGCGTCGTACACGAGCGAACCGGTCACGTCGCCGGGCATCAGGTCCGGCGTGAACTGGATCCGCTTCGTGTCGAGGGACATCGCGGCGGCCAGGCTGCGGACGAGCAGGGTCTTGGCGACGCCGGGCACGCCCTCGAGCAGCACGTGCCCCTGCGCCAGGAGTCCGACGATCATGCCGGACACCGCGCCCTCCTGTCCGACGACGGCCTTGGCGACCTCGGCCCGGACCCGCCCGAAGGCGTCGCGGAGCCCGGGATCGTGCTGGTTCCGGTCGTGCTGGCTCCGGTCGTGCGGGGCGCGGTCGCCCGGTGCGGGGACGTGCTGGTCGGGGGCAGCTGGCAGGTCGGTCACGGTCGTGCTCCTGGTCGGTCGTGGTCGGTGCTGGGACGGTCGCCCGAGGTGGATCGTCGGACGGCCCGTTCGAGGTCGTCGAGTGCCCTCGTGCCGTCGACGAGGGCGCGGTCGTCGAGGGTCGGACCGCCGACGAGGACGGCGCCGACGCGGTCGTGCGGGATGCCGGTGGCGCGGGCCGCTGCGCGGACGACGTCGTCGACGTGCGCGGACCGGGGGAGTCCGAGCAGCCGGCCGATCCGGCGCACCGCGGCGACACGGAGGGTGTCCAGGGCGTGGGTGCGGTCGTGGGTGCGGGCGTACATCCGGGCACGGCCCTCGGTGGTCTCGGCGGCGCGGACCACGACGGGCATCCGCTCGACGACGAGCGGCCCGAGACGTCGGCCCCGCCACACCGCGGCGGCGACGGCCACCAGGGCGAGCAGCGCGAGGCCGCTCGGCACCCACGGCGGCGCGAGCTCGCCGAGGGTCGGGGCGGCGTCGGGCGCGCCGACGGTCGGCGTGTACCAGGTGAGCCGGTCGTCCGCGCCGAGCAGGCCGAGGGCGAGCGCGGCGTTCCCGGCGGTCGTGATCGTGTCGTTGCGGAACGCCGACGTGGTGCCGACGAGGGTGACGTCGCCGCCGGGCGTCGCCGTGCGGACGAGTCCCCAGGCTCGGTCGTCGCCGCTGCCGGACGGCGCGCAGCGATCCGCGTCGGGGTCGTCCACCGTGTAGCCGTACCCGGCGGTGGACACCCGCGCAGCCGACGCCGCGGCCGGGATCGCGCAGGACGCGGTGGACACGGTGTCGTCGCCCTCGGGCGCGGTGGCCGTGGTGACGTCGAGGCCGAACGACGCGAACGGCGTGGAGTCGACGCCCACCAGGACCACGTGGTCGGCGGTCCGGGCGAGGCGCTCGGCGACGCCTGGGTCGAGGACGCCGTCGGAGTCGTCGACGAACACCGTGCCACCGTCGATCCCGTCGGCACGGTCGGTCACCCGGACGGAGGTGCCACGCTGCTCCAGGACCCGGACCAGCGCCGCCGATCCGCTCGCGGTGGTCGAGGTGGGGTCGAGCGGCCGGCGGTCCGGTCCCTCGGCGCCCTGCACCACGGCGGTGAGCACGGCGAGCACGAGCCCGACGAGCACGATCGCGATCCAGAAGCCGAACCGGAACCGGCGGCCCTCTGGCTGGTCCTCCGACGGCGCACCCGTGCGCGGCGCGGCGGCGGTGGCGGTGCTGGCGGTCATGCCGGCACCACCGGCCCCGAGGACCTGGCCGGACGAGCCTGGCGCACGGCGCGCTCGGTGTCGAGGACCCGGCGAGCGGTGGCCTCGTCGGCGTCGAGCCCGAGGTAGCGGACGGCGTCGAAGGCCGTCGCCGCGTCGTCGAGCGCCACGGCCTCGGCGGGGAACGGCGCGGCGCCCCGCACCGCGATGGTGCGTGCGGTGGCCCCGGGGACGTCCGGGACCAGGTCGCGCTCGCCGAGGCCGCGGGCGGTCGCACGGAAGCCGTCGAGGACCGCGGCCGACCAGTCGCCCCGGCGGATCGCGGACTGTGCGGCCTCGAGCAGTTCCCGGGCGGACCGGAGGTCGTCGTCGTCGAACACCCCGCCGGTGTCGTCCGCGCCGCTGCGTGCACGACGTCGGGGGAGCCCGCGGGCCACGACGACGAGCACCACGACGGCGACGAGCACCACGATGGCGATCACGAGGGCCGTGCGGGCCGCGACGGGGGAGTCGAGTCCGTCGGCGCGGAGCGACCCGAGCCAGTCCAGGAACGTCCGTGACGCCCGGTCCCACCAGGTCACGTGCGCGCCGTCGTACGCGGGCCGGTCGAGTTCGCGTTCGAGCAGACGGCGGGCCTCGTCGGGGTCGACCGCGGTCATGCGGTCCCGTCCGGCGGCCGGTGCTGCCCCTGCTGCGGCGGGTGTTGCGGCCACGGTTGCTGCTGTCCGGGCCAGGGCTGCTGCGCCTGCTGCTGTCCGGGCCACGCCTGCGGGGGCTGCCCGGGCCACTGCGGCGGCTGCTGCTGCGCCCACGGCTGCTGCTGCCCGGCCCACGGCTGCGGCGGCCACGGCGGTCGGGCGACCGGCGCGGACGGTGCGAACGGGTCGGCCGGCTGCCCGGTGTCGAGGTGCGACGCGATCCGCTGGTCGAGGGCCTCGGTCCGGATCCGTCGGTCGATGGTCAGGAAGGTGACGACCGCCGCACTCAGCACGTCGGTGACGCACTGCACCGCGATCGCGAGCAGGCTGCCGATGACGATAAGGACGAGGGCGCCCGCACCGATGCCCGAGGACGCGTCGGTCTGCCCGAGCGGGTCGAACACCCCGCCGACGAGCACGGCCCCGATGGTGAGCGGCGCCGTGGCGATCGACGCCGCGACCCCGAACATCACCTGCACGAGCAGCAGGATGCCGAAGGTCCGCCAGAACGCACCTCGGGTGAGCCGCCACGACTGCGCGGCGGCGGCGAAGACCGGTCGGCCCTCGAGCGCGATGGTCGGCACGGTGAAGGCGAAGCGGATGCCGAGCCACGTCAGCACGACACCGAAGCCGAGCACCATCACGAAGACCGCCAGGACGAACCACCCGGCGCCGGCGTCCCCGGCACCGAGCGCCGCGAAGAACCCCAAGAACACCACCGCGACGATGATCCCGACGACGAGTCCCGCGCCGATCTGCACGAACATCCACGCGACGACCGGCCACCGCCGCCCGGCGAGCAACGCCCACAGGCCCCGGAAGGTCGCGCGACGGCCGAGCACCCGCTGGCCGGTGTCCGCGGCGACCGGTGCGACCAGGAAGCCGCGCCCGAGGTACGCCAGGAACGGCAGGCCGATCGTCAGCAGGATCCACAGCGTCACCGAGCCCGCGACGATCGTGTCGCCACCACCGCTGCCGTCGAACGCCGTCATCATCCGCGACTGCAGCGCCTGCTGGCCGAACGTGCTGACCAGCGTGGAGAGCAGCCCGAGCACGCCGCTCAGCAGCACGCTCCAGAGCAGCAGGACGCGGGCGTTGCGGCGGAAGACCGTGAAGGCGCCGCCGAGCACGTCACCGAAGCCGAGCGGGCGCAGGGGGATCACCGGACGCGAGCCGGACGGCGGACGACCGCCGGGGGGTCGACCCGGCCCCGGGGCGGGCGGCGGCGGCGCGGAGAAGCGGGGCGGGCCTCCCGGCTGTCCCTGCCACGCGCCCTGCTGCCCGGCGCCCTGCTGCCCGGCCCCCTGCTGACCACCGCCAGGCGTCTGCCAATCGGACATGACCTCGGCCCCCTTCGTCGTGTCGGTCCGCGCTGCGACGCGCGGTCCACCTCCATCCTGGCGGAAAACGCCGCGTGACGGGGCCTCGGCTATCGTGTGGGGACACGTGCCGACCCGGCACCACCCGCACGCCACACGGAGTCCACATCACATGACACCGCGCATCCTCGTCGTCGACGACGACCAGGCCCTCGCCGAGATGATCGGCATCGTCCTCCGCTCGGAGGGCTACGAACCCGAGTTCAGCGCCGACGGCAACGACGCCGTCGACGCGTTCCACAGCACGAAGCCGGACCTCGTCCTGCTCGACGTGATGCTCCCGGGCATCGACGGCATCGAGGTCTGCAAGCGCATCCGTGCCGAGAGCGGCACGCCGATCATCATGCTCACCGCCAAGAGCGACACCGCCGACGTCGTCCTCGGCCTCGAGAACGGTGCCGACGACTACGTCGTCAAGCCGTTCAACCCGAAGGAGCTCGTCGCCCGCATCCGCACGCGGCTGCGGCCGAGCGCCACCGACGCCACGGTGCTGCACGTCGGTGACGTGACGGTCGACGTCGCCGGGCACGAGGTCCGCCGCGGCGACACCGTCATCGCGCTCACCCCGCTCGAGTTCGACCTGCTCCGCGCGCTCGCCGAGAAGCCGAACCAGGTCTTCACCCGCGAGATGCTGCTCGAGCAGGTCTGGGGCTACCACTACAAGGCCGACACCCGCCTGGTGAACGTGCACGTCCAGCGCCTGCGCGCGAAGATCGAGCACGACCCGGACAACCCGAAGACCGTCACCACGGTCCGCGGCGTCGGGTACCGGGCCGGAGGAGCCTGACCACCGTGCCGCCCGCCCCGCCCGCCGGCACCGCTCCCGGCACGGCAGCCGGTGCCACCCCCGGCACGGCCACCGTGTCGATCGGCGTGGTCGGCCGCGGCCGACGACGGATGCGCCGCTGGGTCCGCCGTGGCTGGCGGCCCGTCGCCTACGTGTGGCGTCGGTCCCTGATGTTCCGCTCGGTCGCCATCACCGTGATGACGACCGGACTGGCGGTCGGGATCATCGGCACCGCCGTCATGGTGAGCATCTCGACGAACGTCTACTCGCAGCGCCGCGACCAGATCGAGTCCGAGTCGGCCCGCGCGACCATCGTCGCGCAGGGGATCTTCGACGCCGCCACCGCGGCCGAGGACAACAACCAGTCCGAGCTCGAGACGCTGCAGAACGAGGCGCAGCAGGCGATCCTGTCGAACACGACGAGCCCCGGCGGCACGAGCATCGCGATCGAGCGGAGCCCCGACCAGTCCACCCCGCAGACGCTGCAGACCATCGCGAGCCAGGACTTCCCGGACGCCGTCATCACGGACGCCCTGCGCAAGGAGGTCGGCGCGAACACCGGCAAGCTCAGCCTGCAGCCGGTGCAGCTCGACGACGACGGCCGCCGCGTGCCCGGGTTGGCCGTCGGCTCCACGCTGCAGATCCCGAGTGCCGGCCAGTACGAGCTGTACCTGGTCTACGACCTGTCCGATGCCCAGCAGACCCTGGACTTCGTGTCGCAGACGCTCTCGATCGGCGGCGTCGCGCTCATGGTGCTCATCGCCCTGGTGACCTCGCTCGTCGTCCGGTTGGTCGTGGTCCCGATCCGCGAGGCAGCGGAGACGAGCCGCAAGATCGCCGCCGGACGCCTCGACGAACGCATCCCGGTGCGCGGCCAGGACGACCTGGCGACCCTCGCGCGGAGCTTCAACGGCATGGCCGAGGCCGTCAGCCGGCAGATCACCCAGCTCGCCGAGCTCTCCCGCGTGCAGCAGCGCTTCGTGTCGGACGTGTCCCACGAGCTGCGCACCCCGCTCACCACGATCCGCCTCGCCGGCGACATGCTCTTCGACTCGCGGCACGCGTTCGAGCCCTCGGTCGGGCGATCGGCCGAGCTCCTGCACGCCCAGGTGGAGCGGTTCGAGCTGCTGCTCGCCGACCTGCTCGAGATCTCCCGCTACGACGCCCAGGCCGTGCAGCTCGACACCGAGCCGTCGGTGCCGGCGGCGCTCGCCGCGGACATCGTCGAGGAGTTCCGCCCCCTGGCCGAACGCGCCGGCATCGACCTGCAGCTCGCCACGCCCGGCGGCCACACCACGATGCGACTCGACGCCAAGCGCGTCCGCCGCATCCTGCGCAACCTGGTCGGCAACGCGATCGAGCACGGCGACGCCAAGCCCGTCCAGGTCGTCGTCGACAGCGACGCCCGCACGGTCGCCATCGCGGTGCGCGACCAGGGCGTCGGGATGCCGCCGGAGGACGCAGCACGGGTGTTCGACCGGTTCTGGCGTGCCGACCCGAGCCGCAAGCGCACCATCGGCGGCACCGGCCTGGGTCTCGCGATCAGCCTGGGCGACGCGAAGCTGCACGGTGGTCGGATCGACGTGTGGTCCCGCCCCGGTCAGGGGTCGACCTTCGTGCTGACCCTGCCCCGCAACGAACAGGTCACCGCCGCGACGTCGGCGATCCCGCTGCCCGAGCTCGACGAGTCGTACGACGGCCCCCGCGCCGTGCGAGAGGAGTCCTGATGCGTCCCCGTCTCCGTCCCCGCTTCCGGCACGTCGTCGCCGCGGCGCTGGCGGCGGTCAGCGTGCTGGCGCTCACCGCCTGCGCCGCCATCCCCGTCGACGGCGCCGTCCGCACCGGGCAGACGATCAAGGACGAGTCGCTGTCCGGCGTCGACTTCCGGCCGGACAAGCCGATCACCGGCTCCGACCAGACGGCGATCCTGCGCGGGTTCATCGCGGCGGCCACCGGTGCACAGGACAACTACGCCATCGCCCGGCAGTTCCTCGCCTCGGACTTCTCGCAGCAGTGGAACCCGCGGCAGGGCGTCACGATCCGCGACGGCAGCGGCACCGTCGAGCGCGCCGACGACCGCGAACTGACGTACACGCTCACCGCGAGCGCGACGGTGGACTCCGAGGGGGAGTACACCCAGGCGGTCCGCCCGACCTCGTCCACGCTGACGTTCCAGTTCACCCGCGAGGACGGCGAGTGGCGCATCGCCTACGCCCCGGACGGCATCATCCTGTCCCCGGTGAGCTTCGACTCCGTCTTCCAGCAGCACGCCCTGTACTTCTACGACCCGACGTTCCGGTTCCTCGTGCCCGACGAGCGCTGGTTCCTCGCCCGCTCGTCCACCAGCACCCGCATCGCCAGCGCCCTGATGGCCGGTCCCGCCGACTGGCTGAAGGGCGCCGTGGTCTCGTCGTTCCCCGAGGGCACCCAGCTCTCCCTGAACGCGGTCACCATCGACAGCGGCACGGCACTCGTCGACCTGTCCAGCGACGCCCTGCGCGCCAGCACCGTCGACCGCGTCCGGATGCGTGAGCAACTGAGCAAGTCGCTCGCCTCGGTCGCCACGATCTCGTCGGTGTCGATGACCATCGAGGGCGCGAGCCTGTCCGTCCCGGACTCGAGCGGGGCGAACGCGCAGCAGAACCCGGACGTCGACCCCCGCCCCCTCGTCGACGAGGACGGTGTGGTCGGCTACGCGGCCTCGGGCACCGGCAAGGTCTCGAAGCTCGGCGGCGGCGTCGGCGACACCGTGGCCGGCCTCGACCCGACCTCGATCTCGCTGTCCGCCTCCGGCACCACGGCCGCCGTCGGCAACCGCGACGGTGCCGTCGTCGTCCGCGGCGACGACCACCTGCGTGTCGACGCCCGGGAGGACCTCGTCGCCCCCGCGATCGACGACCTCGGGTTCGTCTGGGTCGGCCAGTCGTCGGACACCCGCCGGATCACCGCTTACGGCCTCGGCGGCGACCCGCACCAGGTCGCGACGTCGTTGCCGCGCGGTGACCTCGTGTCGTTCCAGGTGTCCCGCGACTCGACCCGGGCACTCGCCCTGATCCAGACCGCCGACGGCCCCGGCCTGTACGTGATGGCGATCATCCGCGGGTCCGACCGGTCCCCGACGTCGTTCGGCGCGGCCGTCCGGGTGCAGGCGGCCACCGGCGACGCGGTCGGGGCGACGTGGGTGAACGACACGGACGTGGCCTCGGTCGGGCAGACCACGGCCGGGCCGAACGTCGTCCGGACCACCATCGGCGGGCAGTCGAGCACCCTGCCGAAGCCGGACGGTCGCGCGACCTCGATCAGCGGCGGGAGCGGTGGTGCGCTGCTGCTCCGGATGTCGAGCGGGTCGGTGCTGCAGTCCACCGGCGGCGGTTGGGACACCACCGGCGTGACCGCGGACGTGCTCGGCGTCCAGCGCTGACGTCGCGGTCACCCCTCCACACCCACCCCGGCCGGGAGGCCCGTCCACCGTCCGCACCATCGGCCCACGCCCGCCGTCCGGTCGCCACCACACTCGTCGCATGCGCACCGAGGACCCGCCCACCGAGGACCGGTCCACGGCGGGCCCGCTCACCGGGGACCGGTCCACGGTGGACCCGCTCACGCCGTGGCGCGACGCGGCGCTCGCGGTGCTCGGCCTGTTCCTGCCGGTGGAGTGCCTGGGCTGCGGACGGCCGGACCGTGCGCTCTGCCGGGCCTGCCGCACCGCCCTGGCCGCGCGCCCGCGCCGGGTCCGACTCGTCGCGGGCGTGCGGCTCGACGCCGCCTTCGAGTACGAGGGACTCGTCCGGACCCTGCTGCTCGAGCTGAAGCTCCGCGGTCGGGTGGACGTCGCACGACCGCTCGGCGCTCGCTTCGGCTCGCTCGTGCGTGCCGCGCTCGCCGAGGCACCCGTGGACACCGTCGTGCTGCGGGTCCCGCCGTCGCGGGCGGGGGCACGGCGTCGGGGGTTCGACCCCGTGGTGCTGCTGCTCGCCCGCGGCGGCGTCCGTGGCACCGGGCGGCTCCGACGGGTGCGGGTCCGGGGTGGACCGGCGAGCGGGGGGCCGCGCCAGAAGGAACGGACGGCGATCGAGCGGGTCGCCGCGACCGTCGGGACGCTGCGGGCGTGCGGGGTCGACGGGCGGGACGTGGTGCTCGTGGACGACGTCGTGACGACCGGCGTCACGATGGCCGAGGGGGTGCGGGCGGTCCGCGCCGCGGGCGGCCGGGTCGTCCGGTGCGTGGCCGTCGCGAGCGTCGAGGACTGACGGCTCGGTGAACACCGGGTGACCGCTGTGCGTCCGGTGGGTGTCCGGCAGACTCGCCGACGCACCGTGACGCGGGACCTGCGGCGGGTCTAGCCTCGCGGCAAGGCGTTCGGGTTCGCCGGATGGAGGCGACGCGCCGAAGCTCGATGGGAGCCGCGACATGGACGTGACGATCACAGGCCGGAACGTCGGGGTCACCGACCGATTCCGCACCTACGTCGAACAGAAGTCCGAGAAGATCGACGTGCTCGCTGACCGTGCGCTCGCCTTCGAGGTGCGCATCAGCCGCCACCACGAGAAGTCGGGCGGCAGCCAGGGCGAGGACCGCATCGAGCTGACGCTCATCGGTCCCGGGCCCCTCGTGCGGGCGGAGTCCGCGGCGTCCGACAAGTACGCCGCCTTCGACCTCGCCTTCGCCCGCATCATGGAACGGCTGCGTCGTGCTCGTGACCGGCGCAAGGTGCACCGCGGTCGTCACCGCCCGACCTCGGTGGCCGAGGCCGCAGGCAGTGGCTTCGACGGCATGGGGGTGGTCCCCGCTGACGGCCGCCTCATCGAGGACGTCGCCACCGGCGCGGTCACGGTCGTCGACGCCGACGCACCGGAGGACGAGGACGACGAGGTCTACAGCCCCGTGGTCATCCGGCACAAGGTCTTCGAGGCCGCCCCGATGACCGTCGACGACGCCCTGTACTTCATGGAGCTCGTCGGACACGACTTCTACCTGTTCGTGGACGCCGAGACCCACCGCCCGAGCGTCGTCTACCGACGCAAGGGCTGGGACTACGGCGTGATCGGCATCGACGACCAGACCGGTGCCGCGGCATCGGTGGACGCCGAGCCGGCCGCCGCGCTCGCCTGACGCGATCGCTGCGGACACCGTCCGACCCGTGTGTGCGCGGTCCGTTCGCGGGCCGCGCACACCGCTGCCCCCACACCGACGCCCCTCACAGCGCACGGCACCGGGGGGTTGCTAGCATGACTGGTCGATCGGGCGCGCAGGTCGCGCACGACGACCCCGTAAGGAGCTCACGTGGCAAACGTGCTGGAGAAGGTCCTCCGCATCGGCGAAGGACGCACCGTCCGCCGGCTGAAGGCGTACGCCTCGGCGATCAACGACCTCGAGGACGACTTCTCGAGCCTCACCGACGAGGAACTCCAGGACGAGACGAAGGAGCTGCGCGAGCGGTACGCCAACGGCGAGACCCTCGACGACCTGCTCCCCGAGGCGTTCGCCGCCGTGCGGGAAGCAGCGAAGCGCACCCTCGGCATGCGGCACTTCGACGTGCAGCTCATGGGCGGGGCGGCCCTGCACCTCGGCAACATCGCCGAGATGAAGACCGGTGAGGGCAAGACCCTCGTCGCGACGACGGCGGCGTACCTCAACGCGATCCCGTCGCGCGGCGTGCACGTCATCACGGTCAACGACTACCTGGCGTCGTACCAGTCCGAGATCATGGGTCGCGTCTTCCGCGCCCTCGGCATGACGACCGGTTGCATCATCGCCAACCAGACGCCGGCCGAGCGCCGCGAGCAGTACGCCGCGGACATCACCTACGGCACGAACAACGAGTTCGGCTTCGACTACCTGCGCGACAACATGGCGTGGCAGGCCTCCGACATGGTGCAGCGCGGCCACTTCTTCGCCGTCGTCGACGAGGTCGACTCGATCCTCATCGACGAGGCCCGCACGCCGCTGATCATCTCCGGTCCGTCCTCGGGCGAGGCCAACCGGTGGTTCACGGAGTTCGCCTCGATCGCCAAGCGCCTGACCCCTGGCGAGGACTACGAGGTCGACGAGAAGAAGCGCACCGTCGGCGTGCTCGAGCCCGGCATCGAGAAGGTCGAGGACTACCTCGGCATCGACAACCTGTACGAGTCGGCGAACACCCCGCTCATCTCGTTCCTCAACAACTCCATCAAGGCCGTCGCCCTGTTCAAGCGCGACAAGGACTACGTCGTGATGAACGGCGAGGTGCTCATCGTCGACGAGCACACCGGCCGCATCCTGATGGGCCGTCGCTACAACGAGGGCATCCACCAGGCGATCGAGGCGAAGGAGAACGTCGAGGTCAAGGCGGAGAACCAGACCCTCGCCACGGTCACGCTGCAGAACTACTTCCGGCTGTACCAGAAGCTCTCCGGCATGACCGGTACCGCCGAGACCGAAGCGGCCGAGTTCATGTCGACCTACAAGCTCGGCGTGGTCCCGATCCCGACGAACAAGCCGATGCAGCGCATCGACCAGACCGACCTGGTCTACAAGAACGAGAAGTCCAAGTTCGAGCAGGTCGCCGAGGACATCGCCGAGCGCCACGAGCAGGGGCAGCCCGTCCTCGTCGGCACCACGAGCGTCGAGAAGTCCGAGTACCTGTCGAAGCTCCTCGCCAAGAAGGGCGTGAAGCACGAGGTCCTCAACGCGAAGAACCACGCGCGTGAAGCCGCGATCGTCGCCCAGGCCGGCCGCCTCGGCGCCGTCACCGTCGCGACGAACATGGCCGGCCGAGGCACCGACATCATGCTCGGCGGCAACTCCGAGTTCCTCGCGGTGCAGGAGATGCACGCCAAGGGCCTGTCGCCGACCGAGACCCCCGACGAGTACGAAGCCGAGTGGGACGAGGTCTTCGCCCGCGTCAAGGCCGAGGTCGAGGTCGAGGGCGACAAGGTCCGCGCGGCCGGTGGGCTCTACGTCCTCGGCACCGAGCGCCACGAGTCGCGCCGCATCGACAACCAGCTGCGCGGTCGTTCCGGCCGTCAGGGCGACCCGGGCGAGAGCCGCTTCTACCTGTCGCTCACCGACGACCTGATGCGCCTGTTCAACTCCGGTGCCGCCGAGAGCCTCATGGGCCGCTCGAACGTGCCGGACGACCTGGCGATCGAGAACAAGCTCGTCGGCCGCGCGATCCGTTCCGCCCAGGCACAGGTCGAGGGCCGGAACGCCGAGATCCGCAAGAACGTCCTGAAGTACGACGACGTCCTGAACCGGCAGCGCGAAGCGATCTACAGCGACCGCCGCCACATCCTCGAGGGCGACGACCTGCACGACCGCGCGCAGTCGTTCCTCAAGGCCGTCATCGACGACGTGATCGACACCCACACCGGTGAGGGCTCGCCGGACGACTGGGACCTCGACGCCATGTGGACCGAGCTCGGCACGCTCTACCCGATCTCGATCTCCATCGACGAGGTCATCACCGAGGCCGGCTCGAAGGGCAAGGCGTCGCGCGACTTCCTCGGCCGCGAGATCCTCTCCGACGCCAAGCTGGCGTACTCCACGCGTGAGGAGCTCCTCGGCGACGAGGCGATGCGCGAGCTCGAGCGTCGTGTCGTCCTGTCGGTGATCGACCGCCGCTGGCGCGACCACCTGTACGAGATGGACTACCTCAAGGACGGCATCGGCCTCCGCGCGATGGCGCAGCGTGACCCGCTCGTCGAGTACCAGCGCGAGGGCTACGCGCTGTTCCAGACGATGATGGGCCAGATCCGCGAAGAGTCGGTCGGCTACCTGTTCAACCTCGAGGTCCAGGTGCAGTCCGACGGCGAGAACGCCGTCATCGAGGCCAAGGGTCTCGGCGAGGACGAGGTCTCCGGCCTCGAGTACTCGGCACCGTCGATCGACGGCGAGGTCGAGGTGCGCGACGAGAAGGGCCGCCTCGAGCAGGCCGCCACGGCGCGTGCGCAGCAGGCCCAGGCCGAGGCCGAGGCAGCTGCCGAGCCCGAGCAGGGCTCCGCGTTCGGCAACGCAGCCACGGCCTCCGGCCAGGCTGCCGCGGCCGGCAACCGCGCCGAGCGTCGTCAGGCGTCGAAGAAGTAGTCCACGTGCGCGCGAGCGCATCGTGAGCAGCAATGGTCGGGTCCCGCGTCGGGACCCGACCATTGCTGCTCACCAAGCGCACCACGCGCACCGACGACGGACGGGAGGCCCGTGGCGACACCGCCACGGGCCTCCCGTCCGCGTCAGGCACCTACAGGACGCCGATCGCGGTCGCCCGCCACCTGCCGTCGCGCGTCTCCAACCGCATCGCCACGGCGCGTGCATGACTGCGCGTGTGCACGACGACGGTCGCCTCGGCGACGCCGTCCGCCGGTCGGCAGACGAGCACGCTGCCGACCCGCAGCACCGCTCGGCTCCGCGACCGTCGGCGCACCGAGCGGGCGTGCGCGGCCACGGCTGCACGTTGCTGCAGGTGTCGGTGCACGTCGTCGGTGATCCAGCGGGCGATGCTGTCGACCTCGCGGGCCCCGGTCAGGACCTCGGCGACGCACAGTCCCAGGGCGCGTGCGGTGTCCGCCGGGTCCGGAGGGCCGCTCGCCGGTTCCTCGACCGGTTGCGATTCGACGATCGTCAGTGGCGGCGAGTGTGCCGTCGTCGTCGTGTGGTCGATCCGGCGTGCCTGCTCCGCCACCCCTGCCCCTTCCGTTGCTGGAGCGAGCGTATGGGGCGTGCAACATGAGAAATACAAAGCTGCTGGGCCTGTGGAGAGGGCGACGTTCTCCACAAGTCGGCGCACCTAGACTGGCTGGGTGTCGACCCTCAGTGACCTCGTCCTCGCGCAAGGCCGTTCCTCCGAAGCCGACGTGGAGTGGCTCCACCTGCTCGTGGGGGACTGGCAGCTCCTCGCCGACCTGTCCTTCGCCGACATGGTGCTGTGGGTGCCGACTGCCGAGGACGGCTCGTTCGTCGCCGTGGCACACGCCCGACCGAGCTCCGCGGCCACGCTGTTCTACCGCGACATCGTCGGGCAGGAGATCCGCGAGGAGTGGCGCGGTCAGGTGACCGAGAGCTTCGCCGGCGCCCGCGTCGTCGACTCCGCCGAGCCCGACTGGTACGAGGACACCCCCACCCGGGTCCGTGCGATCCCGGTGCTACGGCGCCTCAGTGCCAAGAGCGCAGAGACCACCGAGCGGCCGATCGCCGTCGTCACGCGGCACTCCAACCAGGACGAGATGCGGACGCCGAGCCGCCAGGAGCTGAACTTCACCGCGAGTGCGAACGACCTGTTCGGCATGATCGCGACGGGCGACTTCCCGGACCTCGGCGCACCGGCCGGTCCGCGCCGCGGCGCCCCGCGCGCCAGTGACGGTCTGCTGCGCCTCGACACCGCCGGCATCGTGACGTTCGCCAGCCCGAACGGCCTGAGCGCCTTCAACCGGATGGGCTTCGAGGGGGAGCTCGAGCGGAAGTCCCTCGCCGAGGTCACCACCGAGCTCATCGGCGCGCAGCTCGACGTCGACGAGTCCCTGCCCCTCGTCGTCACCGGTCGCGCTCCGTGGCGGGCTGACATCGAGTCGAAGGGCGTGACGGTGTCGCTGCGGTCGATCCCGCTCCGCGACCACGGCGACCGCATCGGTGCGATCGTGCTCTGCCGCGACGTGTCGGAGCTCCGGCACCAGGAGCGCGAGCTCATCACCAAGGACGCGACGATCCGCGAGATCCACCACCGCGTCAAGAACAACCTGCAGACGGTGGCGTCGTTGCTGCGCATCCAGGCTCGTCGGACGCACTCCGACGAGGCACGGACCTCGCTGCAGAACGCCATGCGCCGCGTGGCAGCCATCGCGGTCGTGCACGACACGCTGTCGAGCGGCCTGAGCCAGACGGTCGACTTCGACGACGTCTTCGACTCGGTGCTCAAGCTCGTCACCGAGGTCGCCGCGTCGCACAACACGACCGTGCACCCGAAGAAGACCGGCGAGTTCGGGGTGCTGCCGTCCGAGGCTGCCACGCCGCTCGCACTCGGGCTCACCGAGCTCGTCACGAACGCCGTCGAGCACGGATTGGACGGCCGCGACGGTGAGGTCGAGATCGTCGCCCGCCGGTTCGACGACCACCTGGAGATCGAGGTCCGTGACAACGGCGTGGGTCTGCCCGAGGGGAAGGTCGGGTCGGGCCTCGGCACCCAGATCGTCCGCACGCTCATCCAGGGTGAGCTCGGCGGAACGATCGACTGGCACACCCTGACCGGCAGCGGCACCGAGGTGACGATCACCATCCCGTTCCGCTGGCTGACCGCTCCCGCCTAGCCCGCGCGCTGCGCCGCGCCGCGCCCGCTCGTGAGGTTCCGAGATCTGCGCATCTCGGCGCGCGATCGCGCGTGTTGCGGAACCTCCGTGATCAGCGCACGGCGTGTTGTGGAACCCGGGCGGCTGTCGGACGGGAGGCCCGTGGGCGCGTTGCCACGGGCCTCCCGTCCGTCGTTCGGTCGCGTCTCGGGCCGCGCCGAGGTTCCGAGATCTGCGCATCTCGGCGTGCGATCGCGCGTGTTGTGGGACCTCGACGGTCAGCGCGCGGCATGTTGTGGAACCCCGAGGACCAGCGCACGGCGTGCCGCCCCGCCCGCGCCACCCCGCCCCGCGCGCCACGCGCACGACGACGCCCGCCGCCCCCGAAGGGACGACGGGCGTCGGTGTGTCCTGCGGGAACCGGCCCGGGTCAGGAAGCGCGGCGGGCGCGAGCGGCGCGGCGCTTCAGCGCACGACGCTCGTCCTCGCTGAGGCCACCCCAGACACCGGAGTCCTGGTTGTTCTCGAGGGCGTACTGCAGGCACATCTCGGTGACCGTGCAGCGCGCACAGACCGACTTGGCCTTCTCGATCTGATCGACGGCGGGCCCGGTGTTCCCGACGGGGAAGAAGAGCTCGGGGTCCGCGGTGAGGCAAGCTGCCTTGTCACGCCAGTCCATGTGTGGTGCTCCTTGATGTCGATGCTCGAACGGCAGGCCGGGGCCGGGGTTCGGGGGATCGGAACGCTGACCATGCATGAGGCATGAGGGGACAACTGTGGGGAGGAGTCCGCTGGAAGCGAGTCTGACGCCCGCGTGACGCTCGGGGGAGGAGCGACGAACCACGGGAGACGCACACCACATCGTGCCGTCCAAACGACCTCGAATATCGTTCCATACTGGTAGGGGCAAATCAAGGGTTCCGATGCTGGAGGATCACTGTGCACGATGACGACCCGACCGCGGTCGACCGTCCTGAGCGACGCTCACGCGCGCTGATCGGCCTGCTGGTGGTGGTCGGCCTCGAGTTCGCGGCGCTCGTCGTGGTCACGGTCGTCCTGGTCGTCGAGCTGATCGTCGCGCCGGCGTCGAGCCTGGCGTCCGGGATCGCCCTGACGATCCTGTCGGCCGTCGCGGCGCTGTGGCTCGGTGCGCTCCTGAACGGCCTGTGGAAGCGTCGCGCCTGGGTGCGGTCGGGGATCATCGTCTGGCAGGTCCTGCAGGGTGCGATCGCGATCGGCGCGTTCCAGGGTGTCTTCCGTGAGCCGGCGGTCGGCTGGGTCCTGCTGATCCCCGCACTGCTCGGCATCACGTTCGTGCTGTCGCGGTCGGTGACGGCCGCGCTCGCGCGTCCGGCCGAGTAGACGCGACCGAAAGACGGACGGGAGGCCCGTGGCGACGCCGCCACGGGCCTCCCGTCCGCCTTGTGGTCCGGTCATCAGACCAGGCCGAGCTTCTTCCGCAGGCTCGCCACGTGTCCGGTCGCCTTGACGTTGTAGAGCGGCAGCTGGACGCTGCCGTCCTCGTCGACCACGATCGTGGAGCGGATCGTGCCGGTCACGATCTTGCCGTAGTTGTTCTTCTCGCCCCACGCGGCGTAGGCCTTGTGCACCGCCAGGTCGGGGTCGCTCAGCAGCGGGAAGGTGAGCGCCTGCTCGTGCTGGAACGTCTTGAGCTTCGCCTGCTCGTCCTTCGAGACGCCGAGGACCTCGTAGCCGGCTGCCTGCAGCGACGACATGTTGTCGCGGAAGTCGCAGGCCTCGGTGGTGCACCCGGGGGTGGACGCGGCCGGGTAGAAGTACACGATGACCTTCTTGCCCCGCAGCGCGGCGAGCGAGTGTTCGACGCCGTCCTGGTCCGGCAGCGTGAAGTCGGGGGCGGTGTCGCCGGCGGCGAGACGGTCGGTCATGGTGCTCCTGTTCGCTTGGTGCCCACGAGTGGTCGTGAGCGCGCAGAACCCATGCTATTGTTGATTCCCGTTGCGGCACGGAAGCCGGAACATGCACCTCTAGCTCAATTGGCAGAGCAACTGACTCTTAATCAGTGGGTTCTCGGTTCAAGTCCGAGGGGGTGCACCACAACCGCGAAGGCCCCGACTCATCGAGTCGGGGCCTTCGTGCGTTCCGGGGGTGCGAACGCGTTCCGAGCGGGACACGCCCGAGGTGCTTCCGGCGGTCGGATTCAGTCGGCGGCGACGTCGACGATCCGTTCCGGGCCGACGACGAGGTCGACGGCGCCGGCGGAGGCCGCTGCGAGGTCGGCGGTCAGGGTCCCGAGCGCGTCGGCGGGCACCCAGACCTCGAACGTCGCCGCACGTCCGTAGGCCGTCGCACCGAGGGTCGCGTGGTGGTGCCGGACCCAGTCGCGCAGGACGTTGTCGAGCCGGCCGGCCTCGGCGTGCGGGGCGTCGAAGTGCACCTGCGTGAGCGCCTCGCGCCGGACGAGCGCGGCGGTGTCGAGGGCCTCCGAGACCGAGGTCGAGTAGGCGCGGACGAGTCCGCCGGCGCCGAGCTTCACGCCGCCGAAGTAGCGCGTCACGACGGCGACCACGTCGGTGAGGTCGCGGCGGCGGAGCACCTCGAGCATCGGCACGCCCGCCGTGCCCGACGGTTCTCCGTCGTCCGACGACCGGGCCTGGTCGCCGAGCGTGCCGGTGACCATCGCGGTGCAGTTGTGCCGGGCGTCCCAGCGGCGGCGTTTCACCTCGGCGATGACCCGCTCGGCGTCTGCCACGTCCGACACCGGGGCGACCGTGGTGATGAACCGCGACTTCGTGATGACGATCTCGTGCTCGACCGGGTCGGCGATCGTCGCGGGGAAGCTGCGGGCCATGCCCACGAGGCTAACGGCGTGCACGGTGTCCGCCGCGCTACGATGTCGTGCACGCACGGCTGGGGAGGAGTCCGACATGGAGACCGGTGATCCGAGGGGCGGGGTCCTGGACGCCGCCGAACTCGCACGGCGCATCAACCTGCTGCTCGACTTCGAGGAGTCCCAGCGCGGCGCCCCGGTGCCGTTCGCCTCGATCGAGGAGTACGTCGCCGCCCACGGTGGTTCGCTCTCGCGGGCGAAGTGGACCTACATGCTCTCCGGCGACGGCCGACGCAACCGCGACACCGAGCTCCTGCGGCTCCTCGCCGGGTACTTCGAGGTCGACGAGCGCTTCCTGCTCGAGGACAGCGACGTCCCCGAGCGCATCGGCGCCCAGCTCGCCCTCGTCCGCTCCCTGCGCTCCGCCCGCGTGAGCGGGTTCGCTGCCCGCACGTTCCCCGGCGAGCTCTCACCCGAGGCGCTGCGGCGCATCGCCGAGGTGCTCGAGGAGGAATCACAGCGCGGGAGCGTGGCGTGACCGACCCGCTGCTCGAGTCCTTCTGGGCGCGCGGCGCGGTCGAGGGGTGGTCCGACGTCGACCAGGCCGTCGCAGCTGCAGCCGTGGTCGTGGACAAGCCCATCGTCGTCCGCGAAGAGGCGTTCCTGGCGACGGAGCCCGTGTGCGGCTTCGTCGCGACGCTCGAGCACGCTCACCTGATCATGATCTCGCCGACCGCGTCGCCCACCTTCCGGGCCTTCGTCATCGGCCACGAGCTCGGTCACGTCCTGCACCGGCACCAGGAGCACGCGCCCCAGTCGGCCTACATCCGCGACGTCATCCCGGACCTGCCCGAGTACAAGGTCGAGCGGGCACTGGCGCGGGGGATGTTCTCGAACGCGTACGAGCACGAGGCCGAGGTCTTCGCCGACGCGCTCGCGACGCTCATCCGGCGGCACCGAGGCCGCCCGAGCGCCTTCCGCGGGGTCTTCGGGTGATCGTCGCCGTCGTCCAGGCGGTGCTGCTCATCGCCGGGACGATCGCGCTCTTCGTCCTGCAACGCGGGCAGGACCGGACCCTGGCGGTGACCTTCCTGCTGTTCGCCGGCACCATCGTCACGAACGTCGATCCGCTGTACCGGTGGCTCGACCCACTGCTCGGCGGCTCGAACCTGGTGACCGTGGTCAGCGACTGCCTGATGGTCGCCGGCACGAGCACGCTGCTCTGGGGCGTGGCGAAGGCGGTCGGGGCGGCGCGGCCGTGGCTCCGGAACGCGATCGTGGTGTCGTGCGCCGCGGTGGTGGTCGTGGTGGTCGTCGCCTTCGTGGTGCTGGACAAGCCGGCCACCACGACGACGTTCATGCTCGACGCCGGGTCGCACCCGGCCGCGACCGTCTACTCGATCGCGCAGACGGTGTACCTCGGGGTGGCGCTCGGCGCGACGGGCCTCATCTGCGTCCTCCGCCTGCGCGAGGCCCGGACGACGACGGACCTGGTCGGGCTGTGGGTCCTGGTGCTCGGCGGTGTCCTCGGGGTCGTCCGGATGGTCGTCGTCGTGGTCATGGACCTGGCGCACGTCACGGGGGACCTCGACCGGATGCGCTCCCTCGCGCTGCCGTACGACGTCACGACGCCCGGCGCCGTGATCTGCGTCTCGACGGGCATGCTGCTGCTCGTCGTCGGACACCGGGTCTCGCGACGTCGACGCACCCGGCGGGTCGACGCGGCGCTGCGGCGTCTCGCGCCGCTGCACGAGCGGATCGGTGCCGACAACGCCTACCCGTCGACCGAGGACCCCGCGACGCGGTTGAGCCGCGCGATCGTCGAGGTCAACGACGGGCTCCGGCGGACGCGTACGCCGTTGACCGATGCCGAGCGAGCCGTCCTCGCCGAGGCCGAGTCGGCGCTCGACTCCGCGTAGCCCGAAGGGGTGACTCGACGGTCTCCCGACGCCCGTGTAGGGTTTGTAGCAAGTGCTACAGATCCTGTGGCTCGTCGGATGGGACTCGGCCGCGTTGGGGGCGGCCGAGCACCACCGACACTCGTTGTCTAGACTCGGACGGTGCTCGTCTTCGCCGCAGTCGTCCTGTTCATCGGTGCCGTCTTCAACGTCGTCACCTGGCCGCGCTTCTTCCAGCGCGTCGCGAAGGACACCCGCGCGCGGGACGCCGCGGGCAAGCCGACGACGTTCTACACGGTGCACCTCGTGCTGCTGCTCATCGCGCTCGCCATCGCCGTGGCCGCGGTCGTCGCCGGGATCCTGCTGCTGGTCTGAGCCGATCGCCGTCGGGCGTCGCTTCAGCGCTGCTTCAGGGCGGCACGGCAGGATCGTCGCCATGCGTGTCCTGGTGGTCGATGACGAGGTGCGGCTCGCCGACGGCGTCCGTCGCGGCCTCGAGGCCGAGGGGTGGGCGGTCGACGTCGCCCACGACGGCGTCGACGGCCTGTGGCACGCCCGCGAGTTCCGCTACGACGCGATCGTCCTCGACCTGATGATGCCGGGGATGAGCGGATGGGCGGTCTGCGCCCAGCTCCGGGCCGACCAGGACTGGACGCCGGTGCTCATGCTCACCGCCAAGGACGGCGAGTGGGACCAGGTCGAGGCCCTCGACGCCGGCGCCGACGACTACGTCACGAAGCCCTTCTCACACCCGGTCCTCGTCGCCCGGCTGCGCGCGCTCGTCCGCCGTGGTGCGCGGGAACGCCCGGCGGTGCTGACCCTCGGCGACCTGGTCGTCGACCCGGCCGCACGGACGGTGACGCGTGCCGGGACCCCGGTCGACCTGACGAGCCGGGAGTTCGCGGTGCTCGAGTACCTCGCGCGGCGCTCCGGGCAGGTGTGCTCGAAGCGCGAGGTGATCGAGAACGTCTGGGACGTCGACTTCGAGGGCGACCCGAACATCGTCGAGGTGTACGTCGGGCACCTCCGGCGCAAGCTCGACCGGCCGTTCGGACGGACGTCACTCGAGACCGTCCGCGGTGCGGGCTACCGACTGGCGCCTGACGGTGGCTGACCGGGGGACGGGGCGCACGCGCCGCTTCCGGTCCGTGCGCGCGCGGACCACGCTCGGCGCCGGCGTCGTAGTGCTCGCCGCCCTGGTCGTCGGTGCCGTGGGGTTCGTCGTGGTGCTCCGCCTGGTGCTGCTCGACGGGGTACGGACGTCCGCCGAGGCCGGGCTCGAACAGGTGTCGTCACGGGTCGAGTCCGACGGTGCCGGTGCGGTGACCGACTACGAGGACGTCCTGGTGCAGGTGGTCGGTGACGGCGGCTCGGTCCTCGCACACGGTGAGGACGCCGACGCTCCGGCCCTGTCGACCGCCGACGAGTCCCGGTGGTCGCACGACGGCGAACGCTGGCTGCTCGTCGCCGACGACGTCGACCTGCCCGGTGGGGGTGAGGCGACCCTGGTGTACGGCGTCTCCCTCGAGCAGACCGACACCGCCATCCGGACCGCCGTGGTGCTCCTCGCCGTCGGGGTGCCGGTGCTCGTCCTCGTGCTCGGGATCGTGACCTGGTCCGTGACCGGGCGGTCGTTGCGGCCGGTGGAACGGATGCGCACCGAGGTCGAGACGATCCGTGCCGCGCAGCCCGACGCCCGCGTGGTCGTGCCGGACACCGGCGACGAGATCGCCCGGCTCGCGACCACCATGAACGCCATGCTCGACCGGCTCGACCGATCCGCGGCGGGGCAGCGGCAGTTCGTGTCCGACGCCTCGCACGAGCTGCGGTCGCCGATCGCGTCCCTCCGCCAGCACGCCGAGGTCGCCGTCGCGTACCCGGACCGGACGGACGTGGCCGAGTTCTCCGACGTCGTGCGGTCCGAGGCCGTGCGCCTGCAGGACCTCGTCACCGGGCTGCTCGAGCTGTCACGGCTCGACGAGGGCGGCGCGGGTGTCCGTCGTCCCGTGGACCTCGACGACCTCGCACTCGACGCCGTCGCGCGGACGCGGGCCCGGGTGCCGGCTGGTGCGACCGGTGACCGTGCGATCCGGGTCGACGGCTCCGGGATCTCCGCCGCACGCGTGCTCGGCGACGAACGGCTCCTCACCGGCGTGGTCCGGAACCTCGTCGACAACGCCGTCCGGCACGCGACGTCGCGCGTCGCGGTGGCCCTGGTCGAGCAGGACGGCGCCGCGGTGCTGACCGTGGACGACGACGGCTCCGGGACCCCGGCGGCCGAGCGCGACCGGGTGTTCGAGCGGTTCGTCCGGCTCGACGAGGCCCGCAGCCGCGACGCCGGTGGTGCCGGCCTCGGTCTGGCGATCGTGCGGGACGCCGTCCGGGCGCACGGCGGCGAGGCGACGGTGGCGGACTCGCCGCTCGGCGGGGCGCGGTTCGTCGTGCGCATCGCACTCGGCGGCTGAACAGGCGGCTTCAGGTCTGCTTCAGCACCCCGACGACATGCTCGTCCCATGACCTTCCGCACCCAGCTCCAGAAGCCCTCCGCCCGCCGCGTCGCCGCCCTCGCCGCCCTGCCCGTCGTGGCCGCGCTCGCCCTCACCGGCTGCTCCACCGACGGGCCGTCCGACTCGGCGGCGTCGTCCTCGAACGGATCGGCCGCGACGGGCGCCACCACCGGCACGTCGGGTGGCGCGTCCGTGACCGCCGCCCCGGCCACGTCGAACGACGCCCTGCTCGCCGCTGTCGCGACCGCACGCGGGAGCGTCGGCTCCGGCACCGTCATCTCGGTCGAGCAGGAGCAGCGTGGCAGCGCGTACGAGGTCCTCGTCGTGACGAAGGACGGCGCCGAGCACGAGGTGCACACCGACGCCGCCGGCACCGGGGTGACCGGTACCCCGCAGACCGAGACCGCGGACACCGACGACCGTGCCGAGCACGACCGGTTCGTCGCAGCGGCCGACCTCGACGTCAGCAAGGCCGTCAGCGCCTTCGAGGACCTGCACGCCGGTTCGATCACCGAGCTCGGCCTCGACGACCACCTCGGCACGGTGGTCTGGGAGGGTGACGTCGTCGACGGGTCCGGCACCAAGCACAGCGTCCGGATCGACGCCGGTTCGGGCGACGTCGTCACCGACCAGGTCGACACCGACGACTGACCCGACGACCGGCCCGGCGACCGGCCCGGCGACCGACCCGGCCGACGTCGGCGGTCAGCGGTAGACCTGGGGCATCCGACCTGCGCGTCGGCGACCTCGGGAGACACCATGACGGACCAGACCCCTCGCACCTACCCGCAGGGCGTGCCGAGCTGGATCGACGGACGACACCCGGACCCCGACGCCGCGCAGGCGTTCTACGGCGGTCTGTTCGGCTGGGACTTCGAGGAGCGCCTGCCGCCCGGGGTCCCCGGCTCGTACCGGATCGTGAGCATCGACGGACGAGAGGTCGGCGCGATCGCCTCGGGTGACGAGCCGGCGTCGTGGACGACGTACATCGCCGTGGACGACGCCGACGCGGTGGCCGCACGGGTCGTCGAGCTCGGTGGCACCGCCGCTCCGGCGGAGGACGCTGGGCCGGGTGGCGCCGCGGGCCGCAGCGTCGACTGCGTCGATCCGCGTGGTGCGGCGTTCGGACTCTGGCAGGCGCGCGAGCGGCTCGGGTCGCAGCACATCAACGCCCCCGGTGGTTGGGTCTTCAGTGACCTCCGCTCGACCGAACCGGAGCAGGCGGTCTCGTTCTACGAGCAGCTGTTCGGCTGGCGGGTCTCCGGCATCGAGGAGGGCCCGAGCGCCATGGTCCGGCTGCCCGGCTACGGGGACCACCTCGCGGCCACCTCCGACCCCGACATCCGCGAACGGCAGGTCGGCGCACCGGAGGGCTTCGCGGACGTCATCGGCGCCCTCACCCGACTCGACGACGGGCCGGACGACTGGCACGTGTCGTTCAGCGTGGCGGACCGTGACGCCGCCGCCGCACGGGCCGAGGAGCTCGGCGGCGCCGTGCTCGGTACCTGGCAGGGTCCGTGGACGCGTGCGGCCGAACTGCGGGACCCGCAGGGCGCCACGTTCCGCGTCACGCAGTTCGCCCCGGAGGGCGACGCCTGAGCGCAGCGCCCGCGGACCGTCAGCCGGTGGTGAGCGGCGGTCCGAGCACCTTCTGGATGGCCAGCGCGGCGAGCTGCTCGTCCGAGGTGTCGAGCAGCACGCGGAACGTCTCCGGCTCCGTGACGAACTCGACGCAGACGGCGTCCTCGTCGCACGGTCCGAGCCGCCACCCCGACACCGCGTCCATCGGCACGGAGATCCGCGCCTCGCGCTCGTAGTCGGTCTCGGCCTCCAGGCGGTCGGGGAACACCCGCAGGCGTCCGTACGCGCCTCGCCAGCTCAGCTGGAGATCGAGGGTGGGGGGAACAGACGCAGGGGAGACAGAGCGGTCCGGCACCCGCCGATCGTACCGACGGGTGCCGGACCCACTGCACTCGGCGCGCGACGTGCTGCGCTCCGGGGACAGATCAGACGGTGCCGTCGGAGCCCTTCTGCTCGCCGCCGTCCTCACCGTCGCGACGGACCTGGTTCGCCGGGTCACGGACACCGATCGGGTACGGACCGGTGACGCCCTGTCGGAGCGAGGCGATGCGCAGGATGCGGTCGCGCTGCAGGAACCAGCCGACGACGAGCAGCGGGATCACGATCACGAGCGACGCGATCGTGTAGGTGCCGACGGGGTAGTCGATCGCCATCAGCACGATGACCGACGCCAGGAACGCCAGGGTGAGCCACGCGGTCACCGGGGCGCCGGGCAGCTTGAACGACGGCTCCTTCGCCAGTCCCTGCTTCGCCCACGACCGGAGCCGCATCTGACAGAGGATGATCGTGCCCCACGCCGTGATGATGCCGAGGCTCGCGATGTTCAGCGCGATCTCGAACGCCTGGCTCGGGACGAAGTAGTTCAGGACGACGCCGGCGACCGTGAAGCCGGCGGTGAGCAGGATGCCGGCGTACGGCACACCGCCCTTCGACATCTTGGTGGTCCACTTCGGCGCCGAGCCGTTCATGCCCATCGAGTGCAGGGCGCGACCGGTCGAGTACAGGCCGGCGTTGAGCGACGACAGTGCCGCCGTGAGCACGACGAAGTTCATGATGCCGCCGACGATCGACCCGACCTGCGGGTTGCCGAGCGACGAGAAGAACGTCACGAACGGGCTCTCGCCCTCCTTGTACGCCGTGTACGGCAGGAGCAGGGAGAGCAGGATGATCGACCCGACGTAGAAGACCGCGATGCGGAACACGACGGAGTTGATGGCGCGGGGGATGACCTTCTCGGTGTTCTGCGTCTCACCGGACGCGGTGCCGACGAGCTCGATCGCCGCGTACGCGAAGACGACGCCCTGGATCACGATGACCGCGGGGAGCAGCCCGTTCGGGAACAGTCCGCCGTTGTCGCCCCAGATCGAGAAGCCCGTGCGGACGGCTTCGCCGCCGGCCTCGACCGGGAACGCGAAGACGAGCCAGATGATCGCGACGACGAGGAACGCGACGAGTGCGGCGACCTTGATGAGCGCGAACCAGAACTCGAGTTCGCCGAACACCTTGACCGCGACCATGTTGGCGGCGAGCACGACGACCAGGGCGATCAACGCGAGGAGCCACTGCGGTGCGGCGGTGAACGCGGACCAGTACTGCAGGTAGATCGCGACGGCGGTGGTGTCGACGATCGAGGTCATCGCCCAGTTCAGGAAGTACATCCAGCCGGCGGCGTAGGCGAACTTCTCGCCGTAGAACTCGCGGGCGTAGGAGATGAACGACCCCGACGACGGACGGTGCAGCACGAGCTCGCCGAGGGCGCGCAGGATGAAGAACGCGAAGATGCCGCAGATCAGGTAGGTCAGCGCGAGCGCGGGGCCCGCGGTGTGGAGTCGTCCACCCGCACCGAGGAAGAGTCCGGTGCCGATGGCCCCACCGATCGCGATCATCTGCAGCTGCCGGGGCTTCAGACCGTGCTGGTAGCCCTCTTGCTCGTGCGAGAAGTCGTTCGCCGGAGCACGGTTCACGCCCGTGTCGTTCTGCGCTGTCATGCGCGCCAACCTACATGCGCACGGAACCGGGGCGGCACACAAACCTCCGAACGAGCTGATCTGTAACGAGACGGTCACGATCGCGATCCCCATGTGCGTGGGCGACACGCCGAGGACGGGGTACAGCGGTGCCGGGATTCCGGCGGACGTCGATTGTGATCGGGGGACAAGACACCGTTAGGTTTGAACGTCCCCACAGGCCCGATGGTCGGGGACACGACGACCAGGACGCGTCCACGGCCAGTAGTGCCGGGGCCGTACGGTCGGCCGGACCGGGACCGCCCCGAGCGTGGTCCCTGCGTGCGTGATCGCTCGCCCTGCGCCGTTGCGCGGGGCTCGACGTGGCCGCGCGCACCGTCCCGGACGACCCGTCCGCAACCACACCGTCGCCGCACGCGCGCTCGTTCGCCGTGGCGACGCGAGGAGCCCAGTTGTCCATCGCACCACCCGAGAGCCGGCACACCCCGTCGCCGGACCCCAC
The DNA here is from genome assembly GCF_023242305.1 of Curtobacterium sp. MWU13-2055. Taxonomy (NCBI): domain Bacteria; kingdom Bacillati; phylum Actinomycetota; class Actinomycetes; order Micrococcales; family Microbacteriaceae; genus Curtobacterium; species Curtobacterium sp. MWU13-2055. Next base: position 222,626 of record NZ_JALLIO010000006.1, read on the forward strand.
CGGCACGTCCCCGGACCCGACCACGTCGCCGGCGGTCAGCGTCCGCGAGGTCTACAAGGTGTTCGGCCGCCGACCGGCCGAGGCCGTCCGCCGCCTCGCCGCCGGTGCCACCCGCGACGAGGTCCGCGAGCAGGGATCCGCCGCGGTCATCGACGCGTCCTTCGACGTCCGGCCCGGCGAGATCTTCGTCGTCATGGGGCTGTCCGGCTCCGGCAAGTCGACCCTCATCCGGATGCTCAACGGCCTGCTCGAGCCCACCGCCGGCAGCGTCGAGATCGGCGGCCGCACGGTGACCGGCGCGACGCCGAAGGGGATCCGCGACATCCGCCGGTCCAGCGTGTCGATGGTCTTCCAGCACTTCGCCCTGCTGCCGCACCGCACCGTGCTCGAGAACGTCGCGTACGGCCTCGAGGTGAACGGTGTCGACAAGACGACGCGCCTCGCGAAGGCCCGTGAGGTCATCGACCTGGTCGGCCTGGACGTCTGGGCCGACGCGAAGCCCGACGAGCTGTCGGGGGGCATGCAGCAGCGCGTCGGCATCGCCCGCGCCCTCGCCGCCGAGACCGACGTCCTGCTCATGGACGAGGCGTTCAGCGCGCTCGACCCGCTCATCCGCCGCGAGATGCAGGAGCAGCTCGTCGACCTGCAGCAGCGGCTCGGCAAGACCATCGTCTTCATCACGCACGACCTCAACGAGGCGATGTTCCTCGGCGACCGGATCGCCGTGATGCGCGACGGCCGGATCGTCCAGATCGGGTCGCCGGAGGACATCCTCACCGACCCGGCGAACGACTACGTCGCCCAGTTCGTGCAGGACGTCGACCGGGCCCGCGTGCTCACCGCCGCGAGCGTCATGGAACCGGCCCGCGCCACCGTCCCGCTGACCGTGGGGCCTCGTGGCGCACTGCGCACCATGCGCGACCTGCAGACCGCCGCGCTCTTCGTCACCGGTCGTGGCCGGAAGCTCGAGGGCTGGGTCCGCGACCGGCACGTGATGCGCCAGGTGAAGGCCGGCGACACGAACCTCGACGCGATCGTGAACACCGAGTACGCCCGGGTCGCCCCCGACACCGCGCTGACCGACCTGTTCGAGCTCGCCGTCGAGTCACCCCTGCCGATCGCCGTGGTCGACGACGAGGAGCGCCTGCTCGGCGTCGTCCCCCGCGTCACGCTCCTGGCAGCACTCGGCAACGTGCCGACTGCGACCATGCCGATCCCGGTGCTCGAACCGGTCACCCGCATCTCCGACTCCGACATGGACTCGACCCTCGCCGCGACCGGCGAGACGCCTGCCCACACCGGCGAGCCCGCCACCGAAGGAGACCACGCATGATCACCCCCGGTACCAACTCCTTCGGTGACTTCCACCTGCCCCTCGGCACCTGGGTCGCCGCGGTCGTCGACTGGATCACGACCTACCTGTCCGGCTTCTTCGACGTCGTCCGCTACGTGTTCACGTGGATGGACGCGTGGATGGAGTACTTCCTGTCCACCCCGCCGTTCTGGGTCGTCGTCGCGGTCCTCGTCGTGCTGGCGTTCCTGGCGAAGGGCTGGAAGCTCGCGCTCGGCGCGGCCATCGGTCTGCTGTTCATCGTCAGCGTCGGGCAGTGGACGAACGCGATGAACACCCTCGCGCTCGTCGTGGTCGCCGCCGGCCTGGCCGTCGTCCTCAGCATCCCGCTCGGGGTGTGGGCCGCCCGGTCCGACGCCGCGAGCCGGATCATCCGACCGGTCCTGGACTTCATGCAGACGACCCCGGCGTTCGTCTACCTGATCCCGGCGCTGCTGCTGTTCCGCGTCGGCGTCGTCCCCGGCATCGTCGCGACGATCGTCTTCGCGATGGCCCCCGGCGTCCGGCTCACCGAGCTCGGCATCCGCGGGGTGCCGAGCGAGGTCGTCGAGGCCGGTGCCGCCTTCGGGTCGAGCCCGTGGCGCATCCTCCGTCAGATCCAGCTGCCGTTGGCGAAGGCCAGCATCATGGCCGGCGTCAACCAGGTCATCATGCTGTCGCTGTCGATGGTCGTCATCGCCGGCATGGTCGGCGCCGGCGGCCTCGGCGAGCAGATCGTCGCCTCGCTGAACCGCATCGACGTCGGGCTCGGGGCCGAAGCCGGCCTGTCGGTCGTGGTGCTGGCGATCCTGCTGGACCGCCTGACCGCAGCGCTCGGCGGCGACGCGAGTGGTGCCTCCCGGCCGTGGAAGCGCAAGCGCAAGCCCACCGTGACCGCGACGCCGAACGCGGCGACCGCCCAGACCGCCGCCACCACCGAAGCAGCCCCGGCCGACCGCCGGCGCGAGCCGCAGACGACCAGCGCGTGAGGAAGGACCAGACCATGAAGCGAACCAAGCGAACCAAGCGCACCCTCGCGGCGGCCGTCCTCGCCGTCGCCACCGCCGTCGGCCTGTCCGCCTGCATGCCGCCCGGCTACTACGGGGCCTCCGGCACCGTCGACAACGGCGACCAGAAGTCGATGCACGTCGTCGTCTTCAACGGCTGGGACGAGGACACCGCCGCCAGCTACCTCTGGAAGCACGTGCTCGAGCAGAAGGGCTACGACGTCCAGCTCACGAACTCCGACGTCGCACCCGCGTACACGGGCCTGGCATCCGGCGACTACGACGTCGTGTTCGACACCTGGCTGCCGAACACGCACAAGGAGTACATGGACACCTACGGCAAGGACCTGACGGACCTCGGTGCCTGGAACGAGCAGGCGTCGCTGGAACTGGCGGTGCCGAAGTACTCGGACATCGACTCGATCGACGAGCTCAAGGCGCACGCGTCCGAGTTCGGCAACAAGATCATCGGCATCGAGCCGGCCGCCGGTGAGACGAAGGTCGTGTCCGACCAGGTCATCCCGCAGTACGGCCTGGACGGCATGGACTTCATCACGAGTTCGACGCCGGCGATGCTCGCCGACCTCAAGGCCTCGATCGCGAAGAAGGAGGACGTCGTCGTGACGCTGTGGCGTCCGCACTGGGCGTACGACGCCTTCCCGATCAAGGACCTGAAGGACCCGAAGGGTGCGCTCGGCAAGAACGAGGAGATCCACACGATCGCCAAGAAGGACTTCGAGCAGGACTTCCCGCAGGCGTCGAAGTGGATGGAGGACTTCTCGATGGACTCCGACACCCTCTACTCGCTCGAGAACGCGCTCGTGAACAGCGGCGCGAAGGCCAGCGAGTACCCCGCGATCACGGAGAAGTGGGCTTCCGAGCACCAGGACTTCGTCGATTCGCTCACGTCCGGCAAGTAGTCAGCAGGTCGGACAGGAGGCCCGGTGCGCGTCGTGCGCACCGGGCCTCGGTCGCGTCCTGGGCCGGTTTTCTGAACGACGCCTGTCGTTTCGTTGCTTGCATGGAGGGATGGACATCCTCCTCCGACTCCTGGTCGCGATCGGGTTCGCCCTCCTCATCACCGCCGTCGCCGCGGTCGTCCTGCACCTGGTGCTGCGGACGGTCGCGCGACGGGAACGGTGGGCCGGCGTGCTCTCGCGCCGGGCGAAGCACCCGTTCCGCACCACCCTGCTCGTGGTCCTGCTCTGGATCGCGTTCACCTCGAGCGTCCCGCGCGACGCCGACGCGTACCCGTGGCGCGACGAGGTCGTGCACGGGTTCCTCATCGTCACGATCGCGGTGGGCTGCTGGCTGGCGTGCCAGATCGCGATCTTCCTCGAGGACCTCGGCCTGCACCGGTTCCGGATCGACGTCCCCGACAACCGCCAGGCCCGCCGCATCCGCACGCAGGTCCTCATCATCCGGCGGCTGACCGTCGCCGTGCTCGTCATCATCGCCGTCGGCGCGATCCTGCTCACCTTCGACGGGGTCGAGGCGGCGGGCGCGAGCGTCCTCGCGAGCGCCGGACTCATCTCGGTCGTCGCGGGTCTGGCGGCGCAGTCGACGCTCGGCAACGTCTTCGCGGGCATGCAGCTCGCGTTCTCCGGGTCGATCCGCGTCGACGACGTCGTCGTGGTCGAGCAGCAGTGGGGGCGGATCGAGGAGATCACCCTGACCTACGTGGTCGTGCACCTGTGGGACGACCGGCGCTTCGTGCTGCCGTCGACGTACTTCACGAGCACCCCGTTCGAGAACTGGACGCGCACCAACAGCGAACTGCTCGGTGCCGTCGAGATGGACCTGGACTGGCGGGTCCGTCCGGGGGAGATGCGCGAGGAGCTCGACCGGATCCTCGACCGCACCGAGCTGTGGGACCGCCGCGTCAAGGTGCTGCAGGTCACCGACGCCGTGCAGGGGTACGTGCGGGTGCGGGTCCTCGCGACGTCGCACGACGCACCGTCGCTGTTCGACCTGCGCTGCTACATCCGCGAGGAACTCGTCGAGTGGATCCAGCGCACCCACCCCGACGCCCTGCCGGTCCAGCGCGTGCTCATGGTCGACGAGACCGCACCGCGGCGGCGCACGGCGTCGACCGCTGCCGACTCGGCGCTGTTCGCGCCGGGGCAGGAGGACCGCGCGGCGCTCTTCACCGGTCCGATCCAGACGTCCGACATCCCGCCTGCGGAGCGCTGACGGGCTCCGGAGCCGACACAGGACGGACGGGAGGCCCGGTGCCAGCTGGCACCGGGCCTCCCGTCCGTCGTGTGGTCGCGATCGCGACCTACGGCTGGCGCGCCTTGACGGCGCGGTCGTCCTCGACCACCGTGCCGATCGCCACGATCGTGGTCGCGATCCACGCGACCCACGTCAGGGCGAGCCGCCAGTCGCGGGGTCCCTGGCGGGTGGTCTGGAGCACGCTGTAGCCGCTGATGAGCGAACTCCACACCGCACCGTTGAACATGAACTTGCGCACAGAGGCCTCCTGTCGTCGTGCTGCCAACGCTACCGGTCAGTACATTGGAGCGCCGCCGGACACCCTGCCCGGCGCACTCGTGGAGGAGCGCCCGTGCGTCAGGCCGTCATCGGAGCAGTGCTGCTCGTCATCGGCGCGGTGTGCGTCGCGCTCGGCCTGCTGCCGCTCGGCGACCTCGGGGTCCTGGCCGAGCGGGTCCTGCCCGTCCTCGGGTTCGTCCTCGGGCTGACGATCGTCGCCGAGCTCGCTGCGGACGCCGGGGTGTTCGACCGGCTCGCCGACGTCGCGGCACGTGTCGGCGGCGGACGCACGATCGGGCTCTGGGGCGCCGTCGTGGTCCTCGCCGTGCTCTGCACGGTCTTCCTGTCGATCGACACGACCGCGGTACTGCTCACCCCGATCGTGATCTCACTGGCGCGCCGGGTCGGGCTGCCGCCGATGCCGTTCGCGCTCACCACCGTCTGGCTCGCGAACACCGCGTCCCTGCTGCTGCCGGTGTCGAACCTGACGAACCTGCTCGCCGTCGACCGGATGGGCCTCGGCGGCCCGCTGCCCTTCGCCGGGCTGATGGCCTGGCCGGCCGTCGCCGGGGTCGTCGTGCCGTGCGCCGTCCTGCTCGTGGTGTTCCGCGGCAAGCTCTTCGGGCGCTACACGCCGGTGTCGGTGCGGCGTCCGTCCGACCCGGTGTCGTTCTGGGCGGCGTCCGGTGTGCTCGTAGCGCTCGTCGTGGCGCTCACCGCCGGGGTGACGGTCTGGATCGCGGCCGTGGCCGGTGCCCTCGTGCTCGTCGTCGTCGCGGCGTTCCGGTCGCCCGCCGAGCTCCGGCCGTCGCGGGTGCCGTGGTCGACGCTGCTGTTCGCCGCCGGGCTCTTCGTCGTGGTCGAGACCCTGCACAGCACCGGGCTCACCGACCCGATCGTGCGGGCGCTCGGCGACGGCACCGGGACCGGACCGCTCCTGCTGCTCGGCGCCGGGGGAGCGGTGGCGGCGAACGCGATCGACAACCTGCCCGCGTACCTCGTGCTCGAGCCCGCTGCCGGTCACGAGGCCGTGCGGTACGCGGCGCTCCTCATCGGCGTGAACGCCGGGTGTCTGGTGACGCCGTGGGCCTCGCTCGCCACCCTGCTGTGGCACGCACGGCTGTCGGCCGAGGGCGTGCACCTGTCGTGGGGCAAGTACATGCTGCTCGGGTGCATCGCGGCGCCGCTCACCGTGGTCGCCGGGGTGCTCGCGCTCGCGATCTGAGCGCGTGGCCGCCGGGGTGCTCGCGCTCCGACGCGCGGTCGCGGTCAGAGCCAGTCGCGGGCCTTGAAGACGCGGTAGAGCACGAGCGACGACGCGACGATGAGCGCGAGCGAGACGTACAACCCGCTCCACGCACCCTCGCCCGGGAACGTCACGTTCTGCCCGAAGAAGCCGGTGATGGCGGTGGGGATCGCGATGATCGCGGCCCAGCTCGTCACCTTCTTCATCACGGTGTTCTGCCGGTTCGACGCCAGGTTGAGGTTCGTGTCGAGGACACTCGAGACGGCGTCGCGCAGTTGCTCGACGGAGTCCGAGATCGACACCAGGTGGTCCTCGACGTCGCGGAAGTAGGGCCGGATGCCGTCCGAGATCGTCTCCGCGTCGCCGTGCAGCAGCGACGCGACGCTGTCGCGGGTCGGGACGACGAGCCGCCGCAGCACGCCGAGGGCCTTGCGGAGGCGGAACGACCGGCGTTGGATCTGCTGTTCGCGGGCGTTGCCCCGCTCGAACAGGTCGTCCTCGAGGTCGTCGATCCGTCGCTCGATGTCCTCCACGGTCTCGGTGGCGTGGTCGACGACGGCGTCGAGCAACGCCCAGACGAGCCACGGCACACCGTGCTCGGCCACGTCGGCGTTCGCGTCGAGCCGGTGCTCCATCGCGGCGGTGTCGACGTCGGCCCCGTGGATGGTGACGAGGGCGTGCTCGGTGACGAACGCCTTCACCTCGTGGGTGACGAGCTCGCCGTCCTCGCCGAGACCGCCGACGTCGTAGACCACGAGGAACAGGCTGTCGCGGTACCGGTCGAGCTTCGGGCGCTGGCCCTGCTCGACGGCGTCCTCGACGGCGAGGGCGTGGATGCCGAGCTCCTGTTCGACCTGCACGAGGTCGTCGTGCACCGGGTCGGTGTAGTCGACCCAGACGAAGGTGTCCGCGTCGGCGACGAGGTCCGAGACCCGGTCGACCGGGAAGTCCCGTTCCGCCGCGTCGCCGTTCCGCCACGCCCGTGTCCTGACCATGCGCGTCAGCCTAGTGAGACGGCCGGCCCGGGGATCCCAGGCCGGCCGTCGTCGCGTTCGGTGGTGCGTCAGTAGGCGGAGACGAGCTTCCCGTCCTCGACCTTCAGGTACTGGTACACATCGAAGCTGTCCTCGCCGTGCTCTTCGTCCCCGAAGTACGAGGTGTAGTCGTACTCGACGACACCGTCCTTCGTGCTCTGCACCATGACCGTGCCCGAACCGGAGGCCTCGACCTCGACCTCGGGCATCGTCGTGACGTCGTAGCGCACGGCACCATCAGCGTCGTACGGGCCGTACCAGGGGCACCCGCTCAACGCGCTGAGGTCGGTCTTCGTGGCGCAGTCGTCGATCAGGTCGGTCACGTACTGCTCGGCGTCCTGCTGCAGCGCCTTCGTGGCGGTGGGGGTGAAGTCGACGTACCCGGACGACGTCGCGCCGACCGACACCTGCTCGGTGCCGCCGGTGAAGTACTTCGTCCCGCCGACCTGCACCTCGTAGGTGCCGGGGTAGGCGAGCGAGGTGAACCGGCCGTCGCTGATCTCGCCGATCTCCTTGCCGCCGACCGTGACCGGGGCACCCTCGAGCACCTCGGACGCGGTCAGGGTGACGGTCTGGGCGAGCGGCTCGGTGACGCGCCACTCGTCCTTCACCAGGAACGAGGTGCCGGTGCGCCGGAGGCTGACCTGGCCGGAGCGGTTCTTGCCGCCCTGGGTGTAGCTGACGGTGGCGAGGGCGGTGTCACCGCTCGTCGACACGCGGCCGATGCGGATGTCCGACGGACGGTCCTTCGCGCTCTTCAGCACCGCGGTGTCGAGCATGGCGGCGTCGGACGGCACCTCGCTGAGTCGGGCGGCGGTGTCGGCGTCGCCACTCGCGATGGCCTGCACGTAGGACTTCACGGTCGGAGCCGGACCCCACACGTTGGCACGGAGCACACCGGTGGTGACGGCTCCCGCGATGACGACGACGACCACGGCGCCGCCGGCGATGAGCGAGCGGACCAGGACCTTCTTGGCGCGCGGCGACATCGGAGCGGGCGCGGGAGCGCCGCCGCCGACGAAGGGCTGTTCCGGCTGACCGGGGTGCCCGACGCCGGGCGTCGCCGCCCACGCTGCTGCCGCCGGGTCGCCCGCGGGCGCCGCCGACGGGAACGCCGGGTCGGCCGACGGGAACGCAGGGTCGGCCGGCGGGAACGCCGGGCCGGCCGGCGGGAACGCCGGAGTCGCTGCCGGGAAGGTCGGTGCGGCCGCCGGGCGCTGGTCCGCTCCGACGAGGCGCGAGGTCCGCAGCACGACGCCACCGCCGAGGCGGGGGAGCAGCACGGGCGCGAGGTACCGTGCCACGGCCTCGATCGCGCCGCCCCACAGCGCGAACACGAGCGGCGTCCACGGTGCGATCCCGATCGAACCGGTCCCGCTGACGGCGCTGATGCCCGTCGCCTGGTAGGACACCAGGCCGGTGCCGAGCACGAAGAGCAGGAGCCCGAGGGCGAACCAGACGACCGGGGTCACGACCCAGTCCAGCGTGGTGCGGAACCGGTCGTTGCGGCGGACAGCGAGTGCGAGGCCCGCGACGACCGAGGTCACGACGACGAGCAGGACGACGAGCCAGGTCCAGCCGCCGGCGCCGCCGAAGACCGACGCCGTGCTGCCCGCCGACCCGAAGCCGAACAGCCCGACGCCGCCGAAGAAGCCGAGGGCGGTGAGGCCGACCGCGACGTTGCCGACGAGCACCGGCAGCGCTGCGCCCCACGAGGGCTGTGCGACCAGGGCGACGACGATGACGACGACCGTCACCAGCACGACGAGCACCGTGAGCTGCGACGCCGCGACGCGCAGCGTGCCGAGGACGCGACCGGCGAACACGTTCCGGCCGAGCAGGGCCGACGGGCGTGCGAGCACCGCGGCGAGTGCGCCGATCACGAAGGCCCCGAGGATGCTGCCGAGGCCGACCGCGTGCACGGGGTCGATGGAGGCGCCGGAGACGGCGGGGAACCGGATGGCGAGGATGCCCGCGGCGGCGTTGGTCAGCACCGTGGTCACCAGCCCGGACAGGACGGCGGTCAGCAGGATCGGGGTGCGCCCGAGGCCGCGGGTGCGGATGCGACGGGTGAGCACGACGGCCAGCACGACCTGCGCGGCGAGCACGAGCGCCGGCACGACCGCGAGTGCGCCCGACCCCGACCCGAGGAAGCCGATCGAGCCGGACAGGTGCAGACGGCCGAGGTCGGCGAGGGCGACGAGCTGGGCGGGGGTGCCGAGCAGGACGCTGACCCCGGACAGCAGCGACTGGACGTCGGGGGTGCTCCCGGCGCCGAGGTCGGTCCCGGTGCCGGTCGACCCCGACCCGACGGAACCGGATCCGCCCGCTGCCAGCACGGCGACGGTGAGGAGCAGTGAGATCGCAGCGACCACGTAGGCGGCGACCCAGCCGCCGACGGCGGCGAGCACGGCGGCCAGCCAGTCACGGCCGGACACGGACCGCAGCAGGCGACCGAACGCATCCGACGACTGCGGGCCGGGCTGCCCCGGCGGGACGGGCGGGACGGGCGGGACGGGCGGGTTCGGCGGGTTCTCGCTCATGGCTGGTGGGTCCTCTCCGACCGGGAGGCCGATGCCGCACGCCAGCACCCGTGTCCCCCCGACACGCACCCGCAGCGTACCGGAACCCGCCGATCCGCCGTGAATCCGCTGTCCGGGCGCTGGTAGATTCCCACCGTGTCTGCGCCTTCTCGTTCCTCCACCAAGTACGCCTTCGTCGTCGCCTCGAACCGCCTGCCGGTGGACCGGGTCGTCGACCAGGACGGCAACGAGGGATGGCGGCACTCGCCCGGTGGCCTCGTCACCGCCCTCGAGCCCGTGATGCGCGCGAACGACGGGGCCTGGGTCGGCTGGGTCGGCCAGCCCGAGGTCGAGGTCGAGCCGTTCGACAACGAGGGCATCCACATCGTGCCGGTCCCGTTGTCCGACGACGACGTCGAGGAGTACTACGAGGGCTTCAGCAACGACACCCTCTGGCCGCTGTACCACGACGTCATCGAGCACCCGAGCTACCACCGCGACTGGTGGAACGCCTACAAGCGGGTCAACGAGCGCTTCGCCGCCCAGATCGCCGAGATCACCGAGCAGGACGGCATCGTCTGGGTGCAGGACTACCAGCTGCAGCTCGTGCCGGCACTGCTCCGGGCCAAGCGTCCCGACCTGACGATCGGCTTCTTCAACCACATCCCGTTCCCGCCGGTCGGCATCTACGCCCAGCTGCCCTGGCGCGCGCAGATCCTGGACGGCCTGCTCGGCGCCGACGTCATCGGCTTCCAGCGCCACGACGACGCGAGCGACTTCCTCCGCGCGGTCCGTCACATCAAGGGCTACACGACGAAGGGCCAGACGATCGACGTCCCGGTCGACGACCCGGACGCACCGCGCAGCCGCAAGGGCATCACGGTCCGCCACGTCGAGGCCCGGCACTTCCCGATCTCGATCGACGCCGAGGCCTTCGAGGACATCGCGCGCCGTCCCGAGGTGCAGGAGCGTGCCCGCGAGATCCGCGAGAGCCTCGGCAACCCGAAGACGGTGCTGCTCGGCGTCGACCGCCTCGACTACACCAAGGGCATCCGACACCGCATCAAGGCCTTCGGCGAGCTCGTCGAGGACGGCCGCATCAAGGTCGAGGACGCCGCCCTCATCCAGGTCGCGAGTCCGAGCCGCGAGCGCGTCGACACCTACGCCACGCTCCGCGACGAGATCGAGCTGAGCGTCGGCCGCATCAACGGCGACCTCGGGGTCATCGGCCACCAGCCGATCTCGTACCTGCACCACGGCTACCCGCGCGAGGAGATGGTGGCGCTCTACCTGGCCGCCGACATCATGCTCGTCACCGCGCTGCGCGACGGCATGAACCTCGTCGCGAAGGAGTACGTCGCGGCCCGCTTCGACAGCGACGGAGTGCTCATCCTGTCCGAGTTCGCCGGTGCCGCCGACGAGCTGAAGCAGGCCGTCATCGTCAACCCGCACGACATCGGCGCGCTGAAGGACAGCATCGAGCGCGCGATCGAGATGCCGCGCCGCGAGCGCTCGACACGCATGCGTGCGCTCCGGAAGCGCGTGCGCGACAACGACGTGGCGCGCTGGTCGCGCTCGTTCCTCGAGGCGCTCGACCGGCACGCGCCGCGGAACGCCCAGCTCGACCCGTCCGCCACCGACCCGGCGGACCGACACCGTGAGGCGCAGACCGACAACATGTCGATCTTCGACCAGGACGCCCAGTCCGCCAGGGCTGCCGAGGACACCCGGGAGGCACGTGATGACTGAGACCACCACCGACCAGACCGCCATCGACACGGCTCTCGAGACGCTCGCGGCTGCGCCGCGACTCATCGTCGCCCTCGACTTCGACGGCACGCTCGCGCCCTTCGCCGACGAGCCGTCGCAGGTCGGCGCCCTGCCGGGCTCGTGGGCAGCGGTCCTGACCCTGCACCGCGCGAAGGACACCGAGGTCGTGCTCGTCTCCGGTCGCCCGCTCGGCAGCCTCGCGGCCGTGTCGCACGCGCCGCAGGACATGGCGCTGGTCGGGTCGCACGGTGTCGAGTGGCGCGTGGACGGCCACGACGAGGCCGCCCTGACCGACGACGAGGTCGCCCGCGTCGCACGCATCGGTGCGGCGCTCGACGAGGTCGGCGCGCGGTACCCGGGCGTCGTCATCGAGCACAAGCCGGCCGGCCACGGCGTGCACACCCGTCGCGTGAGCGCCGAGGTCGCCGCGCAGGCGAACGCCGACGCGAGCCGTGCGGCGCACGATGCCGACGCCGACGTGCTCGAGCGCGGTGGCAAGGACATCGTCGAGTTCGCCGTCCGGCACGTCACGAAGGGCGACGCGATCGCCCGGCTGCGCGAGCTCCACGGTGCCGACGCGGTGTTCTTCGCCGGTGACGACGTCACCGACGAGGACGGCTTCCGCGTGCTCGGGGACGGCGACGTCGGCGTGAAGGTGGGCCCGGGGGAGACCCGTGCCGGGTACCGCATCGCGGACCCGGCGGCCCTGACCGGCGTCCTGAAGCAGCTCGCGCGCCTGCGTGCGACGCGCTGACCAGGGTGATCCGGGCCTCCCGGTCGGGCTCCAGAACATGCGAACGCATGTTGTTGTCCAACTGGTATCCCAAAGCGTCCTAGACTCGCTCCATGCCTGATATCGACGTCAAGCCGCGCAGCCGGGTCGTCACCGACGGGATCGAAGCAACCACCTCGCGTGGCATGCTGCGGGCCGTCGGTATGGGAGACGAGGACTGGAGCAAGCCGCAGATCGGCATCGCGTCCTCGTGGAACGAGATCACGCCCTGCAACCTCTCGCTCGACCGCCTCGCACAGGGCGCCAAGGAAGGCGTCCACTCCGGCGGCGGCTACCCGCTGCAGTTCGGCACCATCTCCGTCTCGGACGGCATCTCGATGGGCCACGAGGGCATGCACTTCTCGCTCGTCTCGCGCGAGGTCATCGCCGACAGCGTCGAGACCGTCGTCAACGCCGAGCGCCTGGACGGCACCGTCCTGCTCGCTGGCTGCGACAAGTCCCTGCCGGGCATGCTCATGGCCGCCGCGCGCCTCGACCTGGCGAGCGTGTTCCTGTACGCGGGTTCGGTCATGCCTGGCTACGTGAAGCAGGCAGACGGCACGATGAAGGAAGTCACGATCATCGACTCCTTCGAGGGCGTCGGTGCCTGCAAGGCCGGCACGATGTCCGAGGAAGAGCTGAAGAAGATCGAGTGCGCCATCGTCCCGGGCGAGGGCGCCTGCGGTGGCATGTACACGGCCAACACCATGGCGAGCGTGGCCGAGGCCCTCGGCATGTCGCTGCCGGGCTCCGCCGCCCCGCCGAGCGCCGACCGCCGCCGTGACTACTACGCGCACCGCTCCGGCGAGGCCGTGGTGAACATGCTCGAGCACGGGATCACCGCCCGCCAGATCCTGACGAAGGAAGCGTTCGAGAACGCGATCGCCGTGGCGATGGCCCTCGGCGGCTCCACCAACGTCATCCTGCACCTGCTCGCCATCGCCTACGAGGCCGAGGTCGAGCTGTCGCTGGACGACTTCAACCGCATCGGTTCGAAGGTCCCGCACCTGGCCGACATGAAGCCCTTCGGCAAGTACGTCATGGTCGACGTCGACCGCAACGGCGGCATCCCGGTGATCATGAAGGCGCTGCTCGACGCCGGCCTGCTGCACGGTGACTGCCTCACCGTCACGGGCAAGACCGTCGCCGAGAACCTGGCCGAGATCGACCCGCCGGCGCTCGACGGCGAGGTCTTCCGCACGCTCGACAACCCGATCCACGAGACCGGCGGCCTGACCGTCCTGCAGGGGACCTTCGCCCCCGAGGGTGCCGTGGTGAAGACCGCGGGCTTCGACGCCGAGGTGTTCGAGGGCCCCGCGCGGGTGTTCGACCGCGAGCGTGCCGCGATGGACGCCCTCACCGAGGGGAAGATCCAGAAGGGCGACGTCGTCGTCATCCGCTACGAGGGCCCCAAGGGCGGCCCGGGCATGCGCGAGATGCTCGCCATCACCGCAGCCATCAAGGGCGCGGGCCTCGGCAAGGATGTACTACTCTTGACCGACGGACGATTCTCAGGCGGCACAACCGGCCTGTGCATCGGCCACATCGCACCCGAGGCAGTGGACGCAGGTCCAGTTGCCTTCGTGCGCGATGGCGACCGCATCCGTGTCGACATCGCGGCTCGCTCGCTCGACCTACTGGTCGACCCGACCGAGCTGGAGGCCCGCCGTGACGGCTGGGCCCCGCTGCCCCCGCGCTACACCCGCGGAGTCCTCGCGAAGTACGCCAAGCTCGTGAAGTCCGCCGCCCAGGGCGCGGTCACGGGCTAGCGTTCGACACACGCACCATCGCCACCTCTCCAGGCAAGGACCACCTCATGCCCACGGAAGCAACTCCGCTGTCCGCGGCCGCCGGTGCACGCCGGTCGCCGGAGATCCTGACCGGCTCGGGAGCCGTCCTCCGGACGCTCGAGCACCTCGGGATCACCGACGTCTTCGGCCTGCCGGGCGGTGCCATCATCCCGTTCTACGACGAGCTCATGGCGTCGAAGACGATCCGCCACATCCTCGTCCGCCACGAGCAGGGCGCCGGCCACGCCGCCGAGGGCTACGCCTCGGCGTCCGGCAAGGTCGGTGTCGCCATCGCGACGTCCGGCCCCGGTGCGACGAACCTCGTCACGGCCATCGCCGACGCCTACATGGACTCGGTGCCCTTCATCGCGATCACCGGCCAGGTGTTCTCGACGCTTATGGGGACCGACGCGTTCCAGGAAGCCGACATCGTCGGCATCACGATGCCGATCACGAAGCACTCGTTCCTGGTCACGGACCCGGCCGACGTGCCGGCGACCCTGGCCGCGGCGCACCTCATCGCGACGACCGGTCGGCCCGGCCCCGTGCTGGTGGACATCACGAAGGACGCCCAGCAGAAGTCGGCGCCCTACGTCTGGCCGCCCAAGATCGACCTGCCCGGCTACCGACCGGTCACCAAGGCGCACGGCAAGCAGATCACCGCGGCCGCGCAGCTCCTGGCCGAGGCCGAGCGTCCGGTGCTCTACGTCGGCGGCGGCGTGATCCGCTCCCGTGCGACCGCCGAGCTGCTCCGCTTCGCCGAGGCGACGGGTGCGCCCGTCGTGACGACGCTGATGGCACGCGGCGCCTTCCCGGACTCGCACCCGCAGCACCTCGGCATGCCCGGTATGCACGGCACCGTCCCGGCGGTGCTCGGTCTGCAGGACAGCGACCTGATCATCGCGCTCGGTGCCCGCTTCGACGACCGCGTGACGGGCAAGGCCGACGAGTTCGCGCCGAACGCCAAGGTCGTGCACGTCGACATCGACCCGGCCGAGATCTCGAAGATCCGCTTCGCCGACGTCCCGATCGTGGGCGACGCCCGTGAGGTCCTCGTCGACCTGCTCGACGCGTGGGGCGGCATCGCCGTCGACGACCGCGCCTCGACGGCCGACTGGTGGACGAAGCTCCGCCAGCTCAAGGTCGACTTCCCGCTCGGGTACGCCGAGCCGACCGACGGGCTGCTCGCCCCGCAGGCCATCATCAAGCGCATCGGCGAGCTCTCCGGACCCGAGGCCGTCTACGCCTCGGGTGTCGGACAGCACCAGATGTGGTCGGCGCAGTTCATCAAGTACGAGCGCCCGAACGCCTGGCTGAACTCCGGCGGCGCGGGCACGATGGGCTACTCCGTCCCCGCCGCGATGGGCGCGAAGGTCGCCCAGCCGGACCGCGTGGTCTGGGCGATCGACGGCGACGGCTGCTTCCAGATGACGAACCAGGAACTCGCGACCTGCGTCATCAACGACATCCCGATCAAGGTCGCGATCATCAACAACTCGTCGCTCGGCATGGTGCGGCAGTGGCAGACGCTGTTCTACGACGGTCGTCACTCGTTCACCGACCTCGAGACCGGCCACGACTCGCGCCGAGTGCCCGACTTCGTGAAGCTGGCGGACGCGTACGGTGCCCTCGGCATCCGCGTCGAGAAGGCCGACGAGGTCGACGCCGCCATCCAGCTCGCACTCGAGACGAACGACCGCCCCGTGGTGATCGACTTCGTCGTGAGCCGTGACTCGATGGTCTGGCCGATGGTCCCGCAGGGAGTCAGCAACTCGTCCATCGAGTACGCCCAGGCCCTCGCACCCACCTGGGACGATGAGGACGCCGACATGACGGGGGAAACCGCATGAGCCACGTCCTGTCCCTCCTCGTCGAGGACAAGCCCGGTCTGCTGACCCGCGTCGCGGGCCTGTTCGCCCGCCGCGGGTTCAACATCGAGTCGCTCGCCGTCGGCAACACCGAGGTCGACGGCCTCAGCCGGATCACCGTCGTCGTCGACGTCGAGGACCTCCCGCTCGAGCAGGTGACGAAGCAGCTCAACAAGCTCGTCAACGTCATCAAGATCGTCGAACTGGACTTCTCGCAGTCCGTCCAGCGCGAGCACATGCTCGTGAAGGTCCGCGTCGACAACCAGACACGGTCGGCCGTGCTCGAGGCAGTGAACCTGTTCCGCGCACAGGTCGTCGACGTCGCGAACGACTCGCTCATCGTCGAGGTGACCGGAGACCCCGGCAAGATCCAGGCGATCCTCCGCGTCCTCGAGCCCTACGGCATCAAGGAGCTCGCCCGTGCGGGACTCCTCGGCATGGGTCGCGGACCGAAGAGCATCACCGACCGGGTGCGCTGACCAGCGGTCCGCCACCCCCACAATCCACCAGAACCAAGGAGACACACCCTCGTGACTGACATCGTGTACGACGCCGACGCCGACCTGACGCTCATCCAGGGCAAGAAGGTCGCCGTCATCGGGTACGGCTCGCAGGGCCACGCCCACGCCCTCAACCTCCGTGACTCGGGTGTCGAGGTCAAGATCGGCCTCAAGGAGGGCTCGAAGAGCCGTCAGAAGGCCGAAGAGGCCGGCTTCGAGGTCCTCACCCCGGCCGACGTCACCGCCTGGGCCGACGTCGTCGTCATCCTCGCGCCGGACCAGGTCCAGCGCATCGTCTACGCCGACGACATCCGTCCGAACCTCAAGCCGGGCGCCACGCTCGTCTTCGGCCACGGCTTCAACATCCGCTTCGGCTACATCGAGGCGCCCGAGGGCGTCGACGTGTCGCTCGTCGCCCCGAAGGGCCCGGGTCACACCGTCCGTCGCGAGTACGAGGCCGGCCGTGGCGTCCCCGTGATCGTCGCCGTCGAGGTCGACGCGTCGGGTTCCGCCTGGGACCTCGCCTGGTCGTACTCGAAGGCCATCGGTGGTCTGCGCTCCGGCGGCATCAAGACGACCTTCACCGAGGAGACCGAGACCGACCTGTTCGGCGAGCAGGCCGTCCTGTGCGGTGGCACCTCGCAGCTCATCCAGTACGGCTTCGAGACCCTGGTCGAGGCGGGCTACCAGCCGCAGATCGCGTACTTCGAGGTCCTGCACGAGCTCAAGCTGATCGTCGACCTGATCTGGGAGGGCGGCCTCACCAAGCAGCGCTGGTCGATCTCCGACACCGCCGAGTTCGGTGACTACGTCTCCGGCCCGCGCGTGATCTCGCCCGACGTCAAGGAGAACATGAAGGCGGTGCTCGCGGACATCCAGAACGGTGCCTTCGCGAAGCGCTTCATCGACGACCAGGACGCCGGCGCACCCGAGTTCAAGGCGCTGCGCGCCAAGGGCGAGGGCCACCCGATCGAGGCGACCGGCCGCGAGCTCCGCGCGCTCTTCGCGTGGAAGCAGAACGACGGCGACTACGTGGACGGCTCGGCAGCGCGGTAGTCTTCCGAGGAACACTCGATGACGAGGCGGCGGTGCAGCCCTTGCACCGCCGCCTCGCGACGTGACCCGAACGTTATGCAGCAGCTCTTCTCCAGCCCCGACGCCGTGGACCGGCGTCCCGTCGGCGTGCGCCCGGACGATGTGCGACAGCCGTCGTCCGCGGTCCGCACGAGCGGTCAGGGGCGGACCGACCAGCATGGGATGATCATCGGATGGCGGTGACGAAACGAGCGGTCCACATCGGCGCCGGCAAGATCGGGCGTGGGTTCGTGGGCCAGTTCCTCGTGGCGAGCGGCTACGAGCTCACCTTCGTCGACGTCGACGACCGTGTGGTCTCCGCGTTGAACGAAGCCGGACGCTTCGTGGTGCACGAGGTCGGCGAGATGCCGGTCGAGCACCTCGTCTACGGCTTCCGGGCGCTCAGCAGCAAGACCGACCGCGACCGCGTGATCCAGGCGATCGCCGAGGCGGACGTCGTGACGACCGCCGTCGGCGCCCGGACGCTCCCGCTCGTCGCACCGCTCATCGCCGAGGGTCTCGCGGCACGTCCGCTCGAGCGCGGCGACGTCACGATCGTGGCGTGCGAGAACGCGTTCAACGCCACCGATTCGCTGCACGCGAGCATCCGGCGTGCGCCGGTGCTCGAGGACCGCGACATCGCCGCGGTGTTCGCGAACTGCGCCATCGACCGCATCGTCCCCGACCAGTCCGGCGTGCTCGGGCAGTCCGGCGGCCTCGACGTCGTGCTCGAGCCCTTCTACGAGTGGGTCATCGAGCGCACGCCGTTCCTCGGCTCCGACGCCGAACCCCCGACGATCGAGGGCGTCACCTGGGTCGACGACCTGCAGCCCTTCGTCGAGCGCAAGCTCTACACGGTGAACACCGCGCACGCGACGGCCGCCTACCACGGCTACGTCCGGGGCATCCGGCTCATCCGCGAAGCCCTCGAGGACGACGCCGTCCGTGCCGAGGTCGACGGCGTGCTCGCCGAGACCACCGCGCTGCTCGTCGCGAAGCACGGTTTCGACCCGGAGGACCACGCTCGGTACGTCGCGGCGAACCTGTCGCGCATCGCGAACCCGCACCTCCCCGACACCACCGTGCGCGTCGGACGCAACCCGCTCCGCAAGCTCGGCCGACGCGAGCGCTTCGTCGGTCCCGCCGCGCAGCTCGCCGAACGCGGGTTGCCGGTCGAGCACCTGCTCGGGGCCGTCCGCGTCGCGCTCGCGTTCGACGACGAGAACGACCCGGAGTCGATCGAGCTGCACGCGCTGCTCCGCTCCGGCGCGACGGCGCACGCGCTCACCGAGATCCTCACCGGCCTGATGGAGAGCCACCCGCTCTTCCCCGCCGTGCGGGACGTCGTCGCCGAGGTGCTCGCGACGCAGCCCGCCGACGCCTGAGCGCACGTCACACCGGGAACCCGTGGTCTCCCCGTGCGCCGGTCCCTCGTAGGATCGAGGCATGAACACGGCAGCATCCCCACCCGACGGGTCGGTCGACCCGGACGTGACGAACGCCGTCGACCACGACGACGAGGCGCTCAGCTGGGGTGACGCCGACGACGCCACCCACGTCGACGCCGCGCACAACCCGGTCGCCGTCAAGGACCGTGGCGACCGCGACCCCGAGGCACCGGAGACCTCCGGCGCCCTCGTCGGGTTCGGCGTGTTCGGTGGGCTCTACCTGCTCTACACGGTCGCCTGGCTGCTGACGGCGTCGACCTCGTACGTCTCGGGTGTCGACACCGTCCTGACGGTCTTCGTCGAGGTGCTCCGGTTCCTCGCCATCCTCGCGCCGGCGCTGTGGTTCACAGTGGTGCTGTGGGCCGCCCGCGGCAGCCGGACCCGGACACGACTGCTCTGGATGCTGCTCGGCGCCGTGGTGCTGTTCCCGTGGCCGTTCCTGCTGACGCGGAGCTTCGGGTGACCGCCGCGACGCCGGTCGACCGCCGGTCGCGCGGACCGGTCGTCGGCCGCATCGCGGTCTGGCTCGTGTTCGCCGTGCTGTTCGCCTACATGACGGTGCAGGCGGTGGGGAACCTCACGCAGATCTCGCAGCGGGTGGACGAGTTCAACGCGTTCCTCGCGACCACCTCCGGTGGCGAGTCGCTGCAAGCGAGCACGCCCTGGGTGTGGCTGGTCCTGGACATCCTGATCGCCCCGGTCGCGTTCGTGGTCGCCCTGGTGATCACGCGTCGTGCGCGGCTCGCGGTCACCCTCGCCGTCTTCGTCCTCGCCTTCGCGGCGGCGGGCGCCCTCTGGCTCGACCTGCAGCTGTTCGTGCCGAGCCTGCTGCAGTTCTAGGCGCCCGCGGTCGTAACGGGCCGCGCACGTCGATAGCATGGTGGGATACCAACCGTCTCTCGTGAGGAAACAGCAGCTGTGTCGAAGCCGGTCGTCCTGATCGCCGAAGAACTCTCGCCCGCCACGGTCGACGCCCTCGGGCCCGACTTCGAGATCCGGAACGTGGACGGCACCGACCGCCCCGCGCTCCTGTCGGCCCTCGCCGACGCGGATGCCGTGCTGGTGCGTTCCGCCACCAAGGTCGATGCCGAGGCGATCGCCGCGGCCCCGAACCTCAAGGTCGTCGCCCGTGCCGGTGTCGGCCTGGACAACGTCGACATCAAGGCGGCGACCACCGCCGGTGTCATGGTGGTGAACGCGCCGACGTCGAACATCATCTCCGCCGCCGAGCTCACCGTCGGGCACATCCTGTCGCTCGCCCGCCACATCCCGGCCGCGCACGCGTCGCTGGCCGCCGGTGCGTGGAAGCGCTCGTCGTACACCGGCGTCGAGCTCTACGAGAAGACCGTCGGCATCATCGGTCTCGGCCGCATCGGCGCGCTCATCACGCAGCGCCTGCAGGCCTTCGGCGTCCAGGTGATCGCGTACGACCCCTACGTCACGACGGCTCGCGCCCAGCAGCTCGGGGTCGAGCTCGTCTCCCTCGACGACCTGCTGCGGCGTGCCGACTTCGTCACGATCCACATGCCGCGCACGCCCGAGACCCTCGGCATGATCTCGGACGACCAGTTCGCGCTCATGAAGCCGACGGCGTTCGTCGTGAACGTCGCCCGCGGCGGCCTGATCGACGAGGACGCCCTGCACCGTGCACTGACCGCGAACACCATCGCGGGTGCCGGCCTCGACGTCTTCGTGTCGGAGCCCCCGAAGGACTCCCCGCTCGTCGCGCTGCCCAACGTGGTCGTCACGCCGCACCTGGGTGCCTCGACGGACGAAGCGCAGGAGAAGGCCGGCGTCTCGGTCGCCAAGTCGGTGCGTCTCGCGCTCGGCGGCGAGCTCGTGCCGGACGCGGTCAACGTCGCCGGCGGCGTCATCGACCCGTACGTCCGCCCCGGCATCCCGCTCGTCGAGAAGCTCGGCCAGGTCTTCACGGCCCTCGCGACGTCGCCCGTCACGAGCATCGACGTCGAGGTCCACGGCGAGCTCGCCGAGTACGACGTCAGCGTGCTCAAGCTCGCGGCGCTCAAGGGCGTCTTCACCGACGTCGTCAGCGACCAGGTCTCCTACGTCAACGCCCCGCTCATCGCGGAGCAGCGCGGTGTCACCGTACGGCTCATCACCGAGACCGACAGCCCCGAGTACCGCAACGTGCTCACGATCCGCGGCGCCCAGTCCGACGGCCCCGCGATCAGCGTCTCCGGCACGCTCACCGGCCCCAAGCAGGTCGAGAAGCTCGTCGAGATCAACGGGCACGACGTCGAGGTCCCGCTCGACCGGCACCACGTCGTCATGGAGTACGTCGACCGCCCGGGCATCGTCGCGGTCTACGGCAAGGAGTTCGGCGAGGCCGGCATCAACATCGCGGCGATGCAGATCTCGCGCCAAGCCGCCGGCGGCCAGGCGCTCAGCGTCCTGACCGTCGACTCGCCGGTGCCCGCCGAGATCCTCGAGCACGTCGGCCGGGCGATCGACGCCTCCTCGCTCCGCGAGATCGACATCACGCTCTGATGGCCGTCCGGACGCTCCAGCTCGCGGTGATCCGCGGGGACGGCATCGGACCAGAGGTGGTCGACGAGGCCCTCAAGGTCCTGCACGCCGTGACCCCGGACGACCTCGTCATCGAGGAGACCCCGTTCTCCCTCGGTGCGACGCGCTACCTCGAGACCGGTGACATCCTCACCGAGGACGACATGTCCGCCATCGCGTCGCACGACGCGATCCTGCTCGGCGCCGTCGGCGGGGACCCCCGCGACCCCCGGCTCGCCGGCGGGATCATCGAGCGTGGGCTCCTGCTGAAGCTGCGCTTCGCGTTCGACCACTACGTCAACCTGCGGCCGACCAAGGTCCACGACGCCGTCGCGACGCCGCTCGCCGACCCGGGCGCGGTGGACTTCGTCGTCGTGCGCGAGGGCACCGAGGGGCCGTACGTCGGCAACGGCGGAGCGATCCGCACGGGCACGCCGCAGGAGATCGCGACCGAGGTCTCGCTGAACACCGCGTTCGGTGTCGAGCGGGTCGTCCGCTACGCCTTCGACCTGGCGAACCGTCGGGCACGGAAGCACCTCACGCTCGTGCACAAGAGCAACGTCCTGGTGCACGCCGGGGCCCTGTGGCAGCGCACGGTCGCGGCCGTCGGCGCGGAGTTCCCGGACGTCACGGTGGACTACCAGCACGTCGATGCGGTCACCATCCACATGGTGCGGGATCCTGCTAGGTTCGACGTCATCGTCACCGACAACCTCTTCGGCGACATCATCACCGACCTGGCCGGCGCGATCAGCGGCGGCATCGGTCTGGCGGCCTCGGGCAACATCAACCCGGACGGCACCTTCCCCAGCATGTTCGAGCCGGTCCACGGCTCCGCGCCGGACATCGCGGGTCAGCAGAAGGCCGATCCCACGGCCGCCATCCTCTCCGTCGCCCTGCTGCTCGACCACATCGGTCGCAGCGACCTGGCGACGGCGGTGACGCGGGCCGTCGAGGCGGACCTGGCAGACCGGGGCACCACGCAGCGTCGCACGGCCGAGATCGGCGACGCCATCGCCGCCGCGGCCACGGCACGCACCACCACCGCCTGAGAAGGAGCCCTCCCCATGAGCACCGACACCGCCTTCGGACTCGAGTTCGCCACCACCCCGTCCGCGGACCGTCGTGCCGCCGCCGAGCGCGAGGAGATCCTCGCCGACCCGGGCTTCGGCAAGCACTTCACGGACCACATGGCCACCGTCGAGTGGACGCTCGACGGCGGTTGGCACGGTGCCTCGGTCCACCCCTACGGCCCGCTCTCGCTCGACCCGAGCGCCAGCGTGCTGCACTACGCGCAGGAGATCTTCGAGGGGCTCAAGGCGTACCGGCACGCGGACGGGTCGGTGTGGTCCTTCCGCCCGGACGCCAACGCCCGTCGGTTCCAGCGGTCGGCCCGTCGGCTGGCGCTGCCGGAACTGCCGGTAGAGGCCTTCGTCGAGTCGATCCGGCAGCTCGTGCAGACCGACGTCGACTGGGTGCCGTCCGCGCCCGAGACGAGCCTGTACCTCCGGCCGTTCATGATCGCGACCGAGTCGTTCCTGGGGGTGCGTGCCGCGCAGGCGGTGGCGTACCACTGCATCGCGAGCCCGGCCGGGGCGTACTTCACCTCGGGCCCGAAGCCGGTCTCGATCTGGCTGTCGACCCAGTACGCCCGCGCCGGCAAGGGCGGGACCGGTGCCGCCAAGACCGGTGGCAACTACGCGTCGTCGCTGCTGCCCCAGCAGGAGGCCTACGAGCACGGGTGCCAGCAGGTCATGTTCCTCGACTCGGTCGAGGGCAAGTACCTCGAAGAACTCGGCGGCATGAACGTCGTGCTCGTGAAGTCCGACGGCACGCTCGTCACGCCCGACTCCGACTCCATCCTCGAGGGCATCACGCGCGACTCGATCCTGCAGTTGGCAGAGGACCGCGGGCTCACGGTCGAGAAGCGCCGGGTGACCCTCGACGAGTGGCGTGACGGTGTGGCCGACGGCTCCATCACCGAGGCGTTCGCCTGCGGGACGGCCGCCGTCGTGACGCCGATCGCGGAGCTCCGCGGCGAGGGCTTCACGATCGGTTCGCCGACCGAGGGCGCCGGGGAACTCACGATGTCCCTGCGCGACGAGCTCACCGACATCCAGTACGGCCGTCGTCCCGACCCGCACGGGTGGATGACGAAGCTGACCGACGCGTCCTGATCGAGGCTCGGGCGTGGGTAGGGTCGAACGGTGAAGATCGCACGGTTCAGCAGCAAGGGTGAAGACCCCCGGTACGGCATCCTCGACGAGCGGCACCTGGTGGTGCTCGCCGGAGACCCGATGTACCAGGGGTTCGAGACCACGGGGGAGCGCGTCGCACTCGCCGACGCCAAGCTCCTCGCCCCAGTCATCCCGCGGTCGAAGGTCGTCGGGGTGGGGCTCAACTACCTCGAGCACGCCTCGGAGATGGACGAGCGTGCCGGCGACGACCCGGTGGTGTTCCTCAAGCCGAACACCTCGGTGATCGGACCCGACGAACCCATCCGTCTGCCGGCGGACATCGGCCGCGTCGACCACGAGGGCGAACTCGCCATCGTGATCGGATCGCTCGCCAAGAACGTCCGGCGCGAGGACTTCGCGAGCGTCGTGCTCGGGTACACGATCGCCAACGACGTGACCGCCCGCGACCTGCAGGCCCGCGACGGCCAGTGGACCCGTTCGAAGGGGTTCGACACCTTCTGCCCGCTCGGCCCCGTGATCGAGACCGAGATCGACCCGTCGGACATCCGCATCGAGACCCGCGTGGACGGCGACCTGCGCCAGGCGGGCTCGACGAACGAGATGGTCCACGACATCCCCTCGCTGGTCGAGTTCGTGTCGTCGATCTGGACCCTGCTGCCCGGTGACGTCATCCTGACCGGTACCCCCGCCGGGGTCGGCCAGATCCGCGACGGCGAGGTCGTCGAGGTCACGATCTCGGGCATCGGCACGCTCAAGAACCCGGTGATCGCGCGCCACTGACCCGGCTCGTCACCTTACGGCCCGTTCCCCCTCGGGGGAGCGGGCCGTTCCGCGTTCGGCGCCGATCCGGGCGACACGCCCGGGATGCAGCCTGGCTTGGCGCAGCCGTTCGTCCCTGCGTAAAGTAATCACTCGTTGCCACGGCGGCGGAGAACGGAACGGCTGAGACGGTCACTGGGTTACCC